>CAMBTV010000201.1 GCA_945870835.1 Chitinophaga pinensis
TATTGAACCTTGGGATACAGAATTAGAAGAGTACGAAAAAAAAGGTGGTAACTTGAAAGAGTTGGGTGTAGAAATAAAAAAATTAGGTCTTAAAGTTCCCAGTGTAATTGGATTGTGGAATGCTATTCCAGACACAATGGAATTATTTAATACTTCACTTTCTGAAACTCGCCGTCGTATGCGTATGGCACAGGACATAGGTGCAGAGCACATTCAAACTATACCTAATAAATTATCAGAAAACTACAACCATAAATGGGTGGCAGAAAGATATAAAGATATTGTAGAAATTGGGTTGAAAGAATATAATATTAAACCAGCATTGGTTTTTGTAAAGTATTTTACGATTAAAACTTTGGGTCAAGCGGTAGGTATAGCTATGGATGCCAATCATCCAATGGCTAGAGTGATTCCTGATGTATATCATATGTACATTAGTGGAGGTGGTTTCGAAGGATTAAAATTATTGAAAGGAGATGCTATTGCCATTTTCCAATTCAATGATTCACCTTCTACACCTGCTTTTAAAGATCTAAAAGATGAGCATCGTGTGTATCCTGGGGATGGAATATTGCCACTAGAATCAATCTTTAAGGATTTGAAAGCTACTGGATACAAAGGTTTTATTTCTCTCGAAATGTACAACCCTAATTATTGGAAAGAAGATCATTTAACTGTTGCTAAAACAGGACTTAAAAAAACATTGGCAGTTCTTAAAAAAGCTGGTGTATAATTTTAAAAAAGCACTACCGAAAAAAAAGGTAGTGCTTTTTTTATTCAAACAAATTGAAGCGTTGGTAAAATAAATTTTCAACCTTGCTTTGGCTTCTCCAAGATTCACAATTCTAAATCTGATTAATAATGGTAGGAAAAGAATTCCGCAATGCCCTTCGTGAGGGTAAGAAAGTTTATGGAACTCAGATATCATCCACTTCTCCCAAAATGTTTGATTCTGTTATCAGCTTGGGACTTGATTTTGTTTTTTTTTGTAACGAACATGTTCAATACAATCCAGAAACATTGAGCTGGATGTGCAATGCCTTTAAAGCTGCTGGAGTAAATCCTTTAGTAAGAATATTAGAGCCAAGTCCATATTTGGCTACTCAAGCCTTAGATGCAGGCGCCTGCACCGTGTTAGTTCCTTACGTAGAAGAAATAGAGGATGTTATTGCATTGATAGGAGCAGTAAAATATCGTCCACTAAAAGGAAAAAAATTGATGCGAATATTGCACGGCGAAGAAAAACCTTCCGATGAGTTAAAGCAATATTTAATTCATAACAATAGAAATAATTCATTGGTTTTAAATATTGAGAGTGAAAAGGGAGTAGCAATGATGAATGAGTATCTTGCCATTCAATCATTGGATGGGCCTGCAGTAGACGGACTGATGATTGGACCACATGATCTCTCTACTTCTTATGGTATGCCAGAAAAATATTTTTCTAAGGAGTTCTTGGCATTGACTGAAGGAATAATAAAAAATGCGCGCGCTAAGGGAGTAGCAGTTGGTGGTCATACTGGTTACAGGGACAGTCTTGATTTGCAATTGGAATGGGCCAAAATGGGGGCGACTATGTTATTACATTGCTCTGATGCTTTCTTGTTTGCTAATCAGTTGAACAATGATTTAAATAAAATAAAAAAATTATTGGGTGCATCAGAACATGTTAATACAAGTTCTGAAAGTATTTAGTACAATCAATTCTGCTGTATGAAAAAAATTACCTGGCTTATTTGCATTTGCTACTGTTCACTAAATTTTAAAATCCAAGCCCAGTCTTTTGATTTTTCAAAAGCAAGTATAATGGTTTCTTCTAAACTTGCTTCCCCTCAAAAGGAAACTTATGTCCGTGTTCTTCAAGAAGAAATTAAGGCGCGTACACAATTAAACTTAGTGGTGCAAGAGAAGTCCAATAAATTGCCTGTAATAGCCCTAGTCCTTGCTTCCGACTTATCATTAGGTGATATTTCAGTTCCTAAATTACCAGCCAACTCAGTTGTATTACAAAAGGAAGGGTTTAGAATTTCTATTGATTTGGGTTCTGGTAGACCAATTTTATGGCTGATGGGTGGTGATGAAAGAGGAGTATTATTTGCTATCGGAGAGTTTTTACGAAAGGCGGATTTAAATAAACAAAAGATTGTCGTTGATAAAACAGTTGAAATTGCTTCTGTGCCAAGGTATGCAATTCGTGGACATCAAATAGGCTATCGAAATACGGCTAACTCTTGGGATGCATGGAACGAAAAGCAATATGAGCAGTACATAAGAGAATTAGCACTTTTTGGTTCTAACTCAGTTGAAAATATTCCATTGCAAGATGGTCTGCCCGGACCTCATATGAAAATTCCTAGAGAGGAAATGAATATCAAAATGAGTCAAATCTGTTTGAATTATGGTCTTGATTATTGGGTTTGGACACCTGCTGATATTGATTTGTCTGACGAAGCAAAGTTCAAATCTGAAGTGAAAATTCATTCAGATTTTTATAAGAGCTGTCCAAAGTTGGACGGCGTTTTTTTTCCAGGCGGTGATCCAGGAAGTAATCATCCCAAGTATGTGATGCCTTTCTTACAAGCGATTTCTGTTGAATTAAAAAAATATCATCCAAAGGCGGGTGTATGGATTTCATTGCAAGGATTTAGTGATGAACAAGTAAATTATTTCTATGAATATTTGGGAAAATATAAACCCGATTGGTTAACAGGTGTTGTCTCTGGGCCGAGTAGTCCAAGTATGGCTGATACCCGCTTTCAATTGCCAAGACAGTATAAGCACAGGCATTATCCTGATTTAACGCATACCGTTCGTTGTCAATATCCAACAGAAAATTGGGATCAAGCATTTGCATTAACAGAGGGTAGGGAGGTTTCAAATCCGCAACCTTTTTATTATGCTAAAATCCACAATCAATTTGCTCCGCTTACAGATGGTTTTTTATCTTATTCTGATGGAGTGCATGATGACGTTAATAAAGTTATTTGGAGTCAGATGGCTTTAAACCCAACCAAAGATGTTAGAGAGGTGTTGGTTGAGTATGCTTCTTTATTTTTCGGTCATTCTATTTCAGAGCAAGTGGCGGATGGCATTTTAGCATTAGAAAGAAATTGGGTTGGGCCAGTGGAAGAAAATGGGGCCATAGAAACCACCTTTGCTTATTGGCAGAATCTAGAACTTAAAAATCCAAGTCTTCAATTGAATTGGCGCTGGCAGCAATTGGTGATGCGTGCTTATTATGACACCTATGTAAAACGTAGAAAAATATATGAACAAAAATTAGAGCGAGACGCCAATGAAATTTTATTAAATGTTAAAACCATCGGCATCAATCAATCAATGGAGCTAGCTCTTAACCGAGTAAATCAAGCTGATCAATCTCCTATTCATCCAGAGCTTAGGCAAAAGATTGTTGATTATTGTGAAGCATTGTTTAAATCAATAGGAATGCAAACCAGTGTTCCTAAATATCAGGCAAGTGGTGCAGAGCGTGGTGCTATTTTAGATTTTATTGACTACCCTTTAAACAATAGATGGTGGTTGGAAGATGAATTTAAAAAAATAAAAAAACTCCCTTCCGAAAAAGAACAGTTTGATCGTTTGGAAATTATTGCAAAATGGGAAAATCCTGGAGCTGGCAGTTACTATGATAATATTTCAGATTTATCGAAGGGTCCTCATGTAAAAACTAGAACAGAAGATGCAACCGATGTATTATGGGCTGATAATGGATTTAGCAGAAGGCGCTTGTCTACTCAACTTTTTCAAAATTTTCCAAAGTTAGAATACGCTGATTTAGATCCCAATGCAATGTATACGATAAGGATTTCTGGATATGGTGAAGCGTTGTTAAGGGTAGATGGCGAAAGAATTGAACCTACACTTTATAACAAGGGGATGGAAGAATTCAAAGAGTTTCAATTAAGTCCTAAGTACGTAAAAGATGGAAAACTTTCTATCTCATTTGATGAACCAGAGGAATCTAAATTAAATTGGCGTCAGCACTCAAAGGTTTTTGATATCTGGCTTCTAATAAAATAAATTAGTTTCTATATTTATTGAGATTGAACCCTAATTAATTTTATTTAAATTGGTGATTTTAAAAAGACCTTACTGCTCTCACTGCATTGGCGTATGCTTCTGAATTACTGATATGCTGAAGTCCGTTTCCAAAATTTTGGGTCCATACACTATTGGATTGATACTCGTTGCAACTCCAATAGTTGCTATTTGTAAAACCTCCCACTTTGGCTTTTTGATGATATAGTAAGTCTAGTTCAAATTTAGATGGTAAATACCAATCAGCATAGGTGGTTTTGCCTACCGTGACTGTATAATCGGTACAAGACTTTGCAGCAAAATATCCATTTTTATCATCGGGTAGCAGCTTCTTTATTATGAGTTCGGTATTAATGGCACCTGCGCCAAGTCCATCCGAAAGTGGACCCACTAGCCGGGTTAAGCCATTGTACCAAGGTATACCAGGGTTTTGGTCAGTGCTAGCGGCAATCAATCCATGCTGTCCTTTTTCATCCACATAAAAAACAATGCCTCCTCCAAAACGTTCGCCAATAAAATGACGAGCGGAGTGGGAATGTATTTTACCCTTATGGGTTGGGTGGGTAAAATAATCGGAACCTTTAACTGTGTTTACTCCTGCAAATGACAGGCATAGGCATACTAAAAATTGAATTGTATTCATTGCTGAAAATTTTATTTCAATACCAAAAGTAATCAAATATTGTGGATGAAATACAGCATATGTCAGTTGCCTAGATTCCTTTTGCATAAGGAAAACTACGCAAGTAGCTATTGATAGGGGTATAAATAATCCCAAGGAAGATTACTGGAAAAAATTACATCATATTTTGACAAGTTAGCATCACCTAAATAAATAGAGGAAGTCTATTTTTATTTAGGTGATAAATGGCTCCAATATAAGGTCGACATGAAAAAAAATATTTTTCCGGATTGGTTTATTTTCAAGTAGAAAAATTACCTTGTAATTACTTTTTGATATTTTGGAAGAAAATAATTTAAATCAATCCACTATCAAGAAAGCGTATTTTTCCTACATTTTAAGTTATGGATAAAAATATTTTTGAATTTAAAATAATTGGTAAGATTATAGCATATTA
>CAMBTV010000202.1 GCA_945870835.1 Chitinophaga pinensis
AAGAAGCCCCGGTAGTCATTATCTGGTACAAAACAAATCTCATAACTCTCTGCTTTTTTAGCTAATTCGGGATAACCGAAATCATGAGCCATTTGTCGGATAGCAGTTTTGTGATAGGTGCCAAGCGGTAGAAGAGTGCGACTTAATAAATCTTGCTGAAGTCCCCAAAGCACATAGCTTTGGTCTTTGGTTTCATCAATTCCTTTTCTTATAAAATATCTTCCGTTCGTGTGTTGATGAACCTGAGCGTAGTGGCCGGTTGCAATAAAATCGCAGCCAAGTGCATCCGCCCTTTTTAATAAAGCGCGCCATTTAATATGAGTGTTGCACATCACACAGGGATTAGGTGTTCTTCCAGCGATATACTCTTCTACAAAATTTTCAATTACAAAATCACCAAATTCTTCACGAATGTCTAAAATGAAATGGGGAAATCCATGTTGAACAGCTGCTTGACGGGCATCATTGAAACTATCAAGATTACAGCAGCCGGTTTCCTTTTTTCCAGTTGTGCCAACACTAGTGGCATAATCCCATGTTTTCATTGTAATACCAATCACCTCATAACCTTGTTTATGGAGCATAAGGGCAGCAACAGTACTATCAATACCGCCACTCATTGCCATTAACACTTTTCCTTTTTTACTCATAGATAAACGCTTCGATGCAAAGATACCATTTTGGTATTTAATAAGATGGTTGAATACTGTTCAGGCCTATGTTTAAGCGATAGATTAGCTACTAATCAACTGATTTCTAACATTTCACTATTCCTTAATATTGCTTTGAACATGGATGTATAAGTCCTCTACTTTTTTGCGAGCCCATTCGGTTTTACGGAGAAATTTTAAGCTTGATTGGATACTTGGATTATCGATAAAGCAGTTAATTCGAATAAGATTTCCTAACTCCTCCCACCCAAATTTTTCTACTAAAAAATGCAAAACACTTTCTAAACTTTTCCCATGAAGCG
Source organism: Chitinophaga pinensis (assembly GCA_945870835.1). Taxonomy (GTDB): domain Bacteria; phylum Bacteroidota; class Bacteroidia; order Chitinophagales; family Chitinophagaceae; genus Ferruginibacter; species Ferruginibacter pinensis_A. The sequence continues at coordinate 974 of CAMBTV010000202.1, forward strand.
GATTATTTTTTTGCGGTGTGATCATCTCTAAACTTTGTTCAAGTTGAAATTAAATTAGTAGCGTATCAAAAAGGGCAACCGATGGTCGCCCTTTTTGGATTGAATAGAGATAAAAAATTATCCAATATTCATTTTCTTTTTTAAATTGGCATCGATGGCATCTAAAAATTCTTCTGTATACAAATAATGTTCACTATGATTTACTTTATTGCCATGAATACAAACGGCTAAATCTTTTGTCATTTTGCCGCTTTCAACTGTTTCAATACAAACAGCTTCCAATGCTTCACAAAAATCAATGAGTGCCTGATTGTCATCCAATTTACCTCTAAAAGCAAGGCCTCTTGTCCATGCAAAAATGGATGCAATTGGATTGGTAGAAGTTGATTTGCCTGCTTGATGATCCCTGTAGTGACGCGTTACAGTGCCATGAGCTGCTTCTGATTCCATTGTACCGCCGTCAGGTGTGATTAATACAGAGGTCATTAATCCCAAACTACCAAAGCCCTGTGCAATGGTATCACTTTGTACATCGCCATCGTAATTTTTACAGGCCCATACAAAATTGCCATTCCATTTAAGCGCACTTGCTACCATGTCATCAATTAAGCGGTGCTCATAAGTAATGCCAGCTTCTTGAAATGAAGTTTTAAATTCAGCTTGGTAAATACTTTCAAAAATATCTTTAAAACGACCATCGTATTTTTTCAGGATGGTATTTTTAGTAGAAAGATAAAGCGGCCATTTTTTACTAAGGGCCATATTGAAACAGCTTCTCGCAAAGCCCATAATACTCTCATCTGTATTGTACATAGACATTGCTACACCATCTCCTTTGAAATTATATACTTCAAAAACTTGTGGTTCACCACCATCTTCCGGTGTGAAGGTCATTGTTAACTTTCCTTTTCCTTTAATAACTGTGTCGGTTGCACGATATTGATCACCAAATGCATGACGACCTACAATGATAGGTGCAGTCCAATTGGTTACCAAGCGAGGTACATTTTGCATTACAATGGGCTCTCTAAAAACAGTGCCATCTAAGATATTTCTGATGGTACCATTAGGGCTTTTCCACATTTGCTTAAGTCCAAATTCTTTAACTCTAGCTTCGTCAGGAGTGATGGTAGCGCATTTGATGCCTACTCCAAATTCTTTGATAGCATTCGCAGCATCAATGGTAACTTGGTCATTGGTCTCATCGCGATACTCCATTCCTAGGTCATAATATTTAATGTCGAGCTCTAAATAAGGCTCAATTAATTTGTCTTTAATAAATTTCCAGATGATTCTTGTCATTTCATCACCATCTAGTTCTACTACTGGATTAGCTACTTTAATTTTACTCATGGATTATTTTTAATTTTGCAAATGTACTTAAAGGAAGGTAAATATGTTAAGAGTTGATTATTTGATACTAAAGATTTTTAATTATTTCATCTGCAAATTCACTCGTCTTTAGTAATGTACCTTCTTTCATTAAATTATAAAAGTCGATTGTCACGGTTTTATTTCGAATGGTTTTACCTACTGAATTGGTGATTAATTCTGCCGCATCTCTCCAGCCCATGTATTCTAACATCATTACCCCACTGAGTATAACAGAGGAAGGGTTCATTGTATTAGTATTGGCAAATCTTGGGGCCGTACCATGGGTGGCTTCAAAAACAGCATGGCCGGTTAAATAATTAATATTTGCTCCAGGAGCAATTCCAATGCCGCCTACCTGTGCCGCGAGTGCATCACTTATGTAATCTCCATTCAAATTAAGGGTGGCAATAACAGAATAATCTTGCGGCGCCAGTAATGCTTGCTGCAAAAAATTATCTGCAATGGCATCTTTGATAATTACTTTACCACCTACCGCACTTATTTTCATTTCTTCATTGGCTACCGCTTCACCGCTTTCCTTTTTGGTACGTTCCCATTGATTCCAAGTATATACTTCTCCGCCAAATTCTCTTTCTGCCAATTCGTATCCCCAGTTTTTAAAAGCACCTTCTGTATATTTCATGATATTTCCCTTGTGTACAATTGTAACAGATGGAAGTTTATTTTCAATAGCATGTTCAATGGCAGATCTGATTAATCTTTCACTTCCTTGTTTACTAACTGGCTTAATTCCTAAAGAAGTAGTTTCAGGAAAACGAATGTTTTTTACTCCCATTTCAGTAATCAAAAAGTTGAGTAATTTACTTGCCTCTGGACTACCAGTCATGTATTCAATACCCGCGTAAATATCTTCTGTATTTTCTCGAAAGATTACCATGTTCACTTTTTCAGGTTGCCACATCGGAGAGGGCACGCCCTCAAAATATTTTACAGGTCTAAGGCAAACAAATAAGTCAAGTTCTTGTCTTAGCGCCACATTTAAACTTCTAATGCCACCTCCAACTGGAGTGGTAAGAGGACCCTTTATGGATAGCAAATAAGTCTTAAAAGCATCCATAGTGGCTTCAGGCATCCAGCTTCCCGTTTTATCAAATGCCTTTTGACCAGCCAATACTTCAATCCAATTGATTTTTTTCTCACCCTTATAGGCCTTTTGTACTGCAGCATCAAACACTCGTACACTCGCATTCCATATATCTGGACCAATGCCATCACCCTCAATAAATGGAATCGTAGGATTGTTGGGGACAGTTAATTTGCCACTGCTTCCCATTGTAATTTTTTCAGCCATTGGTAAAAGAATTTAAATTTTAAATATTTTTGCAAAAATACGCCAACTGGTCTGTAATTTTTACCCTAATTCTACGCTACAATTTATCCATTCTCCATCGAACTTCACTTCGCCTATTTTTTTATAAAAATTAACAGCAGGTTCATTCCAGTCCAATACCTGCCATGCAATTCCATTGTAATTTTTAACTTTAGCTTCTTCTATGAGCTGATTGAAAAGTAGTTTTCCTATACCCCGACCTCTGTATTTCTCAGTTACCAATAGGTCTTCTAAATACATTCTTTGTCCTTTCCAGGTTGAATATCTAATATAATAGAGAGCAAAAGCTTGAACTTCTTTTAGTCCAGTTGGACTAGTAGTTTCTGCAACGAGGGCCCACCATACTGGATTTTCTCCAAATCCGCTTTCTACAAAATGATCAAACTGTACGGTTATTTCATCAGGTGCTTTTTCATAAACGGCTAGCTCATTTACCAATTCCATTATGCGATGGCAATCTTGTTGGATCGCTTTACGAATCGTTATTTCCATATTTATTTTAATATTACTTCTTATGTTTTCAAAAATCGTTCATTCAATTCACATTCCTTCATTATTTTGTTATTAAAAAAAAGGGCTCTTTGTTGACCTTTATCTTTAAGGGGCTTAACTTGCACCTATGCAGCAATACCTTCAACTTATTTCTCATATTATTGAAAACGGTAATGACAAGAGTGACAGGACAGGCACTGGTACTAGAAGTGTTTTTGGATACCAAATGCGTTTTGATCTCAGCAAAGGTTTTCCTTTGGTGACTACTAAAAAATGTCATTTGAAGAGCATAATTTATGAGTTACTCTGGTTTTTACAAGGGGATACTAATGTTGCCTATTTGAAAGAAAATAATGTAAAGATTTGGGACGAGTGGGCTGATGAGCAGGGCAACTTAGGACCAGTTTATGGAAAGCAATGGCGGAGTTGGGAAGGAGCTGACGGGGTAGAAGTAGATCAGGTAAAAGAATTGATTGAGCAATTAAAAACAAATCCTGATAGCCGGCGAATGATTATCAGCGCATGGAATGTTGCAGATTTACCAAAAATGAAACTGATGCCTTGTCATTGCTTGTTTCAGTTTTATACCGCCCCTGCTGTTGAGCCTGGGGGCCGTAGAAAACTCAGTTGTCAATTGTATCAGCGTTCTGCAGATGTATTTTTAGGAGTGCCTTTTAACATTGCTTCGTATGCATTGTTAACCCTTATGCTTGCACAGGTTTGTGATATGGAGCCAGGTGATTTTATTCATTCATTTGGGGATGTGCATCTTTATAATAATCATTTTGAACAAGCCAATCTTCAATTGAGTAGATCACCTTTTCC
>CAMBTV010000203.1 GCA_945870835.1 Chitinophaga pinensis
TATTAGAAAGTTCAGAATTTTAACGAGTTAGCCATTGATTCAATAGCTGGCGAATTAGAAAATAGTTCTTTTCCAATTAACATTTACACTAGACCCTTCAGCTAGTAGGACCGAATCGGGTTTTGAGTTGGTAAGATTTGCAAATGCATCTCCGTACATATTAGTAAAATCGCAATTAATTTCATTTTCTTGAATCTCATTGGTCACCCATTTTGGATGATTTATTCTATATTCTTGGCTACGATGTTCATCAATTTTTGTAAAGCCAAAATACCTTTCAAAAATAAATTCTTCAATAGAATTGTGCGTTATACTATATTTATTGGAGTCAGAATAAACAGAAATTGAATTCCATTTTTGGTTTATTTTCCACTCGTATTTAATTTCTTTCTTGTCAGTGATGTTTAATTTATGTTTGGTAGGTATAGAAATATAGTGCTCCTTATATAATTTATTAGCCAACAGGGCTACTATTTTAAACGGAACAGTTTCATTAATAAAAACCACCCCTTTTTTTACCTTCTTGCCATCTAGCCTTTGTACATAAAATCTTAAATTGATTTCTTCAAATGAGCCAAAAAATGGAATGGGTATCCCAAACAAACTTGTTTTTTTGAACATAAAGCCAACTAAACTAACATAAGTTTTAGATTTGTAATAGTCTAGCTCAACACCCTTAGGTAAATAAGGCTTTAAAACCGCAGGATCTACCTCATAGTTGGCCATTACTAAATTTTCCCAATTGGCTTTTAAAAATGTATTAGGCATTAAAATGATATTTACATTTTAAAAACAATTATTACTTCACTTTGTTCAATGAAAGGGAAGCGTATCTTTATATAAATAATTAGTAAGACTTATGAATATCGTTTTGTTTGATGGTGTTTGTAATTTATGTAACTCTACTGTATTATTTTTGATAAAATATGACAAGAACAACAATCTACATTTTGCTGCTCAGCAGAGTATTTATGGAAAAAATTTAATGCAACAAACCAATATTGCAGGAGATAATAAATCAGTAATATTAATAAAAGAGGGTAATGTCTTTTACAAATCTGACGCTATCATTGAAATTGCTAAGTTAATTAAAGGATGGCCCAGAATTTTAAAGTATAGTGGCATCTTTCCAAAAGGATTTCGTAACGCAGTATATGATTTAATTGCAAATAATAGGTACCTGCTTTTTGGGAAAAGAGACAGCTGTTCAGTTCCTTCAGAAATTAATATGAAAAAGTTTTTATAATTAGTTGGTCAAGTTGGCTTGACACTTTTTCCAATAACTAAAGAAAGAGGGATAGTATCCAGCTACTATTGGAAACATCCATTCCCTTTCATCTTTACTACCAGTATAATGATTGAATGCAGGATGCTCTTTTGAAATTATAAAATCTTTGTTGAATGATTTTATGGGATATAGTTTTTGAATATCCTCTAACTCTCCAGTATACACTTGTATTCCATTTATATTTTTTGATAAGTTGATTATAAACTCAATTACTTTATCGCTCACTGGATATTGCTTAAAATGAGATGGTTCTAATAAAAGTACACGATTTACATTTTCATTTTTTCTCCAAATCGAGTCTAAATTATAGGAGTTATATATTAAAGTAGGTATGGTATTGTCTATGACGGGCAGATTGGTTAAAGGAAGATTCGTATTTAGTTGCAGGTGAAAGGTTTCTTGTAAATGCGACGGAATAGGCATGTTTACTAAATCTTCATAGGGGGCATCTAAAAATGTTTTCCATTGATGACTAAGTGCATACTTGTTTATATTTTCTTGATTACAATAATACTTTTTACCTGAAAAGGCCCCTGATACCCATTGCCAACTACAATTATTGCTAGCGATGTCTCCATCTAATAAATGATAATACATCCATTTGGATGGTTGCAACCAATGCGCTTTGGAAATATTACAAGCGATGGCCGCTAGGTACATTCTTATGTGATTGTGAAGGTACCCAACGTCGTATAAATTATTTATTTCACGGTCTATAATAGTGATGCCTGTTTGGGCTTTATTTAAAGCAACCAGCATATTTCTGTGATCAACGTTGGGTTGTATTTGTTTTAAATCCTCCCAAATCAAATTGTTTTTAGATTGCCAAACCCTTTGATAGTATTCTCGCCATGCCAATTCTTGTATTAATTTTTCGGTTGCTTGAATAGGATAACCTTTATTTAAGAGGTAATCCAATATTTGTTTAACAGATATTACCCCTCTTGAAATATAGGGTGATAAGTAGGTGATGTGGCCATTTAAATAGTTTCTTGTTTTGGCATAATTAATAGGGTCTATCTTTTCAATTCTTTCCAACACACTCGAGTAATCCGTTGAAAAATTAATTTTATTTATATTTTGCATAAAAGAGTATTTGTAAATGATTAATACTTTGATGAACTGTTGTTAAAATATTTGAAGTTCAGTACTACTCTACTAAATTGAGATGAGTAATAAAATTAATTAGTCGACTCTCAAATAGTTGTAAGCGCTCACTCTTTAAAACTTATGATTAAAATCAATTGATTCGTTTTGATTTTAAGTAAAATAAAGTTAACTATTTAGGTCTGAAATTCCTTTCGGAATAGAGTGCTTTTACTTTTTTTTCTTGATAAAAAAAAGTAACAAAAAAAATCAATCCGCCGCGGCGGACTAAAATCAAGGAACTCGCCGGTAGAGTGAGTTTCTTTAAAGGGAGTGCTGGCTCAGACAGCCTTGATTTTTTAACGGCTGACATATAAAATTTCTAGCACTTTTTATTCGAGGGCGTTCAACAACTTTTTATACGCGATTGATAGCCTATTAGGTCTATAAAGTTAAATACTAAAGTTGCCCGAGCCCCTCCTCCATTGATACTAAATTGTTTTGTCTAAAAGTATTAAATGTTTTCATCAATCTCAAACTCATAAATACTCCAAAAACATTTATTTAGTGCGCTCTTTTTTTTATATTCATTAAATAGCAATAGACTAATTGTATTTTTACAATGTATTTTGAATATCTAATTTCTTTAGGAAATTATTGGCTTGGTTTAAATGAGCCAATTGTTTTTCGGGAATCATTTTGTCATAAGTGCCTACTAACATTCCAAGTCTTGGATTTTTTAAGAAGAAATTGCGATGCTCATGAATAAAACGCCAAAACAAGCCATCCCAAATCGCTTGCCATTCTCCTTTTTCGTAATCACTCATCTTCATCAAGTAATTGCTCCCGCTTATATAAGGCTTGGTTGTCATTAACCCACCATCAGCAAACTGTGTCATTCCGTATACATTGGGCACCATTACCCAATCATAGGCGTCAATGAACATTTCCATAAACCATCTATATACTTCATCCGGATCAAATTCACATAATAACATAAAATTACCCAATACCATTAACCTTTCTATGTGATGACAATAACCAGTTTTTAATATTTTTTGGATAGTATTATCGATAGGAGGAATCCCAGTGGTACCATTCCAAAAACTAGGAGGAATTTTTCGGGTAAATTTCCAATAGTTAGTGCTGCGTTGTTTAGTCCCTTCTCGTTCATAAACAATTTTTATAAACTCTCTCCAACCCATTACCTGTCGGATAAAACCTTCCAAAGAATTTAAAGGGATATTTTTTTCTTTCCCTATCTCAAGCGCTTTATCTATAATTTTATGTGGGGTGAGAAGCCCAATATTCAACATAGGACTTAAAACGGAGTGATTCAATACTGTTTCCGTAGTCACTATGGCATCTTCATAAATGCCAAATTTTTCAAACCTACTTTTTAAAAATTCATCCAACCAATTCTCCGACTCTTCAAAAGTAGTTACAAATAGATCTGGGCCATTTACATCGCCATAGTTATTAGGGAAATGCTTTAAAACATATTGCTTTGCCTCTTTTACATATTTATTTTCGGGTGGTGCTTTAAGATCAGGGACTATCTCATTTTTTGGGAACTTGGCTCTGTTTTCACTATCAAAAGTCCATTTTCCTCCAATTGGCTTTCCATCTTTTTCTATGAGGATATTACGCTGTTTTCTTTGCCAGGTATAAAAATCGGTTTGAAAGTATGTTTTACGGTTGTTAAAAAAATCTGCTACATCAGCAGTGACATTTAAAAAGTTAGGGCTATCGCCAACATGTAAATTCAAAGCGCTTTTATTACATGCGGCATTCACATTTTTCATTAAAAAATTATCAGTGACATCTGTAATGTAAATACTAGTAACGCCATCCTTAGCCAGTTTTTGAATCAAATTAGTACAATTGCTTAGCTTATTATCATAATTAATGTATTCAACTTCAAACCCTTTTTTAATTAAAAATTGCTCATAAAATTTCATACTAGCTCTGTGTAGTACTAATTTTTTTTGATGAAAATTATATTGTTGAAAATATAGATTTTCTTCAACTAGGTATATTTTTCTGTCTTTTTGTAAGTGAGGGATGTCTTGGTATAATTGATGCGGAAATATAAGAGAAGCTGAATTTGACATTGGTAATTATTTGCTAAGTACTAACTAACAAAAAAAGATTAAAATTGTTGCTCACCAATCAAATCAGTATTATTATGAAGGCTTTTTAAATTTATAATTTAATTCAGACCAATCGGTCTTGATCCTAGGTTTCCCTTTTTTATTTGGAATTAGCTTATTGGGGTATGTGTTTAAACTTTATTAATTCTTCTAATGAAATATATTCTAAGGTTTTGATATGTGTTGCTTCTAATATTATAGGAGGTGCAACATTGTTTTGATAAGCTTCTATCCATCTAGAAACACAAAGGCACCATTTATCTCCCTCTACTAGCCCTTTAAAGTTAGATGCTGGGTAGTCCACTGTTAGGTCGTTGCCTTTACTTTTTGAAAACTGTAAAAAATCATTGGTCACTACAGCACAAACGGTATGTGTTCCGATGTCGTTTACACCTGTGTTGCAACAGCCATCTCTGAATGCACCCGTCATTGGACTTGTTCCACATTCCAT
>CAMBTV010000204.1 GCA_945870835.1 Chitinophaga pinensis
AAGAATTATTTAACTAAAGTGCATTGATAATATTTTAATTCTATCATATCGTTTGGTAAAGATTGTTGATTCCAGAATAAATGAATTGATAAAGCTGAACCAACAGCAGTCGCTTGAGCCATAGAAGCTGCATAAACTTGAATCTCTGGAAAAAATAATGCCAGCAAATTCATATAAACCTCATTTTTACTAAAGCCGCCATCTACAAAAATTTTCTTAGTATCTGTGTCCTTTAAAATCAATTGCGTTGAAAAAAATTGCTGTGCAATAATATCTAATATTAATTGATGATACGCTTCATTATCAGTCGAAAAAATAGCTAAATCTCTTTTGCTAAAATCAGATGCTTTTAAATCAATTACTCCTTTGTTTTGTAAAACATTTTGCTGCAACTTGAAAATTATATTTTGATCATATTTAATTGAACCATAACGCAAAGCACTTTGATTAAAATGACTAGCAATTCTATTTACCTGTTGTTCATGTTCGAAACCAGCAAACAATCTAGATGCTTTTACTTTTTTTCCCTCATAGGTCATAAAACTAAGACAGTCATTTGATAATTCCTCATCCGATAGTGGTATTTGATTAAAAGGGTTTAAACTAATGCACCAAGTTCCTGTTGAAATTAAAACGAAGGGCTCATGAAAATTTACTAAGTAAGGAATCAATGCCGCTGAACTATCATGCAGACCAATTCCAACAAAATAGTTATTGCCCATAAAATTAGTAGTCAATGCCTTATTGCCAGGTAAAGTAGGCGGCAACTTTTCTAACGCACCTTCCTGATTTACCCACTCATGATATTGCATCTTGGTAAAATCCCAGAGATTCGTATGACATCCAATGCTAGTAATATCAGCACAAGGAATACCTGTAATTAAATAACTTAGATACTGCGGTAAATGAAGAGCGTATTTAATTTTTTTAAACAACTCGGGTCTTTCATACTTGATACGATACAACTGCATTCCAGAATTTAAACTTCCTAAAACCGGTGAGGCACTCAGATGCGTGAAAGCTCGAACCCCTCCATAGGTATCATAAAATTGATTGTGAAGTTTTTCAGGATATTCTTTTAAATAGTTATACAATGGAGTTAATGCATTTCCATTTTCATCTATATATACTAAACTAGCTCCATAGGAAGAAAAATTAATAGCCTTGATATCAAATTCCTTCAAGCTGATTACTTCCTTCAATGAATCAAAAATATTCATCCGAAGACTTTCTAAATTATCACACGCATCACCATCTTCATCTACTGTTTCGGGGAATTTAGCAGATTTTTCATAGACTATTTTGTATTGGCTATCAAATAAAAATAATTTTTTATTTGTCTTTCCAATATCAAAAATTGCTATGACCGGTATTCGCTCCATTGATATTTTTTGCCTAATTAAATAATTATAAACTAAAAGATAAAAGTAATTAATTATTAAAAAATAACAAGATTTCAAAATCCATCCTACAAACCAGTAGCCACTGTAGCCACCCCTCTTTCCTTAATCAACTGCTCTCTTAATTTTAAAGACCGAAATAATTGAATAGGCTGTAAAGCTCCCCCAGATTGTATTCTAGCCTCTGCTACCAACGGACGAACGTCTATTCTAAATGCAGCCTGCAAAATTTCCTGCGCTTTCACTACATCATTTACTGACTGGGCATCTTTCAATGCATTGGTGTCTACTATCAATGCTTGAGCATAAGCAATCATAATTGCCTCAATAGATTGCAATAAATCTTCCAGAGGATCCTTTACATTATGACTCGCATCAATCATCCAAGCTAAATCAGTGGCATGATTCATTGCTTTAGCATCCATCCCTTCCACTAATTCATTAAAAATTAAAAATAACTGATAAGGGTTAATACTTCCTACTGTTAAATCATCATCACCATATTTGCTATCATTGAAATGAAAACCTGCCAACTTATCTTCCATCATTAATAAAGAAACAATCTGTTCAATATTAGCATTCGGCAAGTGATGGCCAAGGTCAACCAGAGTAAAAGCTTTAGGCCCTAATTTAGAAGTATATAAAAGCGATTGCCCCCAATCACCAACCGTAGTAGAATAAAAATTAGGTTCGTAAGCCTTGTATTCAACAAATATTTTCCAATCGGAAGGTAATGCTGCGTATATTTCTTGTAAACTTTCAAAAGTATTTTTCCAAGCGGTTCTAAAATTAAGTTGACCTGGAAAACATGAGCCATCGGATAACCACACAGTTAAGGATTTAGACCCCAATGCTATGCCATGCTTTATTACTTCTATATTATGTTCAATTGCCTGTCGACGAACCGCTTTATCAACATGTTGCAGCGATCCAAATTTATAACTATAAGTTTGATCCCTCTGATCTTGGAAGGTATTGGAATTAACTGCGTCAAATTTTAAATGATGATTTGCAGCGAGTACTTTAATCGCATTCGCATCAGAGGGAATATCCCAAGGAATATGTAATGAAATAGCACCACTTGACTGATTGAGGGCATGCAACAAACCAATATCATCAATTTTTTGTTCTATAGATCCTGGTTCACCACCTCCACTAAAACGACCAAATCTAGTCCCACCTGTACCCAATGCCCAGCTCGGAATAGCTACTTGGAAATCTTTTAGTTTTTGAATAATGGTAGTAATATTATCAATATCAGCCACTGCATATTCAAATCTTTTTTGATGAGCAGTAAGCAAAGTATAGTTACTCTGCTCTATTAATTGCTTATTTAATAACATACTTAGTATTTTTATTGATACCTACAATTGAAAGTTAATCTAAATGGAAAACTTCTTTTAATGAAATACTAACAGGAGAATTATCTGAATTAGAATCCATAATATCTTTCATAAAAGCCCACCATTTTTGCATTACAGGATGCAAAGGCAATTTATCCATTAAAATAGGATTTTGCACTTTTAAAACACCCAATAAATCACCAGTAGATTCTTCTAAAAAAATAGAATAATCACTCACTCCGGTTTCCTTTAATAACAACTGAAGTTCGGGCCATAATTCATCATGCCTTTTTTTATATTCAGCTTCTTGTCCTTTATGAAGCTTCATTTTAAAAGCAAGCCGTTGGGAATTATTCTTTTCAGCAATTCTTATTTCTGTCAAAGTTTCGATGGATTTATTTTCTTCCTTCATATTTTAAATATACTATCTCATAAAAGCCATTGCTACGCCACCATCTACATTTAATGTATTTCCAGTAGACTTACTTAATAAGCCCCCTACAAAAGCAAAACAAGCGTTTGCAATATCATCAGGAAGTATCATCTCATTTAACAAAGTTCGCTTTGCATAATAGGCAGGCAATTCAGCTACTGTAATTCCATAAGCCTTGGCTCTACCCTCGGCCCAACCCCCAGCCCATATATTAGAATCAGCGATCACCGCATCTGGATTTACTGTATTTACCCTAATCTTATCAACGCCCACCTCTGCAGCCATCAATCTACTCAAATGAGCCTGCGCAGCCTTCGCCGAGCCATAGCCTGCATTGTTTGGACCAGCTACTACTGAGTTTTTTGAAACAATATTGATTACATCACCCCCAATATCTTGTTTACGCATAACGGCAATGCCTGCCTGCGAAACTAGGAACTGACCCTTCACTAAAATATCATATAATTTATCCCAGTCTTCAATACTATGATCCGCTATTGTTTTAGAGATACTTATTCCAGCGTTGTTTACAATAATATCTACACCTCCAAAAGCAAGCGCTGCTCCATCCATAGCCTTGGAAATAGTTTCCGCACTTGTTACATCCAATAATACTGCAGCGGCAGCATCTTTTCCATATAGTTGAACAAATTCAGCTGTAGCAGCTTGTAATCTTTCTTCATTGATATCATTGATTATTACGCAAGCACCTTCAGATGCAAATTTCTTAGCAATTGCCTTACCAATTCCACCGGCACTGCCTGTAATTAGTGCAATACGACCCGATAAAGATTTAGGCTTCGGCATCCTTTGAAGTTTTGCTTCTTCTAACAACCAGTATTCTATATTAAATGCTTCTTGACGAGGTAATGAAGTATATTCAGAAACTGCTTCTGCACCCTTCATCACGTTGATAGCATTGATATAAAATTCAGCGGCAACCCTTGCAGTTTGCTTATCCTTTGCAAATGTAAACATGCCCACACCAGGATATAAAATCACTACAGGATTGGCATCTCTTATTGCTGGACTATTAGGATGTTTGCAAACATCATAATAATCTGCATACATTTTACGATAAGCTTCAAAGGCAGGTGAAAGAATTGTTTTTATAGCAGCTATCTCCTTAAGATCGGCATTAGTTGGTAAGTTTAATACCAACGGACTAATTTTTGTCCGTAAAAAATGATCGGGACAACTAGTTCCCAATGGAGCTAATCTATCCAGATCATTTGAATTTATAAATTGTAATACTCGATCATCATCAGTAAAATGACCAATCATTTTAGTTTGTGAAGAACAAAAACCTCTCAACACTGGAGCCAATGCTGCAGCTTGTTGCAATCTTTTTTCTTTAGGTAAAGATTGTATTTTTGCTCCACCAAAAATTTCGCCTTTTTTGCCATAATTTTTTTCTAAGTAAATAGAACAACGCTCTACTACCTCCAATGTATTCAAATAACTTTCATAAGCGGTATCTCCCCATGTAAACAAGCCATGAGATCCTAGCATGATACCTATAATTCCGGGGTTTTCATCTAAACATTGTTTTAATTGAAGACCAAGGTCAAAACCAGGCTTCTGCCATCCTACCCAACCAATTTTTCCTTCAAATAATTCTTGGG
>CAMBTV010000205.1 GCA_945870835.1 Chitinophaga pinensis
ATAATATTCTTGGAAAACAAAAGGGAAATACAAAAACAATTATTGCAGTTTATACATATGCTAAAGAGCCATTTTATCAAACTGCTGCATATAGTACAGATAAAGGTCGCAGCTTTACTTTGCTAAATGATGGTAAAGCACTTATCCCTAATCAAGGTTTTGATAAAGGTGAACGTGACCCTAAAATATTTTGGCACAAAGAAAGTAAAAAATGGGTTTTAGTTTTATGGGTTAAAATAGGAAGTGATCCTTCGGGTAAAAGGGAGGGTACTTCAGCAGTAGAACTTGGGAAGGTACGTTTTTTTACTTCTAAAAATTTCACAGACTGGGAAGTAGCAAGTGATTTTGATAGAGAATGGGTATTTGAGTGTATGGATTTTGTTCAACTTTCAGTGGATGGGGATGTTAAAAATAAAAAGTGGCTAATTTATGATGCTAGTTTCGAATATGAAATTGGAGAATTTGATGGAAAAACTTTCACTTCTGATAAAATTTATCATAAAGGAGATTACGGTACAAATTTTTATGCTTCACAAACTTTTAGTAATAACCCAGATGAAAGAACAATAAATATTGGATGGATGAATCAAGGTGAAAATAGTATTTTTGAAAAAGCTGGAATGCCTTTTAATCAACAAATGTCATTTCCCTCCACTTTGGAGTTAAAAACTACTCCTGAAGGCATAAGGCTTTTTAGGTTGCCTATTAAGGAAATTGAAAATCTATATGCTTCTACCCATAAATTTTATAACGTTTCAACAAAAGATGTTAATACGGAATTAACTAATATTAAAGCTAATTTAATTGACATGAGTATTGAGTTTGAGCCAAAGGATTCTATCAATATTAATCTTAGGGGTTTGGATATAACATATAATAAGAATAAGGGAATGTTCTTTTTTGGCAAGAATAGTTTCCCAGCTCATTTAGAAAACGGAAAAATTAAGCTTCGAATTTTACTTGACAGGTCTTCTATTGAATTTTTTGCAAATGATGGGTTAATAGTAGCTACATTTTATGCTACCCCAGAATTGAATAATAATAAGATTTCAATTAATGCAATAGAAAACACAAAGATTAATTCAATTATTATTCATAACCTTAAATCATCCTGGGTAGTTTCAAAATAAAATTCGCTCTCAGTAAATTTTCCTACTATGTCTTAGAATGACATCTTTTAAGGTTGCTTAATTGGTATGATTATATCATATTTTTAATAATGAATCTTAATATAATTTCTTAAATAAAAATAAATATGAAAAATTCAGTTGTCTTAAGTATTATTACTTTTTTAATTATTCTATCGAGTAGTCAATCAATTAACGGACAATCAACTACAGTTGACAATACTTCAAAAGTGCCAAAATATACTTTTAGCACTACATTGTCGCAGCAGGAAGAAGAATTGAAATCAAATCCGTTAATGTTAAGACTAATTGAATCGCGTAAAAAATTATCAGGAGATAAATATCGACCAATATATCATTATGTAAACCCAGAAGGTACACTAAACGATCCTAATGGGCTTTCTTATTGGCAAGGTAATTGGCATTTGTTTTATCAAGCCTATCCCCCTGAAGATACACGACAACATTGGGGGCATGCTATTAGTAAAGATTTAATTCATTGGAGAGACCTTCCATATGCAATTTATCCAGGTCCAGAAAAAGCAGTTTTTTCAGGCTCAACACTTGTGGAAGAAAATAGAGTCATTGCAATGTATCATGGGACTACTGTTGGTAATATGGTTGCAACATCTAGTGACCCACTATTATTAAATTGGGAAAAAGTAAGCGGTAAAGCAGTTATTCCAATGCAAAGTACTAACGGGTTTCCATTACCATATTCAGTATTTGATCCATCTATATGGAAGAAAGATAGCATTTATTATTCCCTTTCTGCAGGAAGAACTGCTACAGGACCAGGCAATAAAAATATACGTGCTAATTTTCTATTTAGATCTAAAGATTTAGAACATTGGGAATATATGCATGAGTTTGTGAAAGATGATAGATTTACTTTAATCGGTGATGATGGCGCTTGTCCTTACTTTTGGCCAATTGGTAATAAGTATATTTTAAACTTTTTTAGCCATATGAGTGGCGGACAATATTTGTTAGGTGATTATGATAAAAAAAATGATAAGTTTAATGCAACAACAGCTGGAAAATATAATCAAGGTGCAGCCCACCCTTCGGGTGTTCATGCACCCTCTGCAACCCCTGATGGAAAAGGAGGCGTAATGATTATATTCAACATGAATGCAGGTAGGCCTACAGAAGGTTGGAACCAAATTATGACCCTACCTCGTCGTTTAACATTATTACCAAATGATGAATTAGGACAAGAACCTGCGGGAGATATAGAATCACTTCGTTATAATGCTAAACATATTGAAGAAATGAATATTCCTGCAAATCAGGAAATTATGCTGAAGGGCATTACTGGCAATACAATGGAAATTTCAGCAGAAATAGATTTTAAAAATTCAGAATTGATCGAATTAAATATTTTGCGCTCGCCAAATAAAGAAGAGTATACAAGAATTATATTATATAAGGATAACGGTTTTGCTAAAGGAAGAGAATATGGGCCTTTAGCTGAATCTGATAGAGTAAATAGAGGACGCGCTAGTTTAGTATCTATTGAGTCATCTTACTCCTCAATTTTACCTGATGTTTTATTACGTGCTCCAGAAACTGCACCATTTTTTTTAGCTAAAGGAGAAACAGCCAAACTTCGTGTGTTCATTGATAAAAGTGTAGTTGAAGTTTTTGTAAATGGTCAACAATGTGTTGCGATGCGTGTATATCCAGGCCTCAACAATAGTACGGGGGTGTCTATTAGATCACAGGGACAAGAAGCTACTTTAAAATCTTTAGATGCTTGGCAAATGAAAAGCATTTATGAATAAATAATTTAAAAATAATCAAACAAAAATTCAAATATAGACATGAAAAAAAATATATTTTATTTTGTATTTCTACTATTAATAATTTGCAATAAAAATTCGTTTGCGCAAAATACTAATACTAATATCCAAAATCAAGAGATGCAAACTTTTGATTCTTATAAAGAGGTAGATTACAATCAAACACTACGACCTCAATTTCATTTTACTTCCTTAAAAAATTGGTTCAATGATCCCAACGGAATGGTTTGGTACGATGGTGAATATCATCTTTTCTTTCAACACAACCCAAAAGATACCAAACACGGTAATATGACTTGGGGACATGCCGTGAGTGCCGACATGGTTCATTGGGAGCAGTTACCACACGCTATTCTGCCTTATGGAGGGGGGACGATTTTTTCTGGAACAGCGGTTATAGATCAAAATAATAGTCTGGGAAAACAAAAAGGAAATAACAAAACGATGGTTGCTGTTTTCACTTTTGCAAAAGAACCATTCTATCAAGCAGCTGCTTACAGCACCGATAAAGGGCGTACTTTCCAATTGGTAAACAATGGGGCAGCAATTGTTCCCAACCAGGGTTTTGATAAAGGTGAGCGCGATCCTAAAGTATTCTGGCACCAAGCCAGTAAAAAATGGGTGATGGTCCTTTGGGTAAAAAGAGGTGCAAAGGAGGGAACACCTGAAGAAAAGCTTGGTAAAGTTCGATTTTTCACTTCCGATAATTTGACGGATTGGACTATGGCAAGTGACCTAGAACGGGAATGGGTTTTTGAATGCATGGATTTTGTTGAACTCCCCGTTGATGGCAATAAAGACAACAAAAAGTGGCTCCTGTACGATGCGAGCTTTGATTATGAAATTGGCAATTTTGATGGCAAAACTTTTACCACTGATAAAAAGGTTTTTAAAGGAGATTTTGGGACAAATTTCTATGCAGCCCAATCTTTCAACAATAGTCCCGATGACCGTACTGTGATGATCGGGTGGATGAACCAGGGTAAGAACAGTGTTTTTCAGAATGCCGGAATGCCCTTTAATCAACAAATGTCATTCCCTACCACCATGGAATTACGGACTACCCCTGAAGGTGTCCGTCTTTATCGTTGGCCAGTAAAAGAAGTAGAAAAACTTTATAGTAAATCGTATAAATTCAAAAACCTGTCGGTGGAGAAAACTGAAAAAAAATTGTCCAGTGTGAAAGCTGAATTAATAGATATGTCTATTGAATTTGAACCAAAAAATTCAATAAAACTTACAATACGAGGTTTGGAAGTAGCCTACGACCAGAAGAATGGGCAGTTTGCCTTTGGGACAAGTAAAGTTGCGGCACCAACCATTGATGGAAAAGTCAAATTGCGTGTATTGCTCGACCGTGCTTCTATTGAGCTTTTTGCCAACGAAGGCGCAGCTGTTTCAACTTGTTATGCTGTCCCGGAAGTCGGTAATTATAGTATCTCCTTATCCGCTGATGGCAATACAAAAATTAATTCGTTAGTTATTAATGAGTTGAAATCTTCGTGGACAAAGTAGGTTGACTGGAAATAGCTAATATTCATTCAAAGATGGTGCAAAATCTATCTCTGAGATTTTAAAATAATCAATTAAACAACCATCCAATGAAATCAAACAGGCGCAATTTCCTGCAAAATGTTTCTATAGGAGCTGCAGGATTAGGGTTAACTATAGCAGCGCCATTAACCACACTTGCAAGTGATACTAAAACACCTGTAAGTGAAGTAGGGGATGAAGTGCTTTTTATTGGAGATAATATTGCAGTGGTTAATACCACGCTTGGAAAAGTTAGGGGGTTTATACTTAAAGGAATATATACTTATTTAGGAATTCCTTATGGTGCCGATACCTCCGGAAAGA
>CAMBTV010000206.1 GCA_945870835.1 Chitinophaga pinensis
ATCCACCAAACTGCATAAGAAATAAATTTAAAACCTTTGGTTTCGTCAAATCTTTGTGCAGCTTTAATTAGACCAAGATTTCCCTCATTGATCAAGTCACTCAAAGAAAGACCTTGGTGCTGGTATTGTTTAGCTACCGATACAACAAATCGAAGATTAGCTTGAACCAATTTATCCAATGCACGCTGGTCACCCATTTTAATTTTCTGGGCTAAAATGGTTTCCTCTTCGGGAGTAATCATTGAAATCTTAGAAATTTCCTGCAAGTATTTTTCAACAGCTTGGGAATCTCTATTTGTAATCTGTGTTGCTATCTTAAGTTGCCTCATTGTAAAAAATTAAATTCAGAATATCGAAAAATAAAACAAATTACCAATTACGGTATGATAAATAAAAAAATATACTTAAACTTTTTTTGCAAAGTTACAAATCTTATCTTATAATAAGTAGACTTGTTGTAAAAAAACCAAAATAGAATATCACTAATTTCATATAATAAAAATATTTAATTCATTAGAAATTTTAATCATTGTTAGCGTCTGATATTAAAAAATCAACCGGTCTCGCTGCTATCCTCTAACTTGTATTTTCACAGTATATTTGCAAAATGAATATTGACTTAAGATCGGATACTTTCACCAAACCATCTCCTGCAATGCTTGAAGCAATGTTCACTGCCAGGGTGGGTGATGATGTGTTTGGTGAGGATCCAACTGTTAACGATTTGGAATCATTAGCAGCCAATATGTTTCAAATGGAAGAAGCTTTATTTTGTCCAAGTGGAACCATGACCAATCAAATTGCCATCAAATGTCATACTCAACCTGGTCAGGAAGTAATTTGCGAAAAATTAAGCCATGTATACATTTATGAAGGTGGAGGAATTGCATTCAATAGCAATTGCCAGGTTAAAACAATTGAAGGTGATCAAGGTAGAATTACATCCAATAATGTTAAGGCAGCCATTAATCCTGATGATGTCCATAAGGCAAGCACTGGATTAGTTAGCTTAGAAAATACTGCCAATCGAGGTGGAGGAAGTTGCTATGACTTTGAAGAAATATTAAAAATCAAAGAATGCTGTTTAGAAAATAAGCTGCCTCTACATTTGGATGGCGCAAGATTATGGAATGCCATGGTAGCAAAGGGGGAAAATGCTAAACAGTATGGTGAGGTCTTTGATAGCATCTCCATTTGTTTGAGCAAAGGTTTAGGAACACCAGTAGGAAGTTTATTATTAGGAAAAAAGGATTTTATTAAAAAAGCAAGAAGAATTCGCAAAGTATTTGGTGGAGGTATGAGACAGGCAGGCTATTTAGCCGCTGCTGGTATTTATGCTTTAGAAAATAATATTCAAAGATTGGAGCAAGATCATCGACATACCAAACAAATTGCAGCAGCTTTGTCCAAAAAAGATTTTGTAGGAACTATCCTACCGGTTGAAACCAATATCCTCATCTTTGAATTAAAAGGAAGATTTACGGCCAAAGATTTTGAAATGGAATTAGCCAAATCTGGTATTTACACCATTGCTATATCTCCTACTCAAATTAGAATGGTGACTCATTTAGATGTTACCGAGCAAATGATAACACAACTTATTTCATTCATCGAAGCACTTTGATTGAAATGTTCTTTTAGTTTTACACTAATTATTAAAATATACACTACCCATTAATAAATTTATGTTTCCAAAAATTAATCCAACTAGTACCAAAGCATGGAAAGAATTACAACTTCATTTTGAAGAGATGAAGGACGTTCACATGAAAAATCTCTTTGCAAAGGATATCAGTAGATTCGATACCTATTCAATTAAAACGGATCAATTACTGTTTGATTTTTCAAAAAACATCATTACAGAAAAAACATTACAACTTCTACAACAGCTTGCTGTAGAATGTAATCTACCTGAGGCAATCAAAGCAATGTTTGCAGGAGAAAAAATCAATGACTCCGAAAAAAGAGCGGTACTTCATACTGCATTAAGAAATTTCTCCAATACCCCCGTTTTATTTGAAGGCAACGATGTAATGCCTGAAGTAAAATTGGTGTTAGAGCAGATGAAAAATTTTTGTCAAAAAATACACTCTGGAGAATGGAAAGGATATAGCGGAAAAAAAATAAAATACATCGTTAATATCGGTATTGGCGGAAGCGACCTTGGACCAGTAATGGTTACAGAAGCATTAAAGCCTTATTGGGTTAAAGGTATACAAACCTATTTTGTAAGCAATGTAGATGGTACGCATATTGCAGAAACCTTAAAGCGAGTAAACGCTGAAGAAACTATTTTTCTTATTGCTTCAAAAACCTTTACTACCCTTGAAACGATGACCAATGCGCATTCAGCGAGGGAATGGTTTTTACAACAAGCAGGGAAAGAATCATATATCCCACTTCACTTTGCTGCTCTAAGCACCAATGAAGCTGCTGTAGTGAAATTTGGAATTGCGCCTGAAAACATGTTTGTATTTTGGGATTGGGTGGGTGGAAGATATAGTTTGTGGAGTTCAATTGGATTGTCCATTGCATTAACCATTGGTTATAACAATTTTGAAGAGCTTTTGAAAGGAGCTCATGAAGCTGACCTTCATTTTTCAAATAATTCATACGAAAAAAACATACCCGTTATCATGGCATTGTTAGGGATATGGTATGGGAATTTTTTTGATGCTAGTTCTGAGGCTATCTTACCATACGATCAATACCTACATCGTTTCGCTGCTTATTTTCAACAAGGAAATATGGAAAGCAATGGGAAATATGTAGATCGCAATGAAAAGGAAGTGAATTATCCAACAGGTCCAGTAATTTGGGGAGAGCCCGGAACCAACGGCCAGCACGCTTTTTATCAATTGCTTCATCAAGGAACACAGATAATACCTTGCGATTTTATTGCACCCGCTATTTCACACAATCCTTTAGGCGATCACCATGCTATACTAATGAGCAATTTCTTTGCTCAAACAGAAGCTTTAATGAATGGTACTGATCATGAAAATCCATTCAGGGTATTTAAAGGTAACCGACCTAGTAATTCTTTCTTACTTACTAAAATCTCTCCATTTACATTGGGTAACCTAATCGCCTTTTATGAGCACAAAATTTTTGTTCAAGGAGTGATTTGGAATATCTACAGTTTTGACCAATGGGGTGTTGAATTGGGAAAAGTACTAGCCAACAAAATATTACCTGAACTTCATGCGGATGCGCTGATTGATACTCATGATTCATCTACCAATGGTTTGGTAAATACTTTTAAAAAAATGAGAAAATAATATTAATTGCATTTTGTATTAGCAACAAAATTTTAAAATATCGTTTACTAGATTTAAAAATTAGTAAGATTTGCCCTACTTTTGCAAAAATTTATTATTACAATGGAAAATACAAAAAAATCTACAGGCTTATATTGGGCATTATTTTTTGCATCTTTAGTTGCATCCGTTTTAGTTTATAAAGTGGGAGGCGGTTATTGTTCCATGGTTCTTCCCTTTAATGTAACTTTCTTTGCAAAGGCAATGGATTTAATGTAATCCATTCTTATTTTACCCTTATTTTAAACTATTGATAATAGCTGAAAACTCAGCTGGTATCAATGACGCACCGCCTACTAAACCTCCGTCTACATCAGGTTGGCCAAATATTTCTTTTGCGTTAGAAGCTTTCACGCTTCCGCCGTATAAAATAGAAATACTATCAGCTACTTCACTGCCGTATTTTACTGACAATACATTTCTGATATGCGCATGCATTTCTTGGGCTTGTTCGCTTGTGGCTGTTTTACCGGTACCAATAGCCCAAATTGGCTCATAAGCAATTACAAAGCCATTCAATTGATCAGCAGTTAAATGAAAAAGGCTTTCCTTTAACTGATTTTCAACATAGCTATTTTGATTACCGGCTTCACGTATTTGCAATGCCTCACCACAACAAAAAATTGGTTTTAAACCAGCTTCAAAGCAAATATTTACTTTTTCAGCAAGTACAGAATTAGATTCATTAAAATATTCTCTACGCTCACTATGTCCAATGATAACATAGGGTACTTTGATACTTTTAAGCATTTCTACACTTACTTCTCCTGTATAGGCACCAGAAGCCTTGTTTGAGCAATTTTGTGCTGCCAATGAAAACTGATTTTTACCAGCAATTTGATGGTTAATATTTATCAAATAAGGAAAAGGAACACCAAAAACTGCTTCCTGATTTGGGGAAAGTTGAATTGGACTTGCCAATAAGTCGGTTATTAAAGTTTCTGCCTGTTCAAGGCTTAAATTCATTTTCCAGTTAGCTGCTGCGATTTGTTTTCTCATTTTATGTATTTAAAGTTGCGAATAAAGTTGTTTTAAAATTTCAGTCTCTTGTTCTGTTAGTTTAGAACCTTTCAATTTTTTCCAGTTATTGATATCAACAAACACTTTTTCTAAAATATACCGTTCTTTTCACCAGGTAAAATTACTTACTATTTTGGGTGTAAAATCGTATCCAAAAATATGACAACAAACACCCACTACAGAACCTGTATTAAAAGAGGTATTAATAGCAGACCTACTATAATCACCCATTAAAAGTCCGCACTTATTACCTACAGACACATAGTCATTAATTGCATTGAGCCACACTTTCACCTCCCCTGCTGTATTTTTTAGATTTGAATTGGTAGTGCCAGCTCCTAAATTACACCAAGATCCGATAACACTATCCCCTAGATAACCATCGTGTGCCTTATTACTATGATCAAATAGCACTGAGTTTTTAATTTCTCCAGCTGCTACACA
>CAMBTV010000207.1 GCA_945870835.1 Chitinophaga pinensis
TGGAAGCGATTTTTTAATCTCCGTGGTACTAGCCAATGTTTGAATCCAAGCAACGATTTGTTTTGCTTCTGATTCTTTCAAATTTGGATGCGCTGCCATTGCAACCTCACCCCAATTGCCTGAACCTCCTTTGATTATTTTAGTAGCCAAAGTAGCTGCTGCACCTGGTTCTTTTTGGTAACGCTTTGCTATATCTAAATATGAAGGGCCTACTGATTTTTCTGCTTGTTTGTGACATGAATTACAATCGCTCGATTCTATTAAGCTCTTACCCACCAATGCTTCTGTCATTACTTGATGACCTAATGAAGCAGAAGCTTTGTCTAAACCTTGAACATAATCTGCTGAAATAAAAATACTTTCCACCCTTTTGATAGCCGTTGGATCTTCTTTATCTTCAATTTGCAAACTATAAGCAACTGGCTTATTGGGGAAATAAAAAGTTTTATTTCCTGGCACAACAAAATTCACCACTGGAGCTTGATTACCTGCATACACAGCAATCTCTTTGCTCTTAGTAGAAGCCCCTTTCTTATCACTTACCGAAACCGTGATTGTGTATTCTCCTGGTTTATCATAAGTATATTTAAGCGTAGGTTCAGTAGTTTCTTTTGTAATTCCATTTCCTAAATTCCAAACATAATGAAGCGCATCTTTTTCAGGATCAGTTGCTTCAGTAGTTGCTTGAACAGTGAAAGGCAAGCTGCCAGAAGTTTGATCTAGCGTAAATGAATTAACTTTTGGAGAACGATTTCCAGGATTAAATTCTATTCTAGAAAGTCCAGCATCTGGATTTTGTTGAAACCATCCATTACCATATTCTAGTATGTATAATTTTCCATCAGGACCCACTTCCATATCAATCAACGATCTGAATTTTGTGCTTCCCATAAAAGGTTCCATCTTATCAAAATCTCCATTGGGTTTCATTGTCACTAGTTTTACCCAACCTCTTATCCAATCAAAAATAAATAGTTTTTTATTAAAATAATCTGGCAATCTAGTTTCTTTAGGATACATGTCTGTGTAATAAACAGGCCCTGCCATTGCATTTCGTCCACCACTTCCTGCCTGAGGGAAATCTTTTGAATTGGCATAAGGATACCAAATAAAAGCAGGTTGAGCTGGGGGCAATTCTTTAATACCTGTATTGTTTCTTGAGTCATTGATAGGTTTGGCAGTATCGAATAAATAATCTGTTTTACCTATGCTATAATCGTATTTGTGATAAGCGTAATTATTTCCTACAAAAAGAGGCCATCCAAAAAAGCCAGCTTTTCTTGCTTGATTCACTTCATCATAACCTCTTGGTCCACGAACGTCAAAACTATCTTTACCCGCATCTGGACCAACCTCTCCCCAATACAAGAAATTATTTTTTTGGTCAATTGAAATGCGGAATGGATTGCGATTTCCTTGTACATATATTTCTGGACGAGTACCCGCAGTTCCTTTTGGATAAAGGTTTCCTTCTGGAATTTCATAGGTTGCATCCGACTTTACTTTGATCCTTAAAATTTTTCCTCTAAGGTCATTGGCATTACCAGAGCTACGTCTAGCATCATATTGTTCGTGACCTGGTCTATCATCAATTGGAGCATATCCATTGTTTACAAATGGTTGATTCGCTTCATTAAAAGGAGTTGAATTGTCACCTGTTGATAAACAAAGTAATCCGTCTTTGTCGAAGGCGATCGATCCTCCAGTGTGACAACAAATTTCGCGTTGAGAATAAAATTGTAATACTATTTTTTCAGAGGCAAGATCAATTTTATCATCGGTAAATGTAAAGCGTGAAAGCCTATTTACAGAAGTATCAATTGGACTGTAAAAAATAAACACGTAATGATTTTTTTTAAAATTAGGATCTATTTTAATTCCTAGTAATCCTTCTTCCGCATTTGATCCATTGCCCGTTTTGTGATAAACATTTAAAAAACCTACTTGCTTGATAACGGAATCTCCATTTTTATATAACATGATTTCTCCTCTACGTTGAGCAACCAAAATATCTAAATTTGGCAATATAGACATCTCCATTGGTTCGTAAAATTGACCGCTGACCATTTTTATTTTATCAAAACGATTTTCATCTGGAACCTTTAAGGTAGTAGCTCTTGAATAATTTAGGTTATTATTTTCTCCGATAGCATATTTAATTCCACCTAAAATGTGTGTGAGGTAAGCAGCTTCAGAAAAACTTTCATCAGTATGTCCTAGATTGGTGTAGAATGCTCTTCCTCCATCATAATCATGGTACCAAGCCATTGGATGGTTGTCTCCATTTTGGCCACCATTGTATGATTTTTCATCAATGGTGAGCAATACTTTAACCTCTTTATTTAATTTTTTAAAACTATAAAATTCATCTGTCCGACTCCATTGCTTTGTGAGGTGCTTGGTTGAAACATGGTTTGCATCAACCACGTTGAATACACCTGGTTGAATATTTTTAAATGTATCAGTAATTCCTGGATGGCTTGTAAAATATCCACCTACAAGACGGCCGTACCAACCCCAATCATATTCGCAGTCTGCTGCCGCGTGAATTCCCACAAATCCTCCACCTGCTTGTATATAGCGCTCAAATTCTGCTTCTTGATAATTGTCCAACACATCTCCTGTAGTACTTAAAAATACGACTGCAGAATATTTTTTTAGGCTATCTTCTGTAAACCAGCTAGCATCAGAAGTGGTATCTACTAGAAACTTATTTTGATTTCCCAATTTCCCAATCGCATCGATTCCAGCAGCAATTGATTCATGGTGGTATTCCTTTGTTTTAGTGAAAACCAATATTCTTGGATCACCTGAACGTTTGGAACAGGAAGAAAAAATAAATAGAAGGCTTGTAAAAATAACAACAGCCTTAAAGCAAGCAATGTAGCGATTCATGATGTTGAAGAAGTTTATTTAAATAAAAGAATTACATGATAAACCTTAAAGTTATAGAATTGAAGGGAAACCTACTTAAAATTAATATTTGAGGGGTAGTTATAAATAATTATTTTTTAATATGTAATTTAGTATAAACTTGGAGAGTAGTTAAATAATGGATTGGTATAAAAGTATCGCTTAATTTTAAACTACACTATTATTTAAACTAAACAGGTCGAATAAATCGACCCGTTTGAAAGTATTTGGCTGGAGATTAGAAATTGAATTAAACGTTGAACCTAAAGTGCATTACATCACCATCATTTACCACGTATTCCTTTCCTTCAATTCTTAATCGACCATTTTCGCGGCAAGCAGCTTCTGATTGATAGGTGATAAAGTCTTCGTAGGAGATTACTTCGGCTTTGATAAATCCTTTTTCAAAATCAGTGTGAATGACACTGGCAGCTTGAGGTGCTTTCCATCCTTGGTGAATGGTCCAAGCCCTAACTTCTTGAACACCTGCTGTGAAATAAGTAGAAAGGTTGAGTAATTTATATGTAGAATGAATCAAACGATCTAAAGCTGGTTCTGTCATTTTATATTCTTCCATAAACATTGCCTTGTCATCCGGATTTTCAAACTCAGCAATTTGCGCTTCAATGGCATTGGTCATCACGATTACCTGTGCACCTTCATTTTTAGCAGCTTCTATTAATGCATCCGAATATTTATTACCAGTATGCATCGATGCTTCATCCACGTTGGCTACATATAAAACTGGTTTTTCGCTCAATAAAAAGTTTTCAGCAATAGCAGCTTTTTCTTCTTTACCTAAGTTCATCGAAAGAATACTTTTTCCTTTGTTCAGCTGCTCTTTGCATTGAAGCAATACATCATATTCTAATTTCATTTTAGCATCTCCAGTCTTCAACATTTTTTCCATGCGAGATAACTTCCTTTCAACACTGTCTAGATCTTTCAATTGCAATTCAGTTTCTATAATTTCTTTGTCACTGATCGGATTGATAGCACCTTCTTCTCTTAGAATATTTTCATCTTCGAAACAGCGGATTACATGAATAATGGCATCTACTTCACGGATATTGGCTAAAAATTTGTTGCCCAATCCTTCGCCTTTGCTAGCGCCTCTAACTAACCCAGCAATATCTACAATTTCAATTTGAGTGGGTACTGTCCGAATCGGCTGAACTAATTCAACTAATTTATCAATCCTTGGATCAGGGACATTTACCAAACCTGTATTGGGTTCAATGGTACAAAAACGGTAATTGCTAGCCTGAGCCTTAGCGCTGCTGCTTACTGCATTAAATAAAGTTGATTTTCCTACATTGGGTAATCCTACGATGCCTGCTTGTAATGCCATTATTGATTTGCTTTATTGATTTTTAAACGTGGGCAAAGGTAATGGGTTAATTTGAAGATTCTGTATTTGTATCATGCGAATAGTAGGATAGACCTTAGTAATTAAAGGGAAAGGTGTATTTTGGTATTTTATAACTAATTTCCAACATTATTTTCATAAAATATAACTATGACACTTAGTCGAATTTGGTCGTCGTTTATAATTATTGCAATCGTATCAGCAGGTCTGTTGGCAATTTTTTCACCTTCCCAAAAAGCCGTTTTTTCAAATATGGTTACGGGGAAGTCTGGTGATACTATTAAAATTAAAACTATCTCTATTTCCTCCGCCTTTATTGACTCGACCAAAGTTGATAAAACACAATCAATATTAGGTGATGGTGAAAAGTTAATTCAGATAGGTGAAAATAAACAAATGGTTTATCGCATACAGTCTGCAGATGGGATTATAGAAACTTGTCAGACTGCTGTAACATTGTGTTTGAAATTAATTGGATTCTTGGCCTTATTCATGGGTTTTT
>CAMBTV010000208.1 GCA_945870835.1 Chitinophaga pinensis
AGTTTCATGCTTTGAAAATTGCCCAATCATATTTTGAACGGCACTCTGCCAATATTGCGTTCCTACCTTTTGATGAATTCCTTCATCACCAAACAAAGCCAGCTCACGATCTTTCAGAGCAATATATAAAAGCACACCGTTTCGGTCAACTGTATTTTCCATTTTCGATTGAAAGAAAATCTCTGCTGCTCTTTGCAATGGATCCATGTATGGATTTTTGCTTTCCACAAATAGTCTAATTTCTCCACTAGTCGACTTTTCTGCCGAAGTTATTGCTGCAACTATCCGAGCCTGATCCTGCTCAGAAAAAAATGCTTTCTTTTTAAAAAAGGAAAATAAACCCAAAATGAAATGTTTTTATTATTTACTAAAATCTACTTTGGTATCTTCAGCCCCAGCAGCTGCTTCGTAATTTTTTTTCTGTGTGTAACCAAATATTCCTGCAATTAGATTACTTGGAAAACGAATAATTTTTGTATTGAAACCAGTAATGGCTGAATTCCAATCACCCAATGCCACTGTAACACGATTTTCAGTTCCTTCAATTTGAGCTTGCAAATCTCTGTACAAACCAGTTGCCTGTAAAGTTGGGTAGGACTCAACATTTATGCTCAAAGCTGCACGTCCAATAGAATTCAATTGCTTATCTGCCTCTGCTACTTGTTGAGGGTTGGATTCAGATGAAATATTGGGTACCCTAGAACGCATCTGAACAATTTTAATTAAAGTAGTGTCTTCATTGCGCGCTGCACCTTTGATAGTATTTACTATGTTTTCATACAACTTTGCCTTTCTATTATATTGGGTCTGCACTTGTCCCCATTTACCATTGATATCAATTTCTGAGGTTGCCATACCATTGCGGGCACTAATTACCCAAATTACAATAATAGCCACCACGCCTAAAATAATAAGTCCAGTTCGTTTCATGAGTTTAAATTTTTAATGTTAAGAATTTCTTTATCGATTTTTTTATTTTAGAAATTAAAATAACTCTTCTATAAAATCAATTTAGGTTAAAATTAGTTTATAAGTCTAACAAAAATCCATAATTCATAAAAAGTAACATTTTTTTATCTAAATCAATTACTGAATAGCCGCTATGCCTGGCAGTACCTTTCCTTCAAAATATTCAAGCATTGCTCCTCCTCCTGTACTTACATAACTCACTTTATCAGCTAATCTAAATTGATTTACAGCCGCCACACTGTCGCCACCTCCCACCAAACTGAATGCGCCGTTAGCGGTAGCTGCAGAAACTGCTAAAGCAATTGACTTGGTTCCATTTTGAAATTTTTCCATTTCAAAAACCCCCATCGGTCCATTCCATAATATAGTTTTAGATCGTTGAACCACCTCGCTAAATATTTCGACTGCCTTTGGACCAATATCTAAACCCATCCATCCAATTGGAATTGTATTACTAGCAAGTACCTGAGTAGATGCATCAGCAGCAAACTTATCGGCAACAATTGAATCTTCGGGTAGGTGAATCTTTACATTTTTTTGCTTTGCCTTTTCCAGGATGTCAAGAGCAGTTTGCAATCGATCATCTTCGCAAAGAGAATTACCAATTTGACCTCCGCACGCTTTTAAAAAAGTATACGCCATTCCTCCTCCAATAATGATATCAGTCGCTCTTTCCAATAAATTTTCAATAATTAAAATTTTATCTGAAACCTTTGCTCCACCAATAATTGCTACAAAAGGTTTTTCTGAATGATGCAAAACTTTTTCTGCACTAATCACTTCGCCTTCCATAAGTAACCCAAATATTTTTTTATCTGCAGCAAAATACTTTGCAATTACTGCAGTAGAAGCATGAGCCCTGTGAGCAGTTCCAAAGGCATCGTTCACATATACATCGCCTAATTTGCTCAATTTTTCTGCAAATAATTCATCACCCTTTTCTTCTTCCTTATAAAATCGAAGATTTTCAAGCAGCAATACTTCACCAGCCTTTAATTCGTTTGCCAATACATAGGCCTGTTCTCCCACACAATCATCTGCAAAAAATACGCTGGTAGTAGAGTTCTCATTAGCGTTCAATAAAGATTTTAAATGATTTACCAAATGCTTCAAAGAATATTTATCGGTTGGCCCCTCTTTTGGTCTTCCAAAATGACTCATTAATACAACACTTCCTCCTTCAGTTAATATTTTTTTTATTGTTGGAATAGTTGAAGACATTCTTGTATCATCTGTGATATTATATTCAGCATCCAGAGGAACATTGAAGTCTACTCTTACCAATACTCTTAAACCCTTAAAATTAAAATTGGAAAATTTACTACTCATAATAATTGATATTCCTTGAAATGGAACTAATTTTTAAATTTGATACAATTAAATAAGGCTCCCAAAAGAGAGCCTTATTTATAAAAATATATAAAAGAACTGAAACATTAAAGTATAATGCACCGATTCTAATTTTTGATTTTAAAACAAATTAATCAAATAGAATTCGAAACAATATTATCCGAAATTCAAATTTTATTAACCAATTAATTATTTACTGATAAGACCTGCAAAATAATTTACAGTTCTAACCAATTGAGAAACATAACTCATTTCATTGTCATACCAGCTAACTGTTTTTACCAATTGCTTGTCTCCAACAGACATTACTTTAGTTTGAGTTGCATCAAAAAGTGAACCGAAATTAGTTCCGATTACATCTGAACTTACTATTTCATCTTCAGTGTAACCAAAACTTTCGTTGCTAGCTGCTTTCATAGCTGCATTTACTTGTTCAATAGTAACCGTCTTTTCTAAAATACTTGTCAATTCAGTAAGAGATCCAGTTATTACTGGAACCCTTTGAGCATTCCCATCTAATTTTCCTTTCAATTCTGGCAACACAAGGCCAATTGCTTTTGCAGCACCTGTACTGTTAGGAACTATATTTGCCGCAGCAGCTCTTGCTCTGCGCAAGTCATCCTTAGGATGAGGAGCATCCAAAGTATTCTGATCGTTGGTATAAGCATGAATGGTAGTCATGATAGCGGTTGCTATTCCAAACTGATCATTTAAAACTTTTGCCATTGGCGCAAGACAGTTAGTGGTACAACTTGCACAACTAATAATTGTTTCGCTACCATCTAATATATTATGATTTACATTAAAGACTACCGTTTTTAAATCTCCTGTTGCTGGAGCTGAAATAACCACTCTTTTTGCACCTGCAGTAATATGAGCTTCAGCTTTGGCTTTGTCTGTGAAGAAACCTGTACTTTCAATTACTACGTCTACTTGGTGAGCACCCCATGGAATTTGTGCAGGATCTTTTTGAGCATATATTTTTACTTCATGACCATTCACTATGATTGAGTTTTCAGTAGCAGTTACCTCCTGTCCAAAACGACCCTGTGCACTATCATATTTTAATAAATGTGCCAATACTGCAGGACTCGTTAGATCATTGATAGCAACTACATCAATTCCCTGCATATTATAAATTTGGCGAAACACTAACCGGCCGATACGTCCGAACCCATTGATGGCAACTTTTACTGTACTCATATTTGAATATATTTTATTTGTTTTGAAACTTAGCAAATGTAATAAAAATGCTACAAAAAAAAGCCCGAAGTTTCGAGCTTTTTAAAACAATTTAATACCTAAGACCCTTAAACCCTTTTCTTAAAGGAGAGGAGCAGTATAATTTTATTCCAATACTAACTAAAATGATAATAACTTAACAATCAGTTCTAATCGACTGTAAATATCTTTTCGTCTATTGTCTTATTCACCTCAATTGTTTTGAATACGATACTTCCCGCTTCAATTGTTTGAACATAAGGAAATACATATCCATCATCGGTTTTCTTGTAATCACTGTAAGAAACTTCAATATCTACTTCTCCTGAAGCAGAGCTTCCTTTACCTATCATCTTAACTCGATAGTAGGTTTTGGCATCAATAAACAATGTATATACTTTTCCAATTTTGCTTGTAACCTTTAATTTAAAGCATTCT
Source organism: Chitinophaga pinensis (assembly GCA_945870835.1). GTDB lineage: Bacteria > Bacteroidota > Bacteroidia > Chitinophagales > Chitinophagaceae > Ferruginibacter > Ferruginibacter pinensis_A. The sequence continues at coordinate 3,979 of CAMBTV010000208.1, forward strand.
GTACCAGACAGATTTTCTTTTCCTAATAATTCTACCTGATTTCCTTTTTCCTTGTAATTCACAAGTAAGCCTTGTAAATCCAATAATGCTTGAGCATATTTTAACTGTTCTTGCGAAATCTCCTCCGGACTTGATTGTCCTCTAAATGGCATAAAGTCCCATCCCTTTTTTGTATTCACTACTTGAAAACCCTCTCCCATTCCTGGAACAGAAATATCGTTGCGAGTACCAACACCGTTTACCGCAGTAACGGTTACCCCTACCTCATAACCTTGCACATCAAGACTTCCAATCATTTTAACTGATTTTAATGACAACAACTTTTCTTTGCCGCCATTGGCAATTTCATAATTGTTTACAACTTCATCCAAAGTTTGCGCCTTAATCGACTGAGTGCTTATTAAAGCTACAATAGCGAATAGGCCAATAGTTAATTTTTTCATACTAGTTGATTATTATTGATTTTAAAGGTTTACACAAGATTGAATAAATCGCCAGAGCTAGAAAAACCATATTTAAAAAAATCCTAAGACGATAAATTATATTTTTAAATCCTAGCAAGCTAACAAATCAATGCATGATTTTGTTGCTAATTTCATTTTATTAACAAAATATAAATAAAAACTTTTGCCCTAACTCATTTTAATAAGATTTGAAAATAGTCAATCATAAACAACCTTCTTCCAAGCCCATTTTAGCGTTGGAAAATCACTTTACCATTACCGAATAGGTATTAAAAAATCTAAATTGTAAAACTTGGTAATTCCAAATAACAATTTCTACTACAAGCAATA
>CAMBTV010000209.1 GCA_945870835.1 Chitinophaga pinensis
AAAGTGGATGCTGCAATTCATAATCCATTTCCTGAAAATGGATTCGAGCATTTATTGTATGAAAAAAATTGGGTGGATACTGTTCAGTGGCATTTGGAAGACATTGTGCGCAATCCAACGATTGACTCAGTGGAAGGATTGTTATTGAAAAGAAGAATTGACGCATCCAATCAAGTGAGAACAGAAATGGTAGAATATATTGATAGTTATTTTTTGCAGAAATATAAGGATATCAAACCCAAATTAAATGCATCAGTAAATACAGAGAGTCCTGCATGGGCGATTGATCGATTATCAATTCTGGCTTTAAAGATTTTTCATATGAATGTGGAAGTCACTCGCCAAGATGCTACGGAACAACATGTAGCTGGTTGTTCAAAAAAATTGTCGGTGCTATTAGAGCAACGGGTTGACTTATCTCGATCAATTGATGAGTTGCTGAATGATATTGCTAATGGTGATAAATATATGAAAGTGTACAAGCAAATGAAAATGTACAATGACCCAGGACTTAATCCTGTATTGTATCAGCAGCAAAATAATAGTCATTCTTAATTTTTTAATTCAATTAATATTCTTTGGTTTTTTTAAAGAAATATAATTGGATTCACCATAATAATACAGTTGCTATTAAAATCAATTTATTCTCCTCTATATTTAATTTAAAAATAAATTTTGCAAACCCCTCAACATATTTTGGTTATTCGTTTTTCGTCAATGGGGGATGTGGCAATGACGGTGCCTGTTTTAAAAAATTTATTAGATCAAAACCCAGCTGTTAAGATTACCGTAGTGTCTAATTCTTTTTTTGAACCTTTGTTTATGGGGTTGGAAAGATGTTCTTTTTATCCTGCTTATTTAAATGAACGTCATAAAGGTTTTGGGGGTATATTTCGTTTATTTAAAGAACTTAATAAAAGTAATCAATTTGATGCGATCGTTGATTTACACAGTGTACTGAGGTCTCATTTGCTTTCTTTATTTTTTAAAATAAGTGGAGTGGCCAATGCTCAATTAGATAAGGGTAGGAGTGAGAAGAAAGCCCTTACTAGAAAGGAAAATAAAGTTTTTATTTCTCTTACAACGATGCATGAACGGTATGCTTCGGTATTTAGAAAAATAGGTATTCCATTTAGATTAGACCTAGATAAATCTATTTATAAAAAACAGGAGATTCCAAATGCTTTAAAGACTGTTTATTTATCGGGTAAAAAAATAATTGGAGTTGCACCTTTTGCTCAGTTTAATGAGAAGATGTACCCGATTGAAAAAATGAAAATATTGGTGAGTCAATTAACCGAAGCAAATTATACTGTATTGTTATTTGGTGGAGGAAAACTAGAATCGGATGTTTTAGATCAGTGGGAAAAAGATATTTTTTCTGCCTTCAATGTTTCCGGTAAGTATACTTTCAAAGAAGAACTTTCCATTATTAGTAATTTAGATCGAATGATAAGTATGGATTCTGCAAATATGCATCTTGCATCTTTATTTAATGTGCCAGTAATTAGTGTCTGGGGTGCTACTCATCCTTTTGCTGGTTTTAATGGATGGGGGCAGTCTGAAAAAAATATAGTACAATTAGATCTTGATTGTAGGCCCTGTTCGGTTTTTGGAAATAAGTCTTGCCACCGTGGAGATCACGCTTGTATGAAGGGTATATCAGAGCAGATGATATATGAAAAAATTGTACAAGGGCTCAATGAATAAAAAACGGTGTAGGAAGTTTTTTTTTACTTTAAATTCAATGTTTTTTAGCTTCTTATTTGACCATCGCCTCTTACAATCCATTTATAACTACATAATTCTTTTAAAGCCATTGGACCTCTTGCGTGAAGTTTTTGGGTACTAATGCCTATTTCAGCACCTAGTCCAAATTGTGCACCATCAGTAAATGCGGTCGATACATTGGAATATACTACAGCTGCATCCACTTGTTGAAGAAATTGCTCAATGTTTTGTTTGTTCTCTGCTATAATGGTTTCACTATGCTTGCTACTATATTCTGAAATATGATTGATCGCAGCTTCAATAGATGCCACAGTTTTAATTGCCATGATGTAATCTAGAAATTCAGTTCCGAAATGTTTTTCATTTGCATTCATTAATAAATTAGATGGATAGTTATTTTCTAGCGCTTTGTACGCCAAATCATCTGCATAAATTAATACATTTTTATCAGAGAGGTTACTAACTAGTTCAGGTAGATTTTTTAATTGACTGGCATGAATTAGTAAACAGTCCAATGCGTTACAAACACTTACTCTTCTAGTTTTTGAATTGTAAATTATTGCTTTTCCTTTTTGGATATCACCACTTTCATCAAAATAGGCATGAACAATACCGGCACCTGTTTCAATCACTGGCACTTTAGATTCTTTGCGAACGAAGTCAATCAATTGCTGACTACCCCTAGGAATAATCACGTCTACATAACCCACCGCTTTTAATAATTGAGTGGTTGCCTCTCTGGTTGCGGGTAAAAGTTCAATACAGTTTTCAGTAAGGCCATTTTGTTTTAAAACAGACTGGATGATTTTAACAATCGCTAGATTTGAGAATTCAGCATCACTGCCTCCTTTCAAAATACAGGCGTTTCTAGATTGTAGACAAAGAGAAAATACATCAAAAGTAACATTGGGTCTTGCTTCAAAAATAACACCGATCACACCAATTGGAACAGAAATCTTACTGATTTGAATACCATTGTCCATCGTTTTTTGCTCTAGTAAAATTCCTACTGGCGAAGGGAGTTCTGCAACTTTTTTAATTTCATTTGCAATATCCTGCAATCTTTTATTTGTAAGTTGAAGCCTGTCATACTTGGGATCCACTGTTGACATTCTGTCAAGATCCTTTTGGTTCTCCCTTAAAATTAATTCAGCACTGCTGATAGCAGCTTCAGCTAAACTGATTAGTACAGCTTTTATCTTTTCATCACTTATCAGTATTAGTTTTTTACTTGCCAGTTGAACTGCTCTAAAACTATCTGTTAAAGAATCGATTTCGTTCATCATTTGTTTTGTTCGTTGTTTAAGAATAAGTAATCATAATGCACCAAAGCCTTTTCATTTTTTTTACTCATTAATTCGGCTGCTCTGTCAGAGTTGTATTGGGCTTTACCTACCCCTAATTTTTTTCCCGCATTGCTAATAATTTGAATAATTTCTCCTTTTTTAAAAGACCCTTCAATTTTTATAATTCCTATTGGTAACAAACTTGTTGGTTTATTAGATTGTAATGCTCTCTGAGCACCCTCATCAATGAATACCGCACCTTTTACAAATCCGTCTGAGTGAGCGACCCATTTTTTAATACTGGAAATATTTTTTCTTGGTTTAAATAAAGTCCCAACCGGTAAGTTGTTGTTTATACCAATTAATATATTGGCTTCTTTACCATCGGCTATCTGAACGGGAATGCCCATACTAGCAACCTTGTTGGCCATGCTACATTTAGTGAGCATACCGCCTCTTCCGAAATTAGATTTTTCTGAGGTAATGAAACGCTCAAATTCAGTATCTCCAAATTCAATAAAGGAAATCAGTTTAGAGGAAGATTGATTAGGAGCTCCATTATAAATTCCTTTTACATTAGAAAGGATAACCAATTTATCTGCATCCACCATACCTGAAACCAATCCTGCTAATTCATCATTGTCGGTAAACATAAGTTCTGTTACTGATATTACATCATTCTCATTTAAAATTGGTATCACATTGTTTTGAAGTAAAACGGTGATACAATTTTTCATATTGATATAATGTTCCCTATCTCTAAAATCTTCTTTGGTCACTAGCACCTGAGCACATAAGCAATCTTGTTTTGCAAATTGTTCGGCATAAAGATTTATTAATTTGATTTGACCTACTGAAGCAAATAATTGCCTTTTACTAATTTCATCTGTTTTTTTAGGTGGGGTAATTAAACTTTTTCCTGCCGCTACTGCTCCAGAAGAAATTAATATGATGTCAATTCCTTGCTTATTAAGTATACTAATTTGCCTAGTTAGTTGTTGAATGCTTTTTAAGTCAAGCCCACCATCTTGTTGAGCTACTACGTTAGAACCAACCTTGATTACGATTCTTTTTTTTCTTTTGGGCATGTGTAAAATTAAAGTTTTTAAATCAAAAATACTCTTTCCTAATTGGTTGTGTTATAGGATATTGTTTTTAAGTTTTTGGTAAGCTACAGATGCTGTTAATTTATTTATTTATTGGGCTTTTTAATCCTTAAGGAAATTTATTAAATACTAAAAAGCTTAAATTGGAGGTAAAAGGGCTTTGCATTGTATTTATTTTCATTAACTGAATAATTATTAATTTGCAGCAATGAAAAAATACGCAATTATAGTTGCAGGAGGTATTGGTAGTAGGATGAAGGTAAACATGCCTAAACAATTTTTACTTTTAAAAAACAAGCCAATACTTTTTTATACGTTGGATACTTTTTTAAAATCTTACGCTGATCTGCAGATAATATTGGTATTGCCACAAGATCATTTAGCTGCTGGACAGGATATTATCAATGAATATTTTAATAGCGACCGAATAAAGATTACAGTGGGGGGAAATACTAGATTTCATTCTGTGCAAAATGGTATTCAATTAATAACAGAAGAAAGTATTGTATTTGTTCATGATGGTGTTAGGTGTTTGCTTTCGGTTGATTTGATTCATCGTTGCTATGAATCAGCGGTAGAATATGGTTCTGCCATTCCTGTAGTCAATTCAAAAGATAGTATTCGCTTGGTGTTAGAAC
>CAMBTV010000210.1 GCA_945870835.1 Chitinophaga pinensis
CCGGAAGAATCAAAATTACACAATGCCTTCATTTTTTTATTGAAAAGAGCTGTGTCAAACGGCTCTTTTGAAGGTTTTGATAATACAGCTAACTGGGTATCCTTACTTTTATTATTTACAACAGAATCAACTTTTCCTGCATCATTACACCCAGAAGAGCATAAAAAATAAAATGAAAAAATAAGGCTTAAAAAGATTTTAGTAATAATTTTATTCATAAAATATTCCATGGGTTAGTTATAATGCAAAAATAGACCATAAAAAACGATTGCCATAGAAAATCATTCAAGTTATCGGAATATTTATTTTATCAATCGCAACAATTCAAATAAATAAAATCTTTTGAAAATTAAAAACACTTTTATTTTGGTTGGTTAATAAATTTTTATAAAGACTTTAATTAAAATCGATACATAAAAAATATATTTTTTATGTTAAAATACACGATTCAAAAGAATCAATCAATTGGCCTTGATAACAATTTCACATTATTATTTTTAACGTAGATTTGTTAAAAGGGCTTTGGTAAACATTTTAAAAAAATATAGATGAAAAAGTACATTTTGATGTTAGGAAGTTTTTTGATTGTTTTTTTTGCTGTAGGTCAGCAAGTTGATAACCAATTGAACTTGCTACCAGAGCCCGTGAAATCAATTCGAACTAAAGGATATTTTAAAATTAACAAAAATATTTCCATTGAGGCGCCTAATGTAATTTCCTTACAACCCACTTTACAATTTTTAAAACAAAGGTTAAGTATTCCTACTGGGTATAAGGTTTCAATTAATAATCAAGCTTCCTTAGCTTCTATTAAACTCCTACTTAATAAACAGGCTGACCCATTGATTGGAAAAGAAGGTTACCATTTATCTGTCACACCCAGTAATGTAATCCTAAGAGCAAATGAAGCAGCAGGATTATTTTATGGAGTACAATCGCTTATGCAATTACTTCCTGCAGCGATTGAAGATAATAAGCTAGCAAGTAATATGGCTTGGGAAATACCTTGTGTTGAGATTACGGATTACCCGCGTTTCGGATGGAGGGGATTAATGTTCGATGTATCCAGACATTTTTTTACAAAGCAAGAAGTAAAGGATTTTATTGATCAAATGGCAAGATATAAATTCAATCTATTGCACTGGCATTTGACCGATGATGAAGGTTGGAGAATTGAGATAAAAAGTCTACCAGCACTTACCACAAAAGGCTCTAAGCGAGTAGATAAAACAGGATATTTTGGCACTTTTTGGCCTCCGCTACCAGATGAACCTCTAAACTATGGTGGATTTTATACACAAGAAGATATCAAAGAAGTTGTTCAATATGCAAAAGAGCACTTTGTAGATATACTACCTGAAATAGATGTTCCAGGCCATAGCCTAGCTGCAATTGTAGCCTATCCAGAACTATCAGGCACTCCAGGATCTGAAAACTACCGGGTAAGATCAGGTGAGAAAATTATGGATTGGCGTACCAATGGTACTTTCAGTGCTTTAGTTAATAATACCTTATCGCCTTCGAATGAAAAAGTATATACTTTTCTAGATAAGGTTTTTACTGAAGTAGCTGCTCTCTTCCCCTTTGAATATATCCATGTTGGTGGAGATGAATGTGCAAAAAACTTTTGGGAGAAAAATGATGATGTAAAGTTACTCATGAAAAAAGAAGGATTGAATTCAATGAATGAAGTACAAGCTTATTTTGAAAAAAGGGTGGGGAAAATAATCAGTTCAAAAGGGAAAAAATTAATCGGTTGGGATGAAATATTAGAGGGTGGCCTTGCTGATAATGCAGCGGTAATGAGCTGGCGGGGTGAGAAAGGAGGAATAGAAGCTGCAAAACTAAAACATGAAGTAGTGATGAGTCCTACTACATTTGCCTACCTCGATTTTATGCAAGGGGATGAAATTATTGAACCAAAAGTATATGCAAGCCTTCGGCTAAATAAAACCTATGAGTTTGAGCCAGTACCTGCGGGAGTAGATCCAAAGTATATCAAAGGTGGCCAGGCAAATATTTGGACTGAGCAAATAACAAATACAAGACACCTTCAATACATGACATGGCCTAGATCTTTTGCCATTGCAGAATCAGTATGGTCTCCTAAAGAAAAAAAGAATTGGAATAATTTTGTACAAAGAGTTGAACAACAATTTAAAAGATTTGATATTAGGGAAATCAATTATGCTAGAAGTATGTATGATCCAATTTTTACCTGTACCAATAACAATGGAGAACCTTTAATAAGTCTTTCTTCTGAAGTGGAAGGCCTTGATATTTATTATAGTTTTGATAATTCTTTTCCAGATAGATTTTATCCGAAATATAGTAACCCACTAACCCCTCCAAAAGATGCAGTTCTCTTTAGAACAATTGTTTACAAAGGGAATCAACCAATTGGTAGAATGATCACCCTTCCAATTGTAGAAATTAATAAAAGAACAGGAATCAAAAAACCTGCACAACCAGAAGAATAGAAATCAAGTGAAATTTTGAATTAACAAAACTTATCTATTAAGAAAAAGCTGAACTAATAATAAAAAAAATATTATTTATTAATATTAGTTCCGATCATTATTAAATCCTGGCTTGTTATAACCACCATTTGTGTTAGGGCTTCTATTCATTCCAGGGCGAGCGGCTGCATTGCGTTCTTCCGCTTCTTTTACAACTAACGGTTTTTTACCAAGGGAGATATCATTCATGCTTTCTATTGCATCCTTAGCTTCTATACTATTAGGCATATCCACAAAACCAAATCCTTTACTTTTTCCAGTTTCTCTATCCATAGCAACCTTAGCAGAAATCACCTTTCCGAATTTTTCAAAAATCTCTTCCAATTCTGCATCGTCTAAATCATAAGGTAAACCAGCTACAAATATTTTCATTTTGGTATTTTTTGTAAATGTACAGAACTTATCTCGGTAAATTCAGTCCAATTTTTGAGTAAACAATGGATAGTTTTTAGATTAAATCCCACAAATCTGAAATGTATTATGAGCGATGTCGTCGAAAATAAATAACTCTAAAATGAGTAAAAAATCAATGCAATAAATTAAGGGACTTAATCGGAGTACAATGTTCAGAAAGGATTTGGACCTTATTGTCAATTTTAATAATTGTTATACTACACCGCTGATTTTCATCAAAATCAACACCCTTATAAACCCCTTTACCAATCCAACGAGTACTTACCACCGCTGTATTTTCAAATAATTTAATTCTATACTCCAGTCGCTCAGCAGAGTCAAGTAGGTATTCCGAGGATCCCGCAGTTTCAACAAGATTTTTTCTGTTAAAAGTGCTGCCAGATTGGGTGAAATAAATATAGGATGGAGCTAATACTGAATCAACAATAGATAAATTTTTACCTATCCAACCTTCGTCAAATCTTTTAACCACAGCAATTACCTCCTCTTCGGTAAGTGGAGTTTGCTTTTTTTTGCAGGATACACCTACAATAACAATAATTAACAATAGGATAATAGATCGTTTCATAGAATGCAAATATAATCAGCTATGTATAAAAAATACTACTTTTAATTTTCAATTAAAACACAACTATCGCTACAAAAGCAAACAATTTTGAAGCGCTAGTTACCAGGTAGTAACCATCCAAGTTCTTTCAAAAACCTCACCCGCATTTAGATATTCAATACCCTCCTTTTCAGTTAATACCTTCGTACTATCAACACTATCAGCAATACCACACCAAGGTTCAATACAAATAAAATCTGCCTCTTTAGCAGCCCAAATCCCTAGATACGGAAAGCCTTTAAAAGAAAAACTTAAACCTCCAGAATGTAGGTCAGATTTAATTTGCACCTCATCTGACTCAAGCCCTTTCAACACAATAGCATCTTTGTAAAATAAAGATTTTGATATTTTTAAACAATTACTATTGTCCAATAAAGAAACGGAGGCACTTTCTATCAAACCTTCTAAACTGATTGGCCAACGACCAGTATGTTCATTTTTATTAAATGATAAATAATAATCATCATAAACCAACTGATCGGTAAGGGGTAATCGAAATGCAGGATGCCCACCAACAGAAAAATACATCATTTCCTTACCCCTATTTTTAACTAGGTAACTAACAGATAAGCTATTGGACGAAATGGTATAAACTATGGAGAATTTAAAATCAAAGGGATAAACTTGTAAAGTATGTTCATCAGAAATCATTTCAAAATGCATTGAGCTATGACTATGATGGATTAAAGTAAACATTTTTTCTCTTGCAAAGCCGTGCCTATTCATTGAATATGTTTTACCACTAATAAAATATTGATTGTCCTTTAAAGCACCTACTATCGGGAATAAGACTGGTGATTTCTTTCCCCAATAGGAAGGGTCACCACTCCAGATATATTCGAGTTCCGTTGACTTATTAAATAAACTACTTAATTCAGCCCCCAATGGATTTACTTGCACGCGAAGTGTTTCGTTTTCGATAGTATACATAAAAAATATGTCAGGTAAAATAAATTGAAATAAAAAAAAAGGTAAATTAATTGAATAAAGGTGCTTATTCTTCAACAAAGTCTAGCTCTTTACCAAATGTTTCGTTGGTGAAAAATAAAGAAAACAAGCCAATTACCAAAACGATCACTCCTGTAACCCATGCGGCAGTAACATAATTATTAAGCATAGAATTTCCTCTCAAAAACTGGAAAAGCATTAAAATTATTG
>CAMBTV010000211.1 GCA_945870835.1 Chitinophaga pinensis
AAATATTTGTCTTTGAATGAATAATTCGCCCTAGTGAAATAGGAGTTCAAAGCATTTCCACCATCACCACTTGAAACCCCTGGTCTTGGTGCAGCACCTGCTCCAAGGTTAGAATATCCATAGAAGTTAGAAAGGAATATGCTATTAGAAGCACCAAAATTTTGGAACTGATTCTTTTGCCAAGAAAGACCCAAAATAGCACTTATTGAATGATTACCAATTTGTTTGTTGTAGTTAAAATAGTTCTCATTTTGCCAGAAGTATGCTTGAGTTGCAGATACTGAAGCACTACCCGTACCACCATATAGTTTACCACTATAACTATTGTTCTTATAATTGTTGTAATCTATAGAGAAATCACCTTTAAAGCTTAAATCTTTAGTGATTTGTGCAGTTGCATTAAAACTACCAGTTACCTGACCTACGTTATTTTGTTGGTAGATCTGATCTCTTCTGAACATAACGTTCCACCATTGCTCACCAGTTTTAAAGTCAAAGTTAGATGCCCAACGACCAGCATATGCTGCAGGAGCATCCATAGGATATTTAACTGGCAATATTGACCAAACCTCTGTAGCAGAACGAGTGATACCATCATCACCAGTTTGTCTGCTCTTGTTGAATCCAAGAGTAGTAGAAATTTTTAGCCATTTTGTTGCAGTGATATCACCTGTAATTTTAGCGGTAATACGTTTGAAAGAAGATTGTAGCATCAAACCCTTCTCATCATTGGCTCCCAATGATACAGAAAATTTAGCATTTTCGTTACCACCACGGATAGAGATATAATGTGATTGAGAAGTAGATCCAGGGAACATTAAGGTCTCCCAGTTAGTATCATACATCGGCTTATAATATTGACCATCAGCACCTAATAAAGGAACTGAATAACTACCAGCAGGAACTGCTTTAAATAAATGAAGCATTGAAGAGAAAGTATTGGTAGCCTGATTACCTTCACCACCTTGAGCAGTAGCGCGGAAATCATTACCTGGAATTACATTACCGAATTTTTTGGCATTCATCATGGTTTGTAAATACAAGTAAGAAAGTTGCTCAGCATTTAAGGCATATACATGTCTTTGCAAAACGTTTCTAGCTACGTTGCTACCTAATGTGATTTGAGTTTTTCCACCAACACCACGCTTAGAAGTAATAAGGATAACACCATTTGCACCACGAGCACCATAGATCGCTGTTGCAGAAGCATCTTTTAATACATCAATTGATTGAATATCATTTGGATTTAAAGTAGACAAAGGGTTGGCAACACCAACTACTCCATCCAACACATATAACGGATCGTTACCTGCAGTGATAGAGTTGGTACCACGAATACGGATCAAAGGATTTTGACCTGGTATACCACCACCATTAGAGATTACTTGTACACCCGCAATTTTATTTTGAAGGGCTTGTCCAAGGTTAACAGTTGTTCTTTCTAATAATCTTTTAGAAGAAATGGTAGAAACAGATCCAGTAACATCCTTTTTCTTGGCTGTACCATATCCGATAACTACTACATCATTCAAACCAGAAACATCGTCCTCAAGAGAGACGTTGATTTCAGTTTGACTTCCAACTTTCACAGTTTTGGTTTTGAAACCAACACTTGAAATTACTAGAGAAGCAGTGTTGCTTGGAACAGTTATTGAATAACGACCTTCGTTATCCGTTGTTGTTCCCACTTGAGATCCAGCAATTAATACAGAAACATTCTGTACAGCTTCGCCTTTCTGATTGGTAATTTTTCCGCGCACTTGAATGGGAGGATTAGAAATTCCATTCGCGTTAACCTGCGTGCAGGTAAAGAATAGCATAAGCATTGCTAACTTAATAATACGCAGCATTGAAATCGTTAATAGGCTCCTTGAATTTCCGGGAGGCTTGCTAAGATGTTTAAATTGCATAAATTTAATTTGTTTTGGTTAAATAATTAAATAGTCCATCAGTAGGATTTTGTAAATAGATATAAGCAATCATTTAGTCAATCTTCAGAAAAAACCGTTACATAAAGATATCTAGTTTTGTGAAATAGCCAAATATTTCTTAAAATTTTTTATTAACATCTATTGGTAAGTTTTTTATAATTGAATATCTATTTTGTGGTTTTATTAACTAAAAGAGTTGTTTTTAATGCTATAATATATTATACTTTATTGATTTACAGTATATTATAGCATTTATTACCTCAAATATTCCCTCTTCTTTTCTACAAATAAAAATGACATATTTAATCCATCGGAATGTGAATATTCCGTTTAAAGAATTAATTATGTTAAATAGAGATAACCAATTCTCATAAAATTGACCAAAATAAGCTACCTAGTTAAAATCATTGTTTTAATTTTAGTGAAAACAAGTTGATTTCTAGATTGCCTAATGACCTTTAATAACCCATCAAAATCTATATAAATTAGTAATTATGATAAAAATAATCCATCTTAAAAAAGTTTTTTCAATCATCCTCTCCGCCTCTATTTTAGCAGCTTGCAACAATGCAAGCTCAAACACAAATAAAGCGGATGTACTCGCTGCAAACATGGATACCACCCTTCAGCCGGGTGAAGATATTTTTCAATACGCCAATGGTGGATGGATTAAAAACAATCCCATTCCTGCAGAGGAAAGTCAATGGGGTATTGGTAACCTAGTACTTGAAGAAAATACCAAACGATTGAGAGAAATTAGTGAAAGCGCAGCCAAAGAGAAGGCAGCTAAGGGAACCGCCTCGCAAAAAATTGGTGACTTTTGGCAAGCCGCCATGGATACTTTGAAAATCGAAAAGGATGGAACAACCCCGCTCAATTCTTATTTAACTAAAATTGAAGCCGTCAATGATACCAAGACTCTACTATCACTCCTTGCTGAATTAGACCAGATAGGTGTAGAAGGACCTATTCAATTTTTTGTATCACAAGATGCAAAGAACAGTGATCTAAATGCACTTCAACTTTGGCAAACAGGTATTGGCTTGCCTGAAAGAGAATACTATTTTAAAAATGACTCTTCTACCCTACTCATTAGAACGGCTTACAAAAAAAATATTATCGAAACGCTGGTAATGATTGGTGATGATAGTGCAAAAGCAACTAAAGCAGCTACCGATATTTTATCAATAGAAACAAGTCTTGCAAAGGCGCACAGAAAAATGGAAGACCTCAGAGATCCTTATGCAAATTATAATAAAATGAAATTTGCAAATCTCAACAATCTTTGTCCATCTGTAAATTGGGATAACTATTTAATTGAAAATGGAATTGGTAAATCTGATTCGGTCATCGTAGGACAACCAGCCTATTATCAAGCACTAAATAAATTATTAAACCCTTCAAATTTAGATACCTGGAAATCATTGATGCGGTATCGACTGACCAAAAGATTTTCGGAAGTATTACCAGATAAATTTGGACAGCTTGCATTTGAATTTAGCAAATTATTTTCTGGCGCAAAACAACGTAAACCAAGATGGAAAAGAGTGATACGTGCTGAAGAAAATGCAATGGGTGAGTTATTGGGTCAATTGTATGTCAAAGAATTTTTTAATGAGAAAGCAAAACAGCGTTACGAAAAAATGGTGGAGGATGTAAAACTTGCTTACAGTGAAAGAATTAAAAATCTTAACTGGATGGGCGACACTACCAAACAAAAAGCCTTGATAAAATTAGCCGCCGTTAAAATGAAAGTGGGCTATCCAAATAAGTGGAAAGATTTTTCTTCTATGGAAATTGTAAAAGATAGTTATTTTCAAAACGTTGTGAATTCTAGTAAATGGTGGCACCAATATCAAGTGAATAAACTAGGAAAACCAGTAGATAGAGATGAATGGGATATGACACCTCAAACATACAATGCCTACTACAATCCAAGCAACAACGAAATAGTATTACCTGCGGGAATATTTACCATACCTGGTTACAAAGATGAAGAGCTAGATGATGCTACTGTTTACGGATATGCTGGTGCAAGTACCATTGGTCATGAAATAACGCATGGATTTGATGATGAAGGCAGACAGTACGATGAGAAAGGAAATTTAAAAAGTTGGTGGACAAAAAATGATGAGAAAGAATTTAATAAACGTGCTGCAGTAATGATCAATCAATTCAATTCCTTTGAACCATTACCAGGCAGCCACATCAATGGAAAAGCTACCCTTGGTGAAAATATTGCTGACTTGGGTGGAATACTAATTGCTTTGGATGCATTTAAAAAAACAGAACAATTTAAAAACAATAAAAACATCGCTGGCTTGAGTCCAATGAAACGTTATTTTTTAGGGTATGCCTTAGGATGGATGGGCTATCCAACAGAACAATCTTTGAAAAATCAATTGATGACGGATGTTCACTCGCCTGCAAAATATAGAGTGAATGGGCCATTTGTAAATGTGAAAGAATTTTATAGTGCTTTTGACATTAAAGTAAAAGATAAAATTTATTTAGCTGATAGTTTAAGAGTAAATATTTGGTAGGGAGGATTTTTTAATCAAATTCTTAATCGATTAATCGATTAAGAATTTGATTAAAATGAATCGATGAAAAGCTACAGGATAATCAGTGAAATGATTAATAATATCTTCTTAATTTTTTGTAAAATAAAGTTAACTATACAGATCTGGAATTTCCTTTGGAATAGTATCCTTTTACTTTTTTG
>CAMBTV010000212.1 GCA_945870835.1 Chitinophaga pinensis
AGCAATTGAATTGCCGGTAGCACTCTTTAACAATACAACTGGCATTGCATTGAAAAATTTGAAGTTTCCTGTAAGTGAAGAAAAGGGAGTGATGATTACTAATTACAAGTAAAATTTTAGGTTAATTTTAAATCATAATTTATAACATTGTAAACCGCTATCATGAGATTTTTTTCAATCTTAATTTTTGCTAGTTTTTTTGTGACATCCTTTACCGTTCATGTGCAAGGGCAAAGTACAAATAATTTAATGGGAGCATGGGGTAAAGAGGAAAATAATATAAAAACCCTAGTGATTTTTGCTGATAATGTTATCAGCGTTGCCAACTATAGTCTAGTGGATAAAAAGTTTAATTTTAGTTGGGGAGGCACTTATAGTTTGAATAAAAAAAATATTCAATTGTCTTATGAGTGGCATTCGCAAGACAGCTTATTGGTAAATACTACCGCTGAACTTTCTGTAGTGCTTAAAAAAAATGGACACTTGTCTTTAGGCAAACTATTAAGTGATTTAAAAAAATTGGATGACGGGGTATCTGGAGATTTATTTGGTGCATGGATAATTAGTGGGAATTATTCAAATGACGTAGTATCTAGAAGAGCCAATCCATTTTTTCCTAGACGTACCATGAAAATTATTTCTGGAAAGCATTTTCAGTGGGTGAGTTATAATGTGGTGACAAGAAAATTTTTTGATGCAGGCGGCGGAACTCAGACTTCTGTAAATGGAAAGTATGTTGAAAACATAGAGTACTTCACTAAAACAGTAAAAAGCGTTGGTAAGTCAGTCGAGTTTTCTTATTCAGTATTAGACGGAGATTGGAGACACAAAGGTCAGAAATCAACAGGAGGACCTTTAGATGAATGTTGGACAAAACGTAAATTGATCGAAGAAAAATTTGCGAAAAAGTAAACAATCTGTCTTACAGATTAGTTATTTTAGAAATTGCCTAAAGGTTAAATTGATTCTAGGTTGTGTGATTTTTTTTGATTTTGGCAATGCATGTAACCAGTTTTTTTGAATGGTGCCCTTCATTTCTAACAATGAACCATTTTCAAGTTGGACAGCAATTGTTTCTTTTGATGACTTGTTTTTAAATGAAAATTTTCTTTCAATACCTATACTAACTGAAGCGATAGAACTATTCGGCTTGATTTCTTTTTCATTATCACTATGCCATCCCATTGCTTCATTTCCATCGTGGTATAAATTTAATAAGCATCCATTGTAGTTGACATGGGTATAATTTTCTACCACGCTTTTTATTTTTAATAATGGCGCTGTCCAAGACAATCCTTTTTTTGTTTTATTTGAATAAGTATAGTCTACCCCATCATCTGCATAAAAAGCCACTTTTCTTTTACTAATTATTTCCTTGCCAAACATTATAATTTCCTCATTTTTCCATTCGATGTTATTTAATAAATCATCAAAAAAAAGGCTACTTTGCTCAAGGCTAAATATTGGGCCATAGTAGATGGCCTCCCCTTCAAAGTTTATAATTTGTAATTCTTGTTGAAACATTTAGATTTATTATCGCTCAAATCTTAAAATAAAATGTTAGTTACTAAAGGTAATTATTCTCAAGTATTTGAAAATAGAAATCAGCCGAAAGTTAATATTTCTTTAGATTAACTCAACTGTAAACGTAAAAAAATCGTTTGCTTCTTATTTTTCTATAATAAAAGAATCCACCGTTTCGCCCTTGGTATTAATTTGTTTGAATTGAAATTTATTTTTTACAATTTCAACAAGACTGATGGTATTATCTGTAGAGATAAATTTATCTGTGAAAGGTTGCCAACTAGCAGGCAAATTGGTTTGTTCAGTATTGTACAACCGTTGTCCGCCTGCGCCAGTAACAATATAAATAACACCCTTTGGTTTTTTATTCTTGCTTCCATCAAAGTTTTTATCTAGGGTCCATTTTCCTCCTAATTTACCATCTATTTTTATTTTTACTCTAGCACCTGACTCATCCATTGTATCTGGGATAAAGGTTAATGGAAAAGATCTTTGGTAATTGTGTACATGTCCATTAAAAACAACATCTACATTTCCTTCTTCAAATATGGGAGACAGCAGTCTCATATGTTGTTCTTCAAAATGTGCTTTGGAAGAGTTGAATCCAGGTTGATGAAACATTACAAAATGCCACTTTGCTTTTGCTGATTTTTTTAAATCCTGTATAATCCAATTTTGTAATTCTTTATTTGACCAATTAACGTAGTGGTCTGCATCGATAACTGTCCAATGTGCATTGCCATAATCGTATGAAAAATTAGTCATTTTTGGATACGAATTTTTTGCAGCCTCGTAAAATGCATTCCTATTGCTTTCACTACCTTTTAGTATTGGCAAAAGGGCACTGCCTTCTTTATCATACGGACCATTTAAAGGTTGTTCCCAAAAATAATAATAGGCCAAAGCTTCAGGAGTTTTGTCCATGTCTCTATCATTGGCATCATGGTTACCTACTGATGCCATAAAAGGAATGGTTCTTAATAGCGGTGCACCAGTTGAGTCGTTGTTATCAGCATTGTAAATTGGCCAATACTTTGTAGCATATTCATTTACTAATCCGTGGCCGTAAACAATATCTCCCGGAACAGCAACAAAGTCTGGGTTCAAATCATACATTACATTGGCTAATTTCTTTTGATTTATAGTCAATGCGCCAATATCTCCAGCGACAACGAATTTATAATTTTGACTTTTTGATTTGGGTGTATGTGCAAAAGATTCAAATACTGTTGTTTTGTTTTTTAGAACTCTGTAGCTGACATCTTTTCCATTTGGTAAGTTTTGAAGGGTAGCGTGATAGACTACAAAAGGCTGATAACTTTTTAAAAACACCCTGTTAAAATAAATTTTTTCACTTTTTTCCCAACGATTATTCAATTTTACTTCTACTCCCCATTCACTGGTGGTATCAGCTGTGTGCCACAATAGAGACAATTTATTTGGACTCCCCTCATATCCAATTTGTAAATAGGGTTTGGTTATAAATACTGATTGGGAGAAAATGGTTTTTGAATAGATAGAACTTAAAAAAATTAAAAGAATGTGTAGGTATTTCATGTTTAAAATTATTTCGATAAAAATAGGATTAATTTTTCTATTTACTTTTCGCTAATTCTTACCATAACAATTACATAATCCCTTTTATTAAAAGAATTGCAAGAGAAATTTTCAAATCTAAGTTCAGTTCAATGGGTTGAAAATGCATATGATAAATTTTAATGTGTGCTATTGTATTGTTGGATAGAATTGAGGATCAAAGCCCCTACTTATTTTATTTATTTAGTAATTAGTTCTCAGAAAAACTCTTGATTTTTATCAAATTCACTATCTTGTAAATAATAGTAGAAATTAGAAACCACTTTAAAAAACGGGGTGAAAGCAAAAATCCTCAAAACCAACAAAAACTAAAATGACACAACCAATTCCACAATTCAAAAATGAACCAGTAGTTGTATTGCTTCTAGGCTTGATCACTTGCGGTTTGTATTTAATTTATTGGAATATCAAAGCAGCACAAGTATTGAATGCGGTAGCTGAAAAAGAAATTATTTCACAACCCATCGCAATATTTGCTGGTTGTTGCATGCCGGTCAATTTATATTTTTATTACTTAGCAGGTAAAGAAGGTTTGCCAAAAGTATATGAGAAAACAGGAGAAGTAGGAAAAGACCAGTCTACACTGTTAATTATTCTTGGTTTCTTATTTCCTATGGTTGCAGCAATGATTGTACAAGGTGATATCAATAAATTATACAACTAACCCAAAGCGTTTTCGTAAAATATTAGGAATTGCCGCTGCTTTATTGACACTGGCTTTTCCTTTTTTTGTAATGCTTCAAAGTGCTAATCAGCATATCGAAACAGAACAATCAATATGTCCTTTCAAGTTACTTACAGGCTTTCCTTGTCCAGGTTGCGGTATCACTAAGTCATTAATTTTTTTATATAAAGGAGATTTAGTTAAAAGTATTTATTTTCATTTATTTGGACCGTTGACATTTTTATTTTGTTTGGTAGCTATTGTAACATTGTCTGTAGAACTATTTACAGAAAAGGATTATTTTCAAAAAATTTTATACAGTAAAAAAATTGCCTATTCTTTGGGTATAGTTTTAGGAATATATCATTTGTCGAGATTGGTGTATTTCATTTCTACTAATAACATAGACGACATTTTATGTCAATCCATGTGGAAGTGATGTTAGGGTATAAAAAAATTAACGTAGAAACTGCTTGCCAAAAGGGTTATTTTGATGCTAGTTTAAAAAAATGGTTTGAACACCCCTGTCTTCTTTAATTGCCATGATTGAATGAATTTTGGGAACTTCTAAAAGAGCATCACCACTACTTCTAACTGTAAATGGAAAATATTTTTCTAAATTTGATATAAATTTTCAATTATATATAATATTTAGCATCTCCAATTCGTTAAAAGCTCTAATTTGAATAACTTGTAACTATTTTATTACTGTTACCTATTCTTAATACTTAATTTTTTAAAATTAACAATATGAAACTATTCTTTTTTCTTTTACTATCAACAGGCTTCCTTCAACTCCATTCCCAAACTACAAAAACCAC
>CAMBTV010000213.1 GCA_945870835.1 Chitinophaga pinensis
AGGATGTATAATGCCCTTGAAATTAAAAACGAGGTAAATAGACGCCTTGGGATAGATATTAGCATAGCCACCATCTACAAGGACCTAGAACAGTTGAAAAATGAGTATGGGGCTGTTATTGCCAAAAATAGTAACGGGAAGCTGTACTATCAGGACGAAACCTATTCTATAGAAAAATCGCCTTTAGACGAAGAAGACAAGATTCTATTGGACATAGCTTTTTTTAATTTTAGGGTATTTTCCAATTCACCCATTTTCGGGAAATTTGAGAAAACAATAAATAAAATTTTGACGGGGGACGCTATTAGTAAATTAGAGAGAACTAAATTGGATTGTATACAGCCTGAGTTTCACAAATCTGCGGCTGGAAGTGAACACATAGAACCTATTTTAAACGCCATTTTAGAGCATAATGCCATTGAAATTGAGTATCAGAAACACGGCCAAGAACCAGAGGTGAAACTTATCTCTCCTTATGTATTGAAACAGGTGAATTCATGGTATATGGTTGGTTTTGACCACTTAAAAACAAGCTTGATCAAGAACTACTCCTTAGATAAGATATTGTCCATAAAGGTCTCTAAAGAGCCTTATCATTTCGATGACAATTTTGATGCAAGTGAGTTTTTCAAGTACTCATTTGGAATATTTCACTCACATAAAAGTAAGCCTCAAAAAATAAAACTAGCATTTAAGGAGCCATATATTAACCAGCTAATTAACTACCCCTTAAGCCCCTATCAAACCAATACGCTTAGTAAGGATGGTAAAACCTTAACTGTGAATTTAGAATTGTATGAGTCGTACGAGATTATTGAGAAAATTCTTTCATTTGGTGCTAGTGTGAAAGTTATATCGCCAAGTAGCTTGGCTCAAAAGATTAAGCTAATTGTGGAGGAGATGGTGTTGGAGTATAAGTAAAAAATAGTTAAAAATTATAGAATGAAGGTAGAATAGATTTAACTATATCTTCAACTTCTTCAGGACAGGTTTCATACCATTCAGATCCCATTGAATCTTTACACTTTTGATCATTTAATTCTAAAATATAATGTATAACTTTCTCCAACTTATGACAATTATTTGTTCTTATCATTAATGCAGCTATTGGTTTTTCTTGAATATGAGTCTTTGTTTGATCTTCTATTCGATATGTTCCATCTGCAGATTCAGTTTTGCCAACCTTACATCTCCATTTACTTAAGCCTTTTAAAAATGCTAATTCTTTATATGCAGGATAGTAATAAACATAGACAGTTTGCGTAAAATTTTGAGGCCCAATAATTTTTTCAAAATTGAATACTATTTTTATATCAAAATCTTTTGGAATAGGGATAGATACTTCAATATTTGTTTTTTCTTTCCCAATAACATCAGGAAAACGCCACCTACCATATTGTAATTTTATTACTTTTTTTTCATTTTTCAAAATTCCTAATGATTTATTAACTAGTACTGGTATTGGTTGAGTCCCCATTTCCAAATTCAATTCTACCATTTTGATAGAAACATATTTCTGTATATCTTTATTAGATATTTCTGAGACATTATTTAGTGTTAATAGAATATCTCTACACTCTTTTTCTGTTAGTTTTGGCATTTATTAAATTTTTTATACTATTTTAATTTTATCACCATTGATATTCTTTAGATTAGTCAATTTTGTATATCTATATGGTGTATGTCCGATATTACCATCGGATATTTTCAAGAATTTATTATTTTGTAAAACATATTTTTTCCCTAGCTTAATTTTTAATCGTTCACCAACCTCATTTTTATACAATTCATCCTCAGTTTTAAATAATTCATTTCTATTTACCAAACTATAATCTAAAATTTCAAAATATTCTTTAATACCATTACCTTTTAAATATGGCGCAAAGTATTTAAGTTCACCAAATCCAAATCTTTTTGGTTTTGCAATTCCAGTGAAATAAAAAGGATCTTCTTCTCTTTCAATGCATGCATAATGTTTTAAATCAGGGACGAACCCAATTAAAACAAAAGGATTAAATGATTCATAAATACTATCTTTTTGGGTACTAACTTCATTTAAAATTGATTCAGTATCTAACTGTAATAAATTTCTTAAATGATTTTTAAGTAATATCTTATTAATTTCATCATTTGGACGAAGTGGAAAGGCGCCAATATTTACAGTATTTATAGATTTAATATAATCTAATTTCTTAACTGATTCAAGATTACCTGACCCAGGAAATAAGATATATGCACCAATTATTTCCTTTTGAGGCTTATTTTTACTGTTAAAATAAATTGCATCTCTATATCTATGCATTTGATTTATAGCATCATCAGGAGGTAATTCTGGAGCATTTTCGTTTTCATCAGATTGTAATCGATACTTTGCATCAAAAAGATAGGTTAGAATATAATTTTCTTTTAAATCATTCTTAGTAATTTGTAATACAATATCAGGTCGCTGTTTCACAGTGTATGATTTAACTAACCCAGAATCAGTATCAAAAGAATAATCATGATACAAATCAATTAAATCACCATTTGAATTTTTAAATGAAATTTTAGATTTTATTCCTCTATCTATCTTAAATACAAAATCATCTACTTGTATTTTTTCAGCTAAATCAATTTCGTCTGGATTTGATTTGCCTAATAAACTTTGTAATACGTTCTTCATTTCTAAGAAACACCATATTTGATAAAGTTCTGCTATATTTTTTAATTCAATTTGTTGAATACCATCTAGAAATTTAAGACCACTATTTAACATAATCCAACTTTTATAAACTGAACTATAACCCGTCGCCTTTTGAAGAACTAATGATTCTTGTTTTAGACCACGATAAGAATCAATAGACCTAAAAAAGGGATTTGATGATATCATATGTAAGTCTTTTTCTATACTATTCAATTCATTAATAAATGAATTTGATAAAGATTTAGAAAATAAGGATTTAATATGAGCTTTAACTTTTATGAATCTTTTCAAAGTTTGAAAAACTGCAAATTTAAAAAACTGATTTTCAGTAGTATTTGTATTTAAAGTTTTAAGATTTAAGCGATATAACTTATTCGGGAACTTTTCATACCTTTTATATTCCTCTTCAAGTATATTGTTCCATTTTTGAATTTTTTCGGCACGTAGATATCTAACCTCATTTATGATACTACTATGTGGTCTATTTAATATAAATTTACTTGACTTTATTAATTCTTTATAAATACCACCAAACACCTGCCACCATATTAAATCTGTATTAGGACTATCCCCGGTTTTAAATGAGGAGTAAGTTTTTTTTAGAAAATCTAATACTAAATAAGAAAATTCATTTTCAATATCTGTTATTATTTTTTCATAATCATTTTTATAATCTAATTTAGTAGGAAAAACTTCGAAATTAAAATCAATTGATTTTCTTATCCCATTTTTAATATAAACAATTTTTAAATTAGTTTTGCCTAGTTCATTGCCATAATTTAAATTTCCAGATAAAAACCCAAGGTCTTCTCTATAAAAGAATTTTTCTTCAATTTCTTTTATTTTTGACTGAAGAAATGGAGTGTTAATTAATTCTTTATTGTGAAATTTGATTCCTACAGAATAATCTTTGTTTTCGAAAAATAATGGATGAGTTTTTTCTAAAAAATTTGAATCTAGTTGGTTTTCATTAAAATTATAAATTTTGATAATGCCTTCAGAAACTTTATAATAAGTTGAAGAAAATATATCTATTTGCTTTTTTTTTGCATTATTAAATACATTTTCTATATTGTTGCAATCTACAACAAACTCGAAATCATCATGAATAATTGTAATAATTCGCATTATGTCCAGTATGAGGTATAACCACTTTTTTTGAGTCGATTTCCCATTTCTATTAATTTGTTATTTGATCTATCATAATTATCTTTCAAAATATTTTGAAGCTTAGTTATAACTTCATTTGTTTTAGCCTCATCACCTTCTATTCTTGATAGAATTTTCATACTAACCAGGTCATCTAGTGATTCTTTAAGCCAACCATAATTAGTGTTTTTAATTTTAGAATAATAACAATAAATCAAGAACTCATCTCTTACCCGATAAGCGATTTTAAAAGGGGTATCATCTAAAGCAATATTGATTTTATTTAGAAACTCTATTACTTCAGCACCTTCATCAAATTTATCATAAACTTCAGCACCGCTTGTAAATGTTCCAACAACGTCATCTATTGATATAAAATCTTCTATATCCTTTGGATATTGCCAATCATTTTCTGATTTTTTTAAACCTATCGTTAAGTCAACTTGGTTCATTTCTATTGTCATAGCCCTATCTAAAACCTTTCTACTAAATGAATGTGTCGTTTCATCCATATTTACGGTTCCAACAACAACTAGATTAGGTGGGATTGATATTCCATCGGAAAATCTTTGATCTTCATTAAGTTCTAGTTGTATAAGTAAAGTATTATATAAATCATCATTCTCAAAACTTGCTTTTGATAAGATATAATCTGTTTGTATAATATCTTCCTTGACTTGACGTGTTTCAATTATACTAAGAAATTCTGCAAAATATTGTTCAACTGGCGCCAAATTCATTTCGTCCATAC
>CAMBTV010000214.1 GCA_945870835.1 Chitinophaga pinensis
AGAGAGATTATCTTATCAGATTAAAAAATCTTTTCCATCGTGGCCCCTTTTCCCAACTAAACCAAATCATGGATGCCTTACCCACCACATGATCTTCTGGTACAAATCCCCAATAGCGACTATCCAATGAATTGTGTCGATTATCACCCATTAACCAGTAATAATCATATTTAAAAGTATAATTAGTTGCCTCTTTTCCATTTATAAAAAATTTACCATTTTTACTTTCCAAATCGTTTCCTTCATAGGTGCTGATACAACGTTCATAACGAATGTAATTGTCAGGAGTAAGCTGAATTGAAACTCCTTTTTTAGGCACCCACAGAGGACCAAAATTATCAACACTCCAATGAGCTGTTGTGTCATAATAGGGATACAGATCGTTGCTAACTTGGTTAATCTGAACTTCTACCTTGGTAACATTTTTTAAAGCCTCCACTTTTTTCTTCTCTCCCTGAGTCATATTGATAATATACATACCATTGTTATAGGACATAAATTCATGAAGCTCTTGATCAGTATGTATACCAAAAGACTGGAGCTGCTCCTCATCCAATGGACTGTTTGTTTCTACGTTATAATAAAGTTCAGATTCAGCAGGGAAAGGCTGCGCAACATCATTGAGGTATAAAACCGTATTTTTAATTTCAAGCTTATCACCTGCAATAGCAACGCAACGCTTTATGAAATTTTCTCGCTTATCTACAGGACGGGTAATAACAAGGTCGCCATAGTTTTGCCAAACCTTCTCTCTACCAATCTCCCTAACCGCCTGGTAATAGGTGATTTTTGATCCGAAATTTTCTTCATCATTGATCAAAGTGTCATTGGCAGGGAAATTAAAAACCACCGCATCATTTCTTGTTACTTCCTTTGAAAACCACCTTGTATAAGGTATTTTGATCCACTCAGAATAAGATTTAGCATTTACCCAAGGCATGGTATGATGAACAAATGGCATGGCTATTGGTGTGTTAGGAATTCTAGGGCCGTAAGCTGACTTACTGACGAATAAAAAATCATTCACTAACAATGTCTTTTCCATCGAAGGCGTTGGTATTGTATAAGCTTCAAAAACAAAAGTGCGAATAAGAGTGGCAGCAACAACAGCAAATGCGGCAGCGTCAATCCATTCCCTAGCAGCAGATTTTTTGTAATTACTAACTACTAACTCACCTGCATATTTTTCATTATTTGAAAAACCTAAAATTGGAAAATATACAAAAGGGACTAAAACAGTCATCGTATGATGCGTAAAATCAAAACGCCCAAAATGTTCCACCCATTTAATAGTAATCCAGATGGTAACAAACTGACCGGCAATAGGTACTAACTGAAAAAAGAACCACTTTTTATTAAGTTGAATCTTTTCAACAATACACCAAGTATTATAAAATGGAACCAATGCTTTCCATCCCTCAATACCCGCTTTTTTAAACATACCGTACATCCCTATATGCCAACCAATTGTTCCAACAATAAAAATAATCAAGCCAATACTCATATATTAAATTTTACAAAGCCGAAATTACCATAATTATGCGTTTGACAAGGATTTAAATGCTAAATGTTTGAAAATGTTTAAAATGGATTAAATATGGAAATATCTCAAATAACAGATTGTAAAAGCCAATAATCAAATCGAAAAAAAACAAATTAATATAATACAAAGGTTATCCTATTAATAGGCTATTTGATTTCATTTATAAAATTCGGCTTAAATTTACTGTATATTATTATTTATACTAATTCCTTAAATACTTTAAAAAATGTTTGAGTCATTTGAAAAAATTCCTGTACAAATATTTGAAACCTCTCAAAAAGGTTCGCTATTTGCTGCTCAAGAAATTGCAAAACTCATTCAGCAAAAACAATCTCTAGGACAAAATTGTGTACTAGGTCTTGCTACAGGGTCTACCCCGATTATTTTATACAAAGAGTTGGTCCGAATGCACGAGCAGGATGGATTGAGTTTTAAAAATGTAATTAGTTTTAACTTAGATGAGTATTATCCTTTAGAAAGAGAAGCCTCTCAGAGCTACTGGAATTTTATGCATCAATACCTTTTCAATCACATTGATATTAAGCCTGAAAATATCCATATCCCGAATGGGAATTGGGCAAAAGAGGATATAAAAAAATATTGTGAAGAGTTTGAAAATTCCATTGAAGTGGCCGGTGGGATTGACTTTCAAATATTAGGGATTGGCAATAATGGACATATAGGTTTTAATGAACCGGGTTCAAGTATTTATTCAAAAACAAGACTGGTAAACTTAGAAAATACCACTCGTATTTCTAATCAAAAAGATTTTAAAAATATTAGTCAAGTCCCACGATTAGCATTAACTGCCGGAATAAGCACCATTCTAAAAGCAAAACGAATTATTTTATTAGCATGGGGGTCTAAATCATCTATCGTTGCAAAATCAGTAGAAGGGGAGGTTACTGAAAAGATACCCGCTAGTCTGCTCCAAACCCACCCTAATTGCAGTTTCATAATTGACGAGCAAGCTTCAACTGAATTAACCCGTAATAAATCACCATGGCTAACTGGACAAACAGAGTGGACTCCTAAATTAATACGAAAGGCAGTCATTGGCATGGCTTTAACAACGGGTAAGCCAATACTGATGCTTACCAACAAAGACTACAACGATTTTTCTTTAGGTGATCTCTTGGACGAAAAAGGAGGATCTTCGGAAATTAATTTACAAGTATATTACATGTTGCGGGACAGTATAACTGGCTGGCCTGGAGGAAAATTAAATGCAGTTTTACCTGGACATCCTGAAAGATGTGAAATTCAGCCAAAAAAAGTAGTGATCTTCTCTCCTCACCCCGACGATGATATTATTAGTATGGGAGGCACTTTTATGCGTTTACACGACCAGGGGCATGATGTTCACATAGCTTACCAAACCAGTGGAAACATAGCAGTAACAGATGAATTTGTGACACGCTTTCTAGATTTTGCAGTAGGTTTTGAGGAATTGAGTAATATTGACAATGGAATATCATCTACCATTTTAGAAAAGGTAAGTAGCTTTATAGAAGGCAAAAAACCAGACCAAGTAGATACCAATCAAATAAGGCAAATCAAAGGCTTAATCAGAAGGTGTGAAGCTAGGGCTACCTGCAGATATGTTGGTTTAAAACCAAATCAAATACATTTTCAAAATCTTCCTTTTTATGAAACCGGCACCATCCAAAAAAATCCAATGGGTGAGGAAGATATTGTACAAACGATCGCTTTATTGAGAGAGTTAAAACCTCATCAAGTATTTTGTGCAGGTGATTTAGCTGACCCACATGGTACACATAAAGTTTGTTTAGATATTATTTTCGAATCTTTTATAAGACTAAAAGCAGCTGGTGACGAATGGATAAAGGATTGTCGTGTTTGGCTTTACAAAGGAGCCTGGCAGGAATGGGATATCGCTGAAATTGAAATGGCTATTCCGATGAGTCCAGACCAGGTGATGAAAAAAAGAAATGGAATATTTATTCATCAGTCTCAAAAAGACATGGTCCCTTTTCAAGGAGATGATAGCAGGGAATTTTGGCAGAGAGCAGAAGAAAGAAATAGCAATACTGCAAACCTCTACGCCAAACTTGGATTAACAAAATATGCGGCAATTGAAGCCTTTGTAAGATGGCATTTTTAACGGAAGTTTTTTTGAAAAATTATATTAATCGTTTGTTCAATTACAACTTACTGATTCGGCAATACATAATTGGTTACGTCTTGTAATTCTATTTTTTTGCCTGACAATATAACCAACCGTTCTACCACATTCCTTAATTCACGGATATTGCCTGTCCAGTTATACTGCATTAGCATCAGTAAAGCATCTTTATCTATATCTTTTTTGGATTGCCCATACTCATTTGCAATCATTTCAAGATAATAATCAATCAACAACGGTATATCTTCGCGCCGATCATTTAAGGATGGCACATAAATAATAATAACGCTTAAACGATGATAAAGATCCAATCGGAAATTCTTATTATCAACCTCCTTTAATAAATCTTTATTGGTTGCTGCCACTACACGAACGTCAACTGAAATATCCTTATCTGCTCCCACTCGAGTAATTTTTCCCTCTTGCAATGCACGCAAAACTTTTGCTTGGGCACCCAAACTCATATCTCCAATTTCATCCAAGAATAAAGTACCACCATTGGCCTGTTCAAATTTTCCAATCCGTTGACGAATGGCAGAAGTAAAAGAGCCCTTTTCATGACCAAATAATTCACTTTCTATTAATTCAGCTGGAATAGCAGCACAATTGACCTCCACCATTGGCCCTTTATTGCGATTACTTTTTTCATGAATCCAACGAGCTACCAATTCCTTTCCTACTCCATTTTCGCCCGTAATTAAGACGCGTGCTCCAGTGGGTGCTACTTTATCAATAGTATCCTTAACGCTGATAATAGGCTTACTGTTTCCAATAATATCTTTCACCATTCCAACCTTTCGCTTCAATACTTTTGTCTCTCTAACAAGGGTTTGCTTATCCAATGCATTTCGCAGAGTGATCAGCAAACGA
>CAMBTV010000215.1 GCA_945870835.1 Chitinophaga pinensis
GTAAAAATAAATCTGCAACTGAACTTGCAGGCACGTCAAACCTTACACAACTTTTTATGTCTCTCTTCGAAAAAAAATCAGGTAGCAAACAGTGGTCATCTTTGACTACAAAATTAGAAACTCCGTCTAGAAGCGCTTTTTTAAACTCCTCATCAAATATAAAATGTATTTCCCATGAGTCATCGGCCCCCGATTTTCTAAAATACTCTTCCCAAGAAAAGATAAATGAATCAAAATCGACATCTGAAATATTTAAATTCCCCCTGTAAGTTTTAATAGATTCCCAAACATATGTTTTAAGAAAAACATCAAAGCCTGCATCCTCTATCAATCGATTTGACTTAAAATTAGCTCTGTTAAAATCCAAAATTTCATGTAATATATTAACCTTATTAATTAGCAAATACACCGATAAAAGGAATGGATAATATTCATTCTTCTCTGGAGTCAACTATAACCCTCTTTTTTTCAGAATTTATAGGAATAGGATTTTTTCGAGTTTCTTCTTCATAAATGCTTTCTATACCTTCTAGAATTAGGCTAGTATTTTCTTGGGTTTCAATACTAGATTCTATGAACTGCTCCACATCATTATAAAGTTTCTCTAACTCAATATTATGATCAATCATACCAGTTAATATTAGTTAATAATGGCTACTTTTAAAAAAAAGTGTATCTTGAACTGTATCTTTTAAGAGTGTTTTAAAACGTAAATAATTGATTATCAACTAATTGCATTTGTAAATAGTGGCCTCGTCAGGAATCGAACCTGAATCTGGGGCTTCGGAGGCCCTTATACTATCCATTGTACTACGTGGCCAATGATCGCTTTACTTTCCGAAATGCGATAGGTTACTTCCAAAGATCTTTACCGCAATCGCTAATAATATTACGCCAAAAAATTTTCTAATGACTGTCATTCCATTCACTCCCAAAACGCCTTCAATCCACTTCAATGATTTCAACACAATATAAACTACTATACAATTAATCAGAATTCCTATAAAAATATTGGCATCATTGTAATTGGCTTTCAAACTCATGATCGTAGTGAGCGTACCTGAACCAGCAATCAATGGAAAGGCAATCGGAACTACACTTCCACTTTTGGCATTACCATCCGACTTAAAAAAATCGTGGCCTAATACCATTTCAAGTCCTATGATAAATATTACTATACTACCCGCTACAGCAAAAGACTGAATGTCTAAACCCATCAAGTCTAAAAACTGCTTACCAATAAATAAAAAAAGAATCATCAATGCACCCGATGCAAGAGTAGCATGGGTAGACTTTATTTCGCCTCCCATCTTATTGCGAAGCGATACCAGAATAGGAACGCTTCCTACAATATCAATTACTGCGAATAGGGTAAACGATACCGTTAATATTTCTTTGAAGGCAATTTGTCCAAAATCCACTGTTTACTTTTTTGCAAAGATACATTTTCGACAGCTAACAAGGTTTTGACTGTGTTATTGGTCTTACAAATTGTATTGAATCTTAATACCACCCAAAAAATTCTCAGGTGCTGATGGATTGTAAAAACGGTTAACGGCCGCATTCAAATCATTTCCCAAACCAAAAGGAGTATTAAATGATTTATCATAGGATAAGTAAATTTCTCCCTTGATTTTTTTTGAAAAATCTTTTTTATATCCTAGCCTACCAAAAAATAGCTGATAAGAATTTGCAAAAACACTGTTGGCGTCATTCAAAGGAATTTGATCTGTATAACTGTAGGTAAGATTGACATACATTCCTATTTTGGTAGATAAGTCTGTTCCCAATACCATTACCCTTGGAGAAGTTCCGGTTAATTTTTTTCCTGAGTAATCAATAGTACCCTGCTGATAAGTTTTAAATGCTGCATCAATCAAAGTTACATTAGACCAAAATTTAAGTTCTCGAAAAAAGTTAACACTATTTCTTATGGGATAATAATTGAGCGAAAACTCCATCCCCTTTTGTTCTGTCTGTCCGGTGTTAACAAAGTAATCTGCCCCTGCTGCATCTCTTCTAGTAACAATTGTATTGTTTAAATGAAAGAAATAAGCTGCCACTTCAGAATATAATTTATTTGGTATCCACTCACTTCTAAAACCCACTTCATAATTTGTGGCTCGCTCTGCATTTAACAAATCGTTGAAAACTCCCGATGAAGGAACAATTTCATCAATCGTAGGTGGAGAATAACCACTACTAACAGTAGCGTATACGCTATAATTAGATCCAATTTTTTGAAGCAAAGAAATCCTTGGTACTACTACTGGATCAAAACTTTTTTGCACCTCCTTTACCGGCCTTCTATTGAGTCGGGTAAACCCATATCCATAATTATTATAACTCAGCCCCGCATCTAGAATTAAATTTTTAGTAATCTTTAATTCAGACTGTAAAAAAATATTGTATTGTTTAGCAGCTATCTCGTCATCAAACTGAAGGGTATCAGCTACACCGAATTTATTTCCAAAAGTTCTAGTAGAAGTAAATCCATATTGGAATTCACCTCCCATATGCAATTGAAAATTTTTATGTTGATATTGAGTAACACTTCTTCCACCAATTCCTTGCTCTGTTTTTCGCTGATAATTTAGAATACTAGGATTACGAAAACGCGTACCTGAAGTATAAAAACTTGTGGTGTTACTCCAAGCCTCAGAAAAATGATACTCATTAGAAAAACCTGCATACATGGTTTTAATATATAATGCAGCTTGCTGCTGCGCAGCACTTCTATTTACACCAGCTGCAGGCCTCGACTGGCGTGGATTAGCAGTCTGTTGAGCTAAGGTAAGTCCGCCAGGTGTTTGATAATATAAATCGCTGTAAAAAATATTAGTATAGATTGTTTGCTTAGGACTTACAATAAAACTTGCTGTGTAGTTTGCAATGTCTTTTCTTGTAGCCGTTTGATCGCGCCACCCATCTGACTGTTGATGTGATACTTGCAAGGTAGAATTAACCTGATCGGTTTGATTACGATACGTCAAATTAGTTTCAGTTAAACCATAACTTCCAACCATAGAACCCAGTGAAATACTATTTTCTTTATACCCTGCCATTCTACTATTCAATAATACTACACCGCCAGTTCCTGCACCATACATACTTCCGCCAGGTCCCTTTATAATTTCTATTTTTCCTACATTGCCAAATCCTAACTGATTGAGATAGGTATTACCATTGGCATCCGTAAATGGAATACCGTTCCAATAAACTTTCACATTTCTTACTCCAAATGGTGAACGTAGCAAATTACCTCTTATCGACAATCGATAACTTCCTGGACTGCGCTCATCCATCTTTACGCCAGGAATAGTATTAACAGCGGGCAGAATAGATGCATCACTAAATCTTTCTAAATCTGCTTTACCCAGTACAGTAACGGTAACGGGTAAGTTTTTTAAAGAAGCATTTTTTTCAAAGACTTTAACGGTGACAGATAAAAGGTTATCATCGGTAGCATGCAATTCAACTAACTTATTTTGTCCATTGATAAAATCAATTAGCAAAGACTCATATCCAACATGCGAAAATAATAACTTAATTTTTTCATTACTACTATTCAACTCAAATAAACCATTCACATCGGTAGTGGACAACACTTTATTGCCTAAGGAAATAGAAACACCTTGTAATGGTTGCCTCAGATCAAGACTTACTACTTTACCTTTAATTAAAAATTGGGAATTAGCTGTAAAAGAAAATACAGTCAATAAAATAAATAGACCATAAATAAACTTCATGAAATGGATGTTGGTTTATTCTGCTAAATTATCAATTAAATCTCTCAATAAGATATTTATCAATTAACAAAGATTATTCCAATAGAAAAATTGGCCCTCCGGCTATTGTAACCTATAATATCCATATAAAATTGATCCGTAATATTTCTTGCATCCACAAAGCCACGAATCTTCTTAGAAATATTATATCCAGCGTAGAAATCAAGGGTATAATAGTTCGGCAATTTTTCTGGTCCTTCGTCATACTCTCCCTTTAACCGATTACCTACAAAACGAAAAGAAGGGCTCACCGTAAGTTTTTCAATAGGATGAAAATTCAAAATACTATTCATTGTAAAGTTAGGCCTTAAATAAAAGTTTTTTACTTTTTGATTGTCCATGGTTCCTTCTCCATTTACGTAAGTAATATTATTTACCCACTGTACTTTTTTGCCTATTACCAACTCTGTTTCCAGTTCTACACCATAATCATTTTGTTTGTCCTTATTTAAATATTTTCCATCATAAGTGACTGGATCAGTATAAAAAATAATCAATTGTCGGATATCTCTTTTAAAACCTACTAATCGAATTGAATTCTTTTTATTGCTACTCAATACTTGCGCACCTACTTCATAATTATTGCTTTCTTCTGGCTTCAATTTTAAATTACCATACTCACTATACAACTGATATAAAGATGGAATTCTAAATGCCGAAGAAATATTAATGAATAAGCGGATATTGGTATTTATATTATAAGAAGGATTAAATGAGTAGGTAGTATTATTACCATATAAGCTATGTTGATTGTAACGTAC
>CAMBTV010000216.1 GCA_945870835.1 Chitinophaga pinensis
AGTGAACCAATAGAACTATCTGTAATTGCAGTGCCATATAAATTCAACAATTCAAGTTTATTTAATCCTGAAAGGGCTGTAATGCCTTTGTCCGTAATCTTATTTCGATTTAGGTTTAGCTTAAAAAGATTCGGCAGGTTTCCGATTATTTTAAGGTCTTCATCTGTGATTCCGCAGTTGGCGAGTTGTAACCAAACCAATTGATCCTTTACTGACTCAAGCACTGATAAATTTGGCTTGGTAGTGGATGGGCCAATGAATTTAACTTCTAGCAGGTTATTGGATTCATTGATAGCATATACTTGAAATCCTTCTTTCAATAGTTCAACGAGATCGTTTTTTGCAGCTGGCTTTGCGGAATAAGAAAGAATGGCAGCGCGTCCTAATTGGAAGAAATCTCCGAAAACAGTCTCTATTTTTTTATTAGGTTTTAGATTAGCGATCGTTATGTTGCGATGCGCTCCAGTTTCAATCCAAAATTCTAAAATAGCAATCTGTGATTCGGTTAGCGGTATTTTGCCATCGGAAGGCATAAATTCTTTGTGCTCCTTTGGAAGGGTAATGCGTCTAAAAATTTCGCTGGTAGAAGTGTTGCCAGGAATAACACCTTCTCTTGATTTTCCTCCCGCTAAAATTTCTTCATAGGAAGTAAGCAGAAGTCCTCCCTTTTTCTTTTCTTTATTGTGACAGCTAACACATTTGGATTGAAGAATGGGCATTACTGCGTCATTAAAAATATCTGCAGAATCTAGTCCTGAAATTTTTGTGTGCGCTACTTGATTTTTTTGACTCCCTGTTCCAACTATTGGTGCATATTCCATTAGGTAATTACTACCATGGGTCAGTGAACCACCCCAATGACCAGTAAGTATTAGCAATACTGAAATAAATGCCATCAATGCAGTCCTAATGATCTTGAAGCCTTTCGTAAAAAAAGGCAAGGGGAAAGCAGCTAGTAAATAGCAGCCAGTAGAAATTACAGCAAGTGTTATCCCACTTATTTTGTGCAGGTTTAGTGTTGTTTCTTCATAGCCACCACCAAGAGATAAAAAATAGCCAGCTGTTGCTGAAAAAATTGAGCTAACAGCAGCAGCCAACCATATTAATGAAATTGTTTTTGCAAATGAATCACGTGGCTTCATAAATTGAAGCAGCTCCATAAAAACAGCAAAAGCCAAAAGGCCTATCGGAAGATGAATAAATAATGTATGAAATCTTCCGAAAAACATCGTAAAATCAGCAGCTAGTTGCATAAGTAGATAAGTTCCGTTAATGACATTATTATTTCAGTGGACTACCTTTTATTTTTTTACCATTGGTAGTCAATATTTGAAATTCGTGTGCACCATAGCCATTGTAGGTCCATACTATTTTTTTATTGTTGTCTACTTCAAATAATCGGATACCTTCACTTGCACCATAACTTGCAATCACCGTATGGCCATTGGGTAATCGCTGAGCGCCGCAGGGATCTTTAAATGGTTTTTCTTCAAAATCATCATTGGATATTTTCCACACAATATTTCCTTGGGGATTAAATTCTACTACTTTATTTCCATGAGTAAGGGTAACCAATGTATTGCCATTTTGTAAACGGATAGCAGTAAAAGGCCAGTTTTCGACTTCTCTTCCACCTAATTCTGCAATGTTAGTTTTAATAGCGTTAACGATTTTTCCGCTAGGGGTATATTCCTTTACACTAAATGCCAGTAAATGTGGTACTAAATAATTACCTCCGGGAAGTTTTCGCGCCATTCTAGTTTGCATATGAATGTTATCTGTCTCGGGCTGCAAGGGAACAGTTATTTGTATTTGTCCCAATTGATCGACTTCTAACAGCCGAGGTAATTTTCCAGATTCTGTAATTAATGTATTGCCATTTTTTAAACGTACCGCTGTGCCCAATTCGTTTTCAGCAGCGGATTTTTTGAAATTAAAAATTACTTTTTTATCGCTGTTATATTCTTTCACTTCATCACCCCAACAAATTAAAATATTGCCATTGGGTAATACATATCCATCTCTTGCACCTGATTTTTCAGCCTTCCAAATTTCTTCTCCATTCTCACCAATAATGCCGGTGAATTTTGGACCAGCAATAAAAAAAGAATGACGAATTTCTGTTTTATCCGCAACTGTTTTTGCCGCATTTTGTGCATTTATTCCAGCAGGAAAAATTTGGAAACAGAGTAGTAGAAAGCAAAAAAGGCGGCTTAATAATTTCATAGTATGTTTTTTATTTAGGAGATAATATCTTTTACCACATTGCCGTGTACATCGGTCAGTCTAAAATCACGACCACCAAAACGGAAGGTGAGTTGTTTATGGTCTATACCCATCAAGTAGAGCATGGTGGCATGTAAATCATGTATGGTAACCGGCTTATCTACTACGCGATAGCCATATTCGTCGGTGGCTCCATAGATGGTTCCTCCTTTAACACCAGCGCCAGCCATCCACATACTGAATGCGGAAGGATTATGATCACGCCCATCCTCTCCTTGTGCAAATGGAGTGCGTCCGAATTCTCCAGACCAAACGACTAAAGTTTCTTCTAGTAGGCCGCGCATCTTTAAATCTTTTAAAAGACCTGCAATAGGTTGATCTATTGCTTGAGCATTGCTTTCATGTCCGGTTTTTAAATTTACATGCTGGTCCCAACGGTCGAAGCCTCCGATGGAGGGGCAGGTAAGTTCAATAAATCGTACCCCTCTTTCAACGAGTCTTCTGGCAAGCAAGCATTGTGCTGCGTAACTTTTTGTATGTGGATTAGTTGAGTCTAATCCGTAAAGTTTTTTAGTAGCTTCTGATTCTGATTTAAATTCTGTGAGTTCTGGTATGGATGATTGCATTTTATACGCCAATTCATAATTACGAATGGCCGATTCCATTTCGTCTGCGCCTTCCAGTGAACTTAATAGATGCTTGTCCCTTTTTTTCAAAAAGGCTAATTTTTCATCTTGTATTCCTGCAATTGAATCAATTGGTTTGATATTGGCTATGGGTTCTGCACCGGCGCGTAAAAGCGAAGCCTGAAAGGTTGCAGGGAGAAAACCATTTTTAAAATTATCTAGTCCCCCCGGTGGAATAAGCCCGCCATCGAGCACCACATATCCAGGAAGGGTATTGTTCTCGCTGCCTAATCCATAATTCATCCAGGCGCCCATGCTGGGGCGTCCTTGCAAACCGCTGCCAGTATGAAGAAAATAATTTGCGTTGGTATGTTCTGGAAAATTGGAAACCATGGATCGAATCAAAGCTAAATCATCTACACAGGTTGCAATATGAGGAAATAGTTCGCTCACTTCCATTCCGGACTCACCATATTTTTTAAAAGACCAAGGGCTCTTTAAAATTTTGCCCACATTAGCAAATTGAGTAGCGTCCACTTTGAACTTACTGCTGGGGTCTTCTCCATTTTCTTTTTCAAGTCTTGGTTTCGGATCAAAAGAATCTACTTGTGATACACCTCCATCCATGTAAAGAAAAATAATATTTTTAGCTCTTGGTAAAAATCCAGGCGCCTTGGGTCCACGAGATAAATAATCCAATAGAGCAGACTTGTCTGAAGAGTCCGAACAGGATGGCAATAGGCTTCCAAATAAACTCACCATTGCAAGTGAACCAAAGCCGCATTTGCAGATGCCTAACATCTCCCTTCGGGAAAGCGGTTGGTGATTGGGTGGTAGATGCTTTGACATATTAATTTAAATAAATAAATTCCTTTAAGTTAAACACAGAATGAATGTAATCTTTCCAAACGATCCATTCAATATTTGTTTTTATTCCATTCTTCGCATAGGTTTTTTTTAAATGCGAAATAAATTCTTTTGCATCATCTATTTCTTGTTCTGTAGCATTTCTAGAAAGGCTACGCTGATACACCCAATTAACTCGGTCATTTGGACTGCTGATTTTATTTGACAAAAGTTTGGTAGACATTGCTTCAGCTTGTTGAATAACAAAAGGGTCATTCAAAAGGATCAGCGACTGGGAAGGTACATTGGTAACGGTCCTTCTTCCAAAAGAATTAAATGGATTAGGCCGATCGAATGTCATCATCATGGGGTCTATGAAATTTCTTCTTACTTCCATATAAATACTTCTTCTTTTATCTCCATCGAGTGGACCCGATTTGGATGGTTTACCACGCCCATTCATAAACGAAGTGATGTGAACCGGAACAGATCTGCCAAACATTTTTTTATCTAACTGCTCGGACGAGGCAAGCATAGCGTCGCGTATTGCTTCTGCTTCTATCCTTCGAATAGGGTAATGCGAAAGCATGACATTAGACGGATCTATTTTGTTAGCCTTGCTGTTGGGCACCACCGATCTTTTGAAAGCGTTTGATAATACAATATTTCGTATCGTTTTTTTAATGGAGAAATTGTCTTTTTGAAACTGGATGGCTAAATGATCTAACAACTCAGGATGAGAAGGCAGTTTCCCTTGCATACCAAAATTATCCACCGTTTCAACGATGCCTCTGCCAAATAGATGGTGCCAGATCCGGTTTACCATCACACGGTAG
>CAMBTV010000217.1:2500-4519 GCA_945870835.1 Chitinophaga pinensis
ACCTGATTGGATATAAGTATGGAGGTATTAAAATGAAAAAAATTTTGAAGTGCATGCACACCTGCATCTGTTCGAGATGAGCCAGTAAGTTCAAATTTTTCTTTATAATATATACTTAATGCTTTTTCTACTTCGGCTTGAATAGTGTTTGCATTTTGCTGAATTTGGAAGCCTGCGTAGTTCGTTCCTTTGTATGCAACTTCTAATAGGTATCGAGGCATAGTTATTAATACTTGATGTATTTTGTTACTTAATTTTTAAGCATTACATTGAAACGTTTTATATAGTATTCTTCTGAAAGTAATTGCGAGAGTTTATTAAAATTATCTATGTCATAAACATATGGATAGGCTGTATCGAAAAATTTATATTTTCCCTCATCGTTTAGGAATAGATAACTTAACGTTTTTATCTGGTCTGTTGTGTAACACTTTTTTTGAAAGTAACTGTATGCGCCGCTAAGCATTTCATTATCGGAGTCGGCTGAAGCCATTTTTTTTCTTAGCTTTTTATAGTCATCTTCATTTGCTAAACTTTTACAATTTGATTGATAAATTATTTGCTCATTTGGGGATGTAGTTATTTCGTTTTTATTGCTTTTTACCTCTTCGAATTGCTTTTTTTGTTCAATAGGTTTATCTACCTCTTTTATAACGGGTTGCTCTGGTTGGATTGTTGTAGTTTGAGTTTGATCCTTTGTTTGAATTGTGGAAACTTGTGCAGGAGTGGATTGATTTATTTGATTTTTTTCATCTTCCGAAGAAATGAAAACTCTTACTGTGTCTATTGAGTTTATATTTTTTATTACATAAACAGATTCAAAACTATTATTTGATTTACTTGTAAATAGTTTTGTTATTGAAGAGGCCTCATTTTTTTGTACTGGCTTTGTATTTTCTTTTACTACATCTAAAGTGTTTTGTTTTATTATTGGATTTTCGTTTGGTTGTGCTGTTACAATTTCGATCTGACTCTTTTCATTAATTTTATTAGCTTGAGTTTGATTAACGTTATTGGCATTATATACAACTTGATAGGTATTCATATCTAATAGTCCCCAACCTTTTTCATTAAAATTTTTTACTAGGAACCCTAAATCATTTTTTTGAATGGTTACATTAAGCTCCTGCTCTGTCCACTCATTTTTAGGGAACCCTAATAATAATGTATAATTACCTTCTGTAAGTTTGGGTATAATTAAATAACCTGCCGAGGATGAACTAAGAATTTTTTTATTTAATTTGACATAAAAGGGTTGTTTGCCCTCGGTTTGAAGATAAATAAACCGATTTTGTTGTGCTATTGATTTAAGGCTGAAAATTAAAGAAAGAAGGAATATATATTTTTTCATTTTGTTAGTTAGTATATATTATGCAAAAGGCAGATAAAGCTAAATAATTTTTCTGTCTATAGCGTGTTGAATATTTTTTGCATTTATTTGAAATAGTAAAAAGAAAAAATTTGATCTACCTACATTTTTTGAACTACAAAGCTGGTACCAAAATTACTTATAATTACCATTTATATAAAAATTGATTTTTGTTTGGCTTTTGTAGCCTTATTTTTGTTGCTAAAATTATGATCATGAAAAAAATAGCTTTTGTATTGGGTTTATTGAGTGGGCCAATACTATTAATGGCTCAACCAGGTGGTGAACCAAAAGATACAAGTTGGAAAAAGGTTTACAGAGCATCGTACACAAAAATTAACGATTTGGTGCATACTAAATTGGACGTAAATTTTGACTATGGCAAGGCTTGGATGTATGGCAAAGCGTGGATTACATTAAAACCTCATTTTTATGCAACAGACTCACTTAGACTGGATGCAAAGGGAATGGCAATAAATGAAGTAAGTATAATGAGAGGTACTGCTAAAAGTAAACTTGCATACAACTATAATGATATGGAGTTAAACATTAAGTTAGATAAAAGCTACAAAGGAGGCGAAAACTACACTATATACATTGATTATGTAAGCAAACCTAACGAACTTAAAGTACAAGGTAGTGCCGCTATT
>CAMBTV010000218.1 GCA_945870835.1 Chitinophaga pinensis
GTTATAACCCCTGTTT
The DNA here is from genome assembly GCA_945870835.1 of Chitinophaga pinensis. GTDB lineage: Bacteria > Bacteroidota > Bacteroidia > Chitinophagales > Chitinophagaceae > Ferruginibacter > Ferruginibacter pinensis_A. Next base: position 17 of record CAMBTV010000218.1, read on the forward strand.
TTAGCAATTCCACTAATTCACTGAGTTTTTGAATTTTATTTTCCATATTGTTATGTAAAATTTAAAGTGTTTATGTTTTACTTTTAAACTGGGGTGAGACGCTGAAAGACTCTCCTCTTTAACCTCAAAACTATATAACTTTAATAAATTATTATTATTATTATTATTAATCTCAGATTTCAATTTAGCTCAGCTTTATATTTTGAGTTCAAAAAAATCTGGAAAATATTTTTTAGACCATCATACCCCAATTTGAGCCCAAGGGAGCCAGGGGTATATGTGGGCGGTAACGGAGGAGGGAAGGGTATTACAATAGCTCTGGCATGAACTGACCACATATATAACCTATAGCCTCATCGGTGGTATGCTTTGTTGGTTGGATAATGCCATCTAGTATTATATAAAACCTGTTGGGTTGCCAACCGTTGATATTAATGGAAGTGCCTATTAGTTTGCTAATTGTATGGTTTATTATTTCTGTGCTTACATTCTCAAACATCAAACCGTCTAGCAGATTGGTCACTTTTTTGCCAGATTCCAGTATGAATTGGTATTCATAAAGATTTCTTTCTGGCTCCTCCAATGGCATGGCCAAGAACTTTATGAAAGGCATACCGATAAGTCCTTTATACATTGTAGTTTCTATTGGTGGTGCAGATTTGCCATATAAATTATCATACACGGTTGATTCTGGTATGCCATCCACATCATTTGGAATGGCTAACAATACTTCAACTATTTTCTCATCAAACATTGGCAGTTTCATTCTTGGCTTTACTGGGTCAATGTGAAGTTTGGTGTGGTCGGCATTATACCAAAAGTGAATGTTATTAAATTTCATATTTCTTGTTTTACTATAAATATTCGATGCTGATAAAAATAGGAATAATTAGAGATTGGATTGTGGTGTACAATTAATCAAGAATACTTGTGCATCGCTTTTTTGATTTAAATAATCACCCAATCCCTTGGAATTATGGAGTAAATGGTGTATATTTACACACAGATTAATAATACACCAAATGAGAGTAAAATATAACAGAGTTTCAACACTTCAACAAACTGGCAACCGATTCACTGTTGACAAGGATAAATATGATTTGACCTTATTAGATAAAGTGTCGGGAACAGTTAGTTTTAAAGAGCGACCAAAAGGTATGGAATTGCTTAAACTAGTGGATAGTGGCAAAGTAACGGAATTGGTGGTTGAAGAATTTAGCCGTTTAGGTCGTAATACTGGAGATGTAATTCGTACACTTGAATGGTTGGAGGAAAAAGAAGTTAATGTTTTCATTCGGAATTTGGGATTACAATCACGACCAAACGGCAAAAAGAATCCAATTTGGAAAATGTTAAGCAGCGTAATGAGTTCGCTTTATGAGATGGAGCTTGAAAATATAAAAGAGCGAACAATGGTCGGAAGACAGGTTTATGTTTTGAAAGGTGGCAAGTTAGGTCGTCCAGAACGGTCAAATGAAACCATACAAGAGTTTTTGCAAAAAGAGCTATCGCAAAAAATTATCAAAGGTTTGAAAAAGGGTTTAACTACCAGAGAAATTGCAAAGGTTAATGAATGTTCGAATAAGACAGTAGTGAAAGTTAGTAAACTGTTAGATGCAGCATAAAAGCATACAAATGATATAGAGTGACCTATTCGTCACTCTTTTTTAGATACTAGGAACTTCTTTTTTGCTTATGTCTGTATATCTGCTGAGGTCCTTCAAATATTTTTCTGTATTGGTGACAGTACTATGTCTGTTAACCTTCATTATCTCTGCTAGATTCCAACCATTTTGAACTCGTATAATATTTGAGTAGTGCTTAAATGAATAAAGTGTATAACCTTTTCCTAGCAGTCCAAGAACCCCTAAGGCCTTAATAAAACGCTTATACGGTGTATTGCTACCCATTGATACGGGACCAATGATTGTGTCTGATTTAGAGGTTAGAAAACAATCATACGGGTATTTCTCGACTTTCAGTTTTTCAATCTCATTAAATAGACTGGATTCAATGTCAATGATGTCTGGAGTAGATTTCTTAGTGTTTTTGGTTACGTTGAGCGGAACTGTTATTAGTTTTCTAGTTAGGTCAATATCCTTCAATTTAAGCTTACATATTTCGCCAGGACGAAGACAAGAGTAATAGATGAAGCGAGCAAAGAATGCAATTGGCTTATCATGTTCATCTAGATACGACATCACTTTGCTAATATCTTCTGTTGCAAATGGTGTATGTCTAGGCTTTGAGGCAACTTCACTACGGATTCTCTTTATTCCTACTCCGCCAACTGGATTTTTACCTTTGTAGTATTTTTTTTCAATGCACCATTGAAAAAAAGCATGGAATATTCCTTTTGCACTTCTGACGGTGTTGGCTGTCCACGGCATTGATTTTTTCAACTCAAAACTCTTACCATTCAAAAACAATTTAGCTGGTTTGACTGAACTAATTTTACCATACAAATACTTTTCAATGTCGGTTGATGTGAAACTTTTAACGAGTTTCTTAGGAAAGGCTTCAATCAAATAATGTAACTTGCTTTTATAACTGCCAACAGTTTTAGGTCTAGTATGTATTTTAAGGTCTTCTAGGTATATTTTCACTAAATCTTCGAGGGAAATATCTTCATTTACCATTTGGGCAACAAATGCTTCTGGGTTGGAAGGGTTATAACCGTTTTTAAGGTCGTCTTTTATACTTTGAAGTAGTACTTCTGCTTGATGTGATTTTTCACGATAATCTTTTATACGATTTATATCACCTTTGATTCGGTATTGCTTACCGTTGAATGTGTAATTAACGTACCAAATGGTCTTAACCCATTCTTTTTCTAGGTTGGAGCCTTTGGGTATTTTGATAGGCTTCTTACCTTTTACTAGTCTCGGGAAAGTATATTTATTTAACTCATCCATCGATGCAAATATACACAATATTAATTAATTTTCAGCACTGATTTAGCACTATAATATACAAAACTGATATATAGTATTGATTTACAATAACTAATTAAACTATCCGTAAAGTCCCTTTCTCTCCGCACAGTAAAAAGCCCCGAATATTCGGGGCTTTTTTAATTAATTATCAGCAAGTTAGTATTTTAGGAATTCTCTACGTTAGGGGGTATTAAGCACTGTTTTAGCACTGTTTTTTTTGCTTTTTTATAGGTAAAAACAGGCGATTCTACTTTTTTTTAGCAATATTATTCTTGACAATATCAAACGCACGTCTAGTACTAAGTGCTTTTGCTTCCTCTTTTATCTGCTCTTTTTTGCTTAGTTTCTTATCTGTATTAGGTTTAAATATCTCACCAATAATTTCTTTTGCGATTTCTTTTGTATTAGGAGCGTCCGCATCACGAAGCTTCTGATTGACCGCATATATCTTTCTATTGTTTGGGAGGACATGAAATGCCGCTTTATACCTTTCCAGAATCTGATTGAGCAAAGAAATAACATATTCTACATGCTCCAGTGTGATTTCAAATCCTACATGAACATTCTTACCTTCTTTTGCCTCCACTTTTTGTTTCAGTTCGGAGAGCTTTGTACCCAGAGAGTCAACATTACTTGTATCAAAATCCACTCCGTATTTTACTCTGGCAGTATGTTGAAAGGAAGTTGAGTAAGTGGACTCAAACTCAGCAATAAGTAATCCGATTCTCAATTGAGAAAGAGTATGGTTTGTAAGACTCATAATGAGGGATTTTTTTTATTATTCATCAATTAAAACAAAAACAGAAATAACATTCTTGATAAGTTTTCTTATTGCTCAAGCATCTTCAAAAACGCTTCTTGGTTTTCAGCTGGTACTGCGTTTGAAATGCTGTGAAATTTATACATGATTTTATAGACACCTTCGGTTAAACCAATATTTTCTAGTTCATCTAAAGTAGAATAATACTTTTTACATTTATCAAATTGTTCTTGAGAAATATTAAGTAAATCCGACACTTCCCCAAACTCTATAAATTCCATTTCACCAGTTCCTTTAAAATCAGCAATGAATTTCTTACATTCTTGTGCATTCCATTCTTTGGCTAAAAGTGATTCATAATACTTGAACCTGTCAGCATAATCCAATTCACCATATTCTTCTATAAAATCTTCGTTTTCACAGTTAATGGCTATATCAGTGAAAACTACTACTGGCAGAAATTCAATAAATTCTTGGATGCTATTGAAAATACATACATGGCTTTCGTAAAAATCATGATGCATTTGATGGATTTCATAAAGATAAAAACAACTCTCATTGGCTGTTTTACCGAAACTATTTTGCATGGCATCATTAGGATGCTTGGGTAATCTTTTTATTAGTTCTTCGTAATTCATCTTATATTATTTAATAATGCCAATCATTATGTGCCACTGGCAACCTATTCAAATCAATGATTCAAATTCCACTAAAGTTTATGAATTTAATTGATTAAATCACTTGGATGACTTACATCTTTTGAATAGATG
>CAMBTV010000219.1 GCA_945870835.1 Chitinophaga pinensis
AGTTACTATTGAAAATGAATTGGCAGAAAAACTAAAAAAAGAAGTAGGCACTCAGTATGAGCAAAAAATAAAAGCCATGCAGCAAAATGAGTCTGCCATGAGCAAGCAAGTAAAAGATTTTCAAGAAAAAGAATTAGAATTTTTAAAACAAGTACAAGTCATTCAAGCCAAGGAAGCTGAATTGGAATTAGAACTACAAAGAAAATTGGTAAAGGAAAGAGAAAGCTTAAAAGCACAAATACAAAAAGAAGAAACAGAACGAGGTTCTTTAAAAGACCAGGAATACCAGCTAAAAGTCAAAGAATTAGAAAAACAATTAGACGACCAAAGAAAATTGGCCGAAGAAATGAAGCGTAAAGCTGAACAAGGTAGTATGCAGATGCAAGGAGAAGTACAAGAACTTTTATTAGAGGAATTATTAAAAAGTAGTTTCCCTTTTGATGAAATTGTAGAAGTAGGCAAAGGCGTTAGAGGTGCAGACTGTATTCAAGTGGTTAGAAATAATTTAGGACAAGAGGCAGGAAAAATTATATACGAAAGTAAAAGAACCACTGCTTTTGCACAAGAGTGGATTGAGAAATTAAAAGCCGATATGCGCAGCCAAGGTGCTGACATTGCTATTATTGTTACACAAGCTTTTCCAAAAGACATGGAAAGGTTTGGTGAAAAAGAGGGCGTTTATATTTGCTCCTACCAAGAAGTGAAAAGTGTTGCCCTATTATTAAGAACTGCCCTACTAAAATTATTTGATGCCAAAAAGAATCAATTGAATAAAGGCGATAAGATGAGCTTTTTATATGACTACTTAACTAGCAATGAATTTAATGAGCAGTGGAAGGCTATTGGAGAAGGCTTTAGACAAATGCGTCAAAGTATTCAAAAAGAAAGAGACGCCATGGAAAAATTATGGAAGTCAAGAGAAAAGCAATTAGAAAAAGTATTACTCAATGCCATGCATATTAAAGGATCCATTGAAGGTATTGCAGGCGCCGACTCTATTAATATGAATTTATTAGAAGACGACGAGCCCCTTTCTTTAGAAGATTAATCTTATCAGATTAAAGAAACAGCCCAAACAAAATTTTCTCTTAACTCATAATGTAATTGTACATCAAGTGCAGTAGCCTCTGTAAGTATAGAACCAGCCATTATTCCATTTGTATTATTGACAAGGTCTTCTACTCTTAAATCTGCTGAAAAATCAATGCCTAATTTTTCATTCATCTTATACATGGCTTCCTTAGCAGCCCAAATAAAACACATTTCTTTTAATTGAGCTCTTTCATTTAATGTATTTATTTTTTCAAGCTCTGAATGATGTAAAAATTTTGATGCTACTTTTTTTATTCTTTCCTGTATTAATTCAATATCAATACCCACCGGCCCCACTTCACTTATGACACAGGCTGCGTATCCATTGCAATGTGAAATAGAAAAATGAACACTTTCATTTACAAAAAATGGCTTGCCATTGGCCGCGTATTGAATATTGTTTAGATCCGCTTCTGGTAATAATTCTTGTAATAAAAGTCTTGCTGCTAAATGCTGTGTTCTTTTTACAGGATGCATAATAGCTTTACTAGCCTCTACCCTGCCTAGTAGTTTTGAATCAAAAAATGCCAACGGCTCTTCAATTGCCCAAATGGCCATTTTAGTAGTTGCGTTAATATTTTGTTGATAAAACAAAGGCATAGAAAAAAGGATTGAATTAGATTGCAGCGCCGTTCAAAGCTGCAAAATAAACATAAAAAAACTAAGATGATTTTATCTGACACTCGAATATTAGAAGAAATAGCCAAACAAACCATTAAAATTGAACCTTACGATCGCAAAGACTTAGGCAGCAATAGCTATGACGTGCATTTGGGCAAATGGCTAGCCACTTATGACAATGCCATTTTAGATGCCAAAGCACATAATACCATTACCTATTTTGAAATACCTGAAGAAGGTTTTGTTTTAGAACCTACTGGATTTTATTTAGGCGTTACTTTAGAATATACAGAAACACATGCGCATGTGCCATTCTTAGAAGGAAAGTCTTCTACCGGAAGATTAGGTATTGATATTCATGCCACCGCTGGTAAAGGCGATGTTGGTTTTTGCGGTTACTGGACTTTAGAAATTTCTGTAAAGCAACCCGTTCGCGTGTACAAAGGAATGCCTATTGGTCAGCTAATATATTTCCCAGTAGATGGTGAAATTGAAGTAAAATACAATCAAAAGAAAAACGCTAAATATAGCGGTCAGCCGGAGAAGCCTATTGAGAGTATGATGTGGAAGAATAGTTTTTAGTTTACAGCTTCCGAAAAAACTTATTTACCATTTTGATTCTTATAAGCTATCACCCATAGTAGCACTTCATCATAACTTTTTATACCCTTCGATTGTTTATTCCATTGTAAGAATTGATCATAAAGTGATGTAGAAGCGGGTATAAGCAGTTGCTGTCTTTGTATAAAAAAATCTTTTATCTTTTTTCTATCTGCTATTACTACAGGATCTAGCTTGGCTTTATTTCTATTTACAATTGTTTTCCATTTTTCAAAATTACCCGTTTTGGCAATCAAGGCTAAATGTTCTGATTGACAATAAGTAAACATTTGCAGTAACATCGAATAGCGTAACAATGCATCGCTGGATTCTGTAGCCACTACAAAGGCAATAAAATTGGATTCTGCCTCAGAAGCGTATCCCATTTGGTGTGCTAGTTCATGGCAACTGGTATATGGCAGGGTAAGCAGCGGAACATCTGTTCTTAGAATGGCTTCCCCCGTAATGGGCTGGTAAAATGCCAAATATCCTAAATAATCACCCCAAATAGGAAAAGCAGCCGCTTTCAAAACCGGTTTATCTAGATGAAGCTGGGGGAATCTTTTTTCGACTTGGCTATAATCCAAGATACTATTTCTAAATACCTGGTATACCTTCCTATTTTGAATGAGGGAGTCTGAGATTATTTGCCTGGTTTTATTCAATTCTTCCATCAATTTAAGGCTAAGGCTATCTAACTGAACTGCGGTATAGCTAGTATCCATTTTTAAATTAAAGCTTTTAGCGGGGCTAGATTTTTGATAATTTAAACCCCAAATAAGCATAAAAACTACATATAATTGAACCAGTTTCAGCGTAAGATATTTTCCAAAACAGAGCAGATAAGTCCTATAATTTTCAGCATTAATGTTATTTTTAAGTTGATATAAGCTTAGTATAATATTGATAATCAATACTATAATTATTATAAGATATAGATACTCGCCAATGGGCATATGAGTACCCCCAGTAAGGGATCTTAGCCCTAGGCCAATGTATTGAAATAAACCAAAACTGAAGTAGGTGGATACGGCTTGAGGGAAGAAGGAGAAGACTAAAATTGCCAAGGCCATGAGCAGCCAGACTGACTGAGTTAGGGTTTTGAAGCAGGAACGGCGCTTTGATAGGTCTTTTTTCACCTTTTTGGGATTAATGGGCTTTTCTAAGAATTGGTACCAAAAGTAGGATAAACTTTGTCTTTTGCTTGGTTTTTACTAACTTTGCCATCCTTATAAATACGGTTATGAACCAAAACAGGGCTTACGAAATAGCATTTGTGGGTTTAACACCCGGTTTACACGAGTTCGAATACCGTATCGAGGATCAGTTCTTTTCCAGTTTTGGCCAACAAGACTTCTCAAATTGCAACACCACTGTTAAGCTTAAGCTTGACAAAAAACAAGGTTTTTTCCAATTGCATTTTGATGTTGATGGCAAAATAGATACCCTTTGCGATCGTTGCGGTAACCCCCTAACGATTCAATTATGGGATGAGTTCAACCTAATTGTAAAATTAGTGGACGACCCTATTACCATGAACAGTCAAGAAGAAGATGCTGATATTTTTTATATTGATAAAAGTGAGAACTATTTTTCAATCGCTGCTTGGATTTATGAGTTCATCAATTTAAGCATTCCTTTACAACATATTTGTAAGGAGAATGAAAAGGGAGAATCGACTTGCAATCAAAAAGTATTAGACCAGTTGAACCAATTCAAAATAAACCCTACAGAGGTTAATAATAAAAACATCTGGAAAGGATTAGAAAAATTTAAAGGACTTGACGACACGAATGAGGAAGAAATAAACAAGAATTAAAAACGAATATTAAATAATAAATTTTAAAAAATAAGAGATGCCTAATCCTAAACGCAGACACTCACAACAACGAAGTGCTAAAAGAAGAACTCACTATGTAGCTCAAGAAGTTACATTAAGCAAAGATGGTACCACTGGAGAAATCCATGTACGTCATCGTGCGCACGTTCAAGAAGGTAAATTGTACTACAAAGGTTTATTAGTAAGCGAAAAAGCGCCACTAAAAGCCTAATTACCGATTCAATGAATATTGGCATCGATATGATGGGAGGTGATTACGCCCCACTAGAAGCCGTGAAAGGTGTCCAACAATATTTAGCAAATTCGGATAATAACATA
>CAMBTV010000220.1 GCA_945870835.1 Chitinophaga pinensis
ACAGAGCAATTAACTCAAGAATATTATGACAGCATTGCTAAGAAGTTGAGTGCCGAAAAGAAATAAGTTCAACCCTTCAGTTTCCTAATAGTCACATACTCAATCATCTTATTATAGCTGCATCTTTCGTCTGTAAGGGGAGCGAAATCAGTGTGAGAGCGAGATTGAGTGTGGGAAGTTTTCCTACACTGATTTTTCTTCGCTCTCAAACTCAAACTCACACTAATTAAGGCCGGGAATCTAATCTCGGCTTTTTTGTTGCTACTATTGGAAGGTAGCTGCATCTTTCGTCTGTAATGGGGAGCAAAATCAGTGTGAGAGTGAGATTGGGTGTGGGAAATTTTCCTACACTGCTTTTACTTCACATTCTCCAAAGGCGCACAAACTACTTAAAGCCGGGATTTTATCTCGGCTTTTTTATTTCTACAATTGAAAGATAGCTGCAGGTTTTGTCAATTAGGGGATCAGTTATAAAAGTAAAAGGGTTATACTTTGAAAGTATGATCCTTTTTTATTGTATATGATTATTTAAATTTTTGAAGGAAGTAATAAATATATTACCTTTACTAAATGAAATCCAGCGAACTTGTTCGACTACTTAAAAAGGATGGTTGGTTTGTCATAAGGCAAACAGGTAGCCACATGATAATGGAGCATCCATCTAAAAAAGGACAGATAGTTTGCCCTTATCATGGCAGTCAAGAAGTTGGAAAGGGATTGGAAAAGAAAATTAAAAAAGACGCAGGCATTAAATAAAAATTTTTATGAAAATTGAAATGATAGTTGAAAAAACAAAAACTGGCTATTCAGCCTATGCTGAAAAATATCCCATTTATACAGTTGGGAAATCCTTGGATGAACTTAAAAATAAAATTATTGAAGCGCTAAATCTTTATTTTGAGAAAGAGGGCAAAATCATCACTGAAAAGGATTTAAAAATCAAGTTGGATCTACCTCATTTTTTTGAGTTTTATAAAGTAATCAATGCAAAAGCCTTATCAGAAAGAATCGGCATGAACCAAAGCCTTCTTGCTCAATATATAAAAGGAAATAAAAAACCATCTACAACCCAAACTCAAAGAATTTTAAAGGGAGTACAACAGATAGGCAGCGAGTTAGCAGCGATCCGTTTTTTGCTTTAATGATTTAAGATTATTCCGGTTCGTTCAAATTTATATGAACAAGAATCAATTGATATTTTTATTAAATTATATAGCGTTATTGCTGCAGCTTGCACCAATAACGCTATATAATAATCAAGCAGTTACGAGTTTATACCCGTAGCTGCTTTTTTATTTGCACCAAAATTTGCACCACAAAGTCGGGGAGCTCGCAATTGAAATGTGCGGGAATTAATTTTAAGAAATTCATCCAGCTTCCCATTCTTTTATAACTTTTAGCAATGACTCCAAGTCAAATATTATTGAATGGTCTTTCCGTTGAGCAGTTGATCGAACTATTGAGACCTATAATCAAAGAAGAAATTCGACAAGCTCAATTAGAACAGCCATAGAAACTGCTGTCACAAGCGGAGACCTGTAAACTTTTTAAAGCGGCTATTACAAGAGCTACCCCGACTTCATTGACTAAACAGGGCCTTTTACAAGAGTAATAAATCCTCTTCTTTTGTATCTTTTATCTGCAACAGTTCCAGGCTGATGGATCACAGAATTCCCCCCGCAACGCCAATGCGAGATTGTTGTGCGAAATTTATCTGCTCTCTTATATTTAATCATAACCAATTGATTTTCAGACGATATTAATAAATTAGTCTTAATTCAGGCTCTTTTCATTTGTTAAAATAATTCCCAATCATTGGGAATTTTAAAAAATACCCTTACCTTTAATAAAGCAATTAACTAATGAAACAATTGCCATATACAGAAGAGAATGTTTCCATTATACAAGACTTTTTAGATGAAACTAAGAAGCGAATATCTGATGGTGTCGAAATTATTTTCACAAAAAAAGCTGGCTCTGAATTGGAAGATTTAGCTCTGGTTTACGATATCGAAGTGAGTGATATTGAAGCAGCTATATCAAATCTGACTACTGAAAATTATTATAGAGGAATTGATCCTTCTTGGAGCGCCGATTTTAATGTATGTGCATTTTGCACAACTATTGCAGAAGCTAAAATTGAAAATTATTTAAAATATGGGTTAGAGGTGAGCGGTTTTCAGATTTTACTTTTCTCTAATCATGAACCAGATTTTCCGATGAAACAGCCTTTTAAAAATTAATATTATGGAAACCAAGAAAGTATTAACAAGAGAAAACATTCCTACCAATGAAATTAGTGGTATGACTGAAAAAACTTTTAGAGGAATTAAATTAAAGTACCCTGAAGTTTATTATCTTGATCATAATGTAGATGAAGAAACCGGAAAAATCAATAGAAGTGTAAAGGTTAAACATTACACTAAAAATCAAATAGAACGAAATATTAAAGCACTTAAATCTGCTTATCTTATTGCAAAAGGAGCAGCAGACCCGAGTGAAATCATTGATTTTAGAAATAAGTATAAAATATCTGCTTCTATTTTTAGTATTATTTTAGGGTTTAGCAAAAACACGATTTCTAATATTGAAAACGAAGGGATGACTTCCTTATCTACTGGTAGATTAATAAAAGTATGTTTAGATAATAAGGAAATCGTTTGTAAATATATTCAATTGTGTGACGCAATTGAACAAAGTAAAAAGGAAGAGTTGTCAAAAAGACTAATGGAAGAAACTATTTAAATACTAATTCAGGCCAGGATTTAAGCTCGGCTTTTTTATTTCTACAATTGGAAGATAGCTGCAGGTTTTGTCAATAAGATGAGCAGATATAAAAGTAAAAGGGTTATACTTTGAAAGTATGAGTGCTTGAATCTGAAGCATTGATATCACTTGATTAGCCATGCTTTTATTACAAAGCAAGGCTGTTTCAAAATGCTATCTACAAATCCCTTCAAGTGGTAAACTTTGGACTGAAATAACTCACTTAACCATGTCTCCTAGTGGTATACTTTGGACTGAAACGCTGGTAAACTATCGAGTGAAATAAGTGGTACCCTTGGAGTAAAATATCCAGGGGGTGTTATAATGCTGATAATATATTGCTAAAATATAAGGGTATTGGTGGGGTGCTTACCCATAAAGTGATAAACTCCTATAATGTTTTATGCGAGCCATCACAAAACCCTGGATTTTTTGTATGCTTACAATTACACAAATAGGCTGTTTTAGTTTCTTCAGCTACAAATACTTTTGGAACAAAAGAAGATCCTTTATGTGAACCATCACAAAATGGTTGATTAGTTGATTTGCCGCAAGAACACCATGCGTAAGTTTTACCGGCTTCTAATTGAACCGGAAGCGGAGTTTTTCCTGCAATTGTTGGGGTTTCCATTTTTTTATTGTGAAAGTAAGAAATATTTTAGATTAATTCGGGTAAGACTATGATGCCTTTTCTTACCCATGAGTTTGTAAATGCAAATAGCACTCATCAGTTTGGTGTCCATGCTTACGAAGCTATAAAGAATAGGAAGTTTTACATTTTCTGATTAAAACAAAGCCATTGCGCTTTCATTTCTGGATGCCCTTTTTAATTACAGCAAACCCAAAATAGCTTCATCTTTAGTTAACAAAGCAATTTGATAATCAAGCAGTTACAAGTTTATACCCGTAGCTGCATTCTTTGTTGCAACAAAATTTGTACCAAAAATTCGGGGTGGTTCGCTAGTAAAATGTCGGGGAATTATTTTCATCCGGCTAATTGGCATCCTGCTATTTTTACATGTAGATATAATTGCTAGTCAGACTTCATTGAATAGGCTGTTTGTTGAGGAGTTGATTGAATTTTTCAGGATCTTCAAATTCAAAATATTTCAGAAAGCATCAGAAGCAACAAACATCTGTTGTAATATTATGGTAGGATTACCTACTTATACAAAATAAATACATCATTATGGACAAATTTGAATACAAAATACTGGATGTTTCCAGAACGCAGATTAAGAAGGAAGGATTTCAGTTAGAGTTAATGGAAAAGCTTAACGAACTCGGAGCCAAAGGTTGGGAGCTAATCACCATCGAGGGTATGACTGAAGGTTCAGCATTATTCCGTATAAGTGAGACGACGGATGTGCTGTTTGTTTTTAAAAGGAAGGTGAGTGAGTTAGTCTAGCAAACGAAACGAAGTTTTGAAATTTTCTGATGTAGACAAATCTATTCAACGAATAAGAAAACATTATTTATCAGTAATGAGAGCAAAATCACCCTATAATACTCCCCTTTTTTAGGACCAAAAAGGTAAGGTGTTAAGTTAAGATTTTTGGTGTCAAGATTATCATTAGGCAGCATTTTTTATTGATTCTTTGTAGAGATCATGTGGTGTTTGCAAGGTGGTGTGATGGATT
>CAMBTV010000221.1 GCA_945870835.1 Chitinophaga pinensis
ACAGGCTTGACAGGGATATAATATATTTTTTTAATTCCAGGGAAATAAGATGGTAGACATTGAACACAATAATTTTTGTACAGTGGATCAACATTTGGTCTGGCTGCAGCTTCACATGCTGCCTTTGTACCTGTAACATTGATTACACCAGTTGCTGAATTGTACAAATTCCAAGTAGTATTTGAATAAAAGGTTGCTAAATTTTTAATAAATGGACCATCTACATCATACAATTTTCCTCCTTCAAACCATATACCCCCTTTATCAATTCCATCATTTATATTAGTTGGACACCAAGGACCTTGGACATGATCACTTGGGGTATTATTTGAAACAATTTTATAACACATAACGGTTGACCCATCTGCCAATGATTGGCTTACTTTAGTAATAGGTTCAGTTAATCCAGCTGCTAAAAAATACTTGGGATCAACTTCAATAACAACAGAATCTTCAGAAGTGGAAGTAGAAGTTGAACTGGTTGAAGTAGAGTCGTTACTTGATTTATTACAAGCAGTTGAGATGATTACTATGAATACAAGCAATAATCTAAATTTATTAAAAATCATAGAGGATATTTTTGAGTTAGACTTTCCAATCCGAAAAAGGTTTAATTGGGAATGTAAGTTATTCTTTCTACTACATAAATAAATTTTTTCAAAAAGATTAATTTTTAAAAATTAAAGGAGAAGGATTATTTGATTTTGAAGTTATTGTAATAATTAAAAATTAACTAAAAAATCCCCCGAAAATTCAGGGGACTTTTTAGTCAATTTACTTATTTTCAGGTCTATAAATGGCACCAGTTGCGAAGTCTACAATTACTGGTACAATTCCAAAACAAAAATCAGCAACTAGGGCAACTACACGAATTTTTCTTGCTGGTTCTCCAGTCTCAGGCTTTGTTCTTTGAGCAGTAGAAACCCTACCCCCTAGAATTGTAGCACATGAAGTACTAAATAGTGTAACTGAAATTAACAGTACTAATACTAAGTTTTTTGAAGTCAAATTTTTCATTTTAAAAAATTTTAAGGTGAAAGTTTATTTACATTTTGAAGTTACTAAGATTAACATTATAAAAAAAAATATTTATTACGTATTTAAAATTCGATTAATTAAAAAATATTTTATGTGTCCTTTTAGGTTTCACATATTTTATAATTTAATAAGATTTGAACTTTACGTTTTAAAAATTAAATAATATGAAACAAATATTTTCAATTGTACTAGAATGATATCCTGATAAATTAAATGTTCATATGTGGAATTGGAAGTCTATATTTTTTGTGGTCAAATTCTACCATCGCCATATCCCAATTCCAATTATTAAGGCGCAGATAAATTGGGTGTAATTCGCCTAAAGTACCATTTTATCTATTTGTTTAAATCGGCCTCGGCTTGTAAACGATTCTGTCAACATATCATTACTGCTTGCTTTCATTAGTTGTGGAAATAATAAGTAAAAAAAAATCATTTTATGGTTAATGGGCATAAATATGCGAAAAATATAAAAATGAATAATAAAGAACTTTTACAACAAGAAAATAGCAAAGTACACCAGGAAGTATTAGACGCAAATCTTAATTATGCCGAGTCTTTTGGTGAAAAAAGCAATTTAGCTTTACCACCGAGTCGTCAATTTGCTATCTTAACCTGCATTGACGCACGTTTAGATCCAGCCAAATATGCTGGTTTATCCGAAGGTGATGCTCACGTAATCAGAAATGCAGGTGGCAGGGCAAGCGATGATGCGATTCGTTCTTTAGTGATTTCTCACAAATTATTGGGTACCGCTGAATGGTTTGTTATTCACCATACCGATTGCGGAATGGAATATTTTACCGACGAAATTATCCGTGGTTTATTATCTAAGAGTCTAGCAACTGCTTCGGTTGACGAAAATGGGTGGAAAAATGTTTCTGAAGAGGGCGGCTCAAATGAAGCTAAGCACATTTCTTTCTTGACCATTAGCAATCAAACAGAAAGTATCATTGAAGATGTAAAAAGAATAAAATCGCACCCTTTAGTGCCTTCGTACATTCCAGTTTACGGTTATATTTACGATGTTAAATCTGGGAAATTAATAGAAATCCCCGAGGCAACACAAGTGGGTAGAGCAAGTTAATACCTAGAATTAATAAAGTAAAAACCCGATTTGTAATTCAGATCGGGTTTTTACTTTATTAATAATCATTGTCCCTTAAAAAAAGAAGCCCTGTAATGTTTTAATTTACAAGGCTTTACAATTTTAACTGCGGACCGGACGGGACTCGAACCCGCGACCTCCGCCGTGACAGGGCGGCGTTCTAACCAACTGAACTACCGATCCATTTCCGTATAAAAATTTTTAATAACCACTGCTGATTAATGGGGTTTTTTTCGGATTGCGAAGATAGGTATTTTAATTTTTTTAACCCAAAACTTTTATAAAAAAATCTTTCCACTTAATTTTACAAAACAGTAGCTATTTTCAATGTCAAATAACTTATAGTAAATTTGCAATATGCCTGAATTAAAAAACCGACAGTTCTTGGATTTTGAAAAACCTATCAAAGATCTCTATGATCAAATAGCTCTTTTAAAAGTAGCTCAGGAAAAAAGCAAGTCTGATATGAGTAGTTCTATCGCTTCGCTAGAAAATAGAATCATTGAAACTAAAAAAGAACTCACCCAAAACCTTACCCCTTGGCAAAAAGTTCAGTTAAGTCGGCACCCAGACAGACCTTATACGCTAAAATACATCGATAAAATGTGTAGCAATTTTGTTGAAT
This sequence comes from Chitinophaga pinensis, assembly GCA_945870835.1. GTDB lineage: Bacteria > Bacteroidota > Bacteroidia > Chitinophagales > Chitinophagaceae > Ferruginibacter > Ferruginibacter pinensis_A. Next base: position 2,772 of record CAMBTV010000221.1, read on the forward strand.
TGCATGGAGATAGAAATTTCAAAGATGATAAGGCAATGGTAGGTGGTTTTGCTGATTTAGATGGCCAAACAGTAATGATTATTGGTCAACAGAAGGGAATCAATACCAAAATGAGGCAAATCAGGAATTTTGGAATGGCTAATCCTGAAGGTTACCGCAAGGCAATTCGCCTAATGAAATTGGCTGAAAAATTTGATAAACCTATTATAACCCTCATTGACACTCCTGGAGCCTATCCCGGACTTGAGGCTGAAGAAAGAGGTCAGGGTGAAGCTATTGCTCGTAATATATATGAAATGCTTCGTCTAAAGGTACCCGTTATATGTGTGATCATCGGTGAAGGAGCTAGTGGCGGTGCATTAGGCATTGGCGTGGGTGACCGAGTTTTTATGATGCAAAATACCTGGTACACGGTTATTTCACCAGAAAGCTGTAGCAGTATTCTTTGGCGAAATTGGGACAACAAGGAAAAAGCAGCCGATCAACTAAAATTAACCGGTGAAGACATGCTAAAATTCGGTTTAGTAGACGGGGTTATTCCTGAACCCTTCGGAGGTGCACATTGGGATTATGATGAAGCCGCAGAAATTCTTAAAAAATTCCTACTTCCTGTTATTGCAGAATTAAAAAACATCGATCCCCAAAAACGCTCCGAACAAAGAATTGAAAAATTTGGAAAAATGGGCTTCTGGGATGAATTGCCCGAAAAACAAATAAATTAACCTTTCATCTTCTTTTTAATAATTTTTTCTTTCTTTACAAAAGGGTAAAAATTCACCTCTTGTCACCTCTTAATATAAATTTTATAGGTAACAATTTATTAACATCCCTTTTAAAGACAGTACCTTTTCATAGGAGCATCTTATCTTTGAATAAACAATACGGTTATGTTAAAAGTTGGTGTTTTTGGAGTTGGGCATTTGGGAAAGATTCATTTAAACAACTGGAAGGAAATTGAAGGGGTGGAACTAATCGGTTTTTATGACCCTTCCCAGCAAGCTGCGGTAGAAGTAAATGATAAATACCAGCTACCTCACTTCGAAAATGCAGAACAACTAATGGCCGCCTGTGACCTAGTTGATATCGTAGCCCCTACCACCGAACATTTTGAAATTAGTAAGTTAGCCATCACTATGGGCAAACACGTTTTTGTGGAAAAACCTCTGGCAAACACCATGGACGAGGCAAGAGAATTACTCAAACTTGCAAAAGAAGCTAATATTAAATTTCAAGTAGGTCATGTGGAAAGATTTAATCCTGCTTTTTTAGCCCTAAAAGGTTACAACATTAACCCAATGTTTATTGAAGTGCATCGCCTAGCACAATTTAATCCTAGAGGTACTGATGTTAGTGTTATACTTGACCTGATGATACATGATATTGATATTATTTTAAATTTAGTTAATAGCAATGTAAAATGCATATCGGCCAACGGTGTAGCAGTAATGAGTGATACTCCAGATATAGCAAACGTAAGAATTGAATTTGATAATGGCTGTGTAGCTAATCTTACCAGCAGTCGCATTTCAATGAAAAAAATGCGGAAAATGCGTTTATTTCAAAAGGACGCCTATATCGGTATTGATTTTTTAGAAAAGAAAACAGAAGTCATCAAGTT
>CAMBTV010000222.1 GCA_945870835.1 Chitinophaga pinensis
CTTGAAAATATTGATCATTCATTCGACCTAAGAAAGTCTTTGAACCTGCCATCTAACAAAATATTGGTGGGCATGATTGGTCGTGTTAATCTTTTTAAAGGGCAATCTTATTTTATAGAAGTAGCTGCAGCCATTAATGCAAAACCTCATGATTGTCATTTTGTAATGGTGGGCGATGCTTATCCTGGCTATGAATATTTGTATGACCAACTGTCTGAACAAAAAAAATTATTAGGGGTTGAAGAAATCATCACCGATCTAGGTTACAGGACAGATATAGCTTCGATCATGAATACGCTAGACATATTTGTACTGCCTTCTACTAAGCCGGACCCCTTTCCAACCGTTATTTTAGAGGCAATGGCTGCTCAAAAACCCGTAGTGGCAACTCGACAAGGAGGCGCTTGCGAATCGGTTGTGCATGAGCTTACTGGCTATTTAGTACCTTTACAAGACCCCCATTCGGTGGCTAACCATATTTTGACACTGGCTGAAAATGAAAGCTTAAGAAATGAAATGGGAAAAGCTGGCAAAGAAAGATTTAAACTCCTTTATTCAATCAGCCAATTTGAAGCTTCCATCGTAGAGGAAGTAGAATCAATGAAGGCCTAACTAAAAATGAAAAAAGTACTTACCATTGGAGTCGACTGCAGGGATTTACTAAAAGCTTCCACTGGTACCAAGACTTATTTACATGAATTAGTAGAACAATTTAAACAGTATCCATCTTCGTCCATACGATTTGTTTTTTTACACGACCCCTTACCTATGCTAAAAGGGAGGTCTTATTTTCATAAATTTTTTGAGCATCTTTTCTACTTTACTTGGAAACAAATTGTTTTACCAGTAAAGGCCTTTTTTAGTGGATGTGATATTGTTTTTTGTACCGATTATTTTCTCCCGATAATTAGGTTAGGATTTAAAACAGTAGTCGTATTTCATGATGCCTTTTTTTGGGAATATCCCGCTCACTATAATAAAATTTGGTTACGACTATTTCACCTCATTGCGTTAAGAGGAGCAAAAAAATCAAGTAGAATTATTGTGCCTTCCAATTATTCACTTAGTACCATTTCTAAACATCTTCAATTACCAAATGAGCGTTTCAGTGTAGTGTATGAAGCAGGAAAAAAATTAGTTGAAAAAAATGCAGGAAAAGAAAGTGAATTAATTAAAGGATTAAATGGGCATCCTTATTTTTTACATGTAGGAGCTTTTAATAAACATAAAAACTTAGTTCGGTTAATTGAAGCGTTTGAAAAACTAAAGCAAGCGAATCCCCAACAGCCCGTTTTTTTAATACTTGCCGGACAAGCAGGAGGATCTGTATTTAGTGACGACAGCGCTTTCATAAAAGAGGCTATTAGTAACAAAGGATTGGCAGATGATGTGCTATTGCCAGGATATGTAAGTGATGAAGACTTAAGTACTCTTTACCAGAATGCCCTTGCCTATGTGCTACCCTCCTATAATGAAGGGTTTGGTTTGCCCGCATTAGAAGCCATGGCCTTTCAATTGCCCGTTATCGCAGCCAATAATACCTGTTTGCCTGAGATTTGTAAAGCAGGGGCTATTTATTTCGACCCTTATGATGTACAAGATATTGCTCGACAAATGTCATTGCTTATGTTAAACGAAACAGAAAGAAATCAAATAAAGCAAAATCAGCTGCCCATTTTAGCGAGTTATAGTTGGTCAAATGCAGCTAAACAAATCATAGGCATATTCATAGAAATTGGGACTAGATAAAGTTCCGTTGAAATAAATTGTTTATTTTAGCGTCTTTCTGTAATCTACCCATTAATGAGCAAAAAAATTATTCTCCGCCTTCACGAAAAACGAAGAATTATTGATGCGCTTACTATTTTGATTTGTCTTGAAATCATTGGTCTTATTCCTTTAAATTTTTTACAAATTTCCATCAGCAATCCAGTATTGTTAGTTTTTATATTGCTAATAAGTTGGTTCATTGCTGCATCCAATACAAAATTATATAAGGATAGGATTTCAAATAAATATGTGGAAGAGATTGTAATCGTTTTGAATACCTTGGTTATCCAATTCATTTTAATAGCCGCTTTCCTTTTCATTTATAACAAAAAAATATATCTTCCGATTAGTTTTTTAGTTTGTTTTCAAATTCTTTTTGGTTTTGTTCAACTTTTAGTCAAGTACATAATCAGAAAAAAAATCCATTATGATTATTTGCATGATAGCTCGATGTTGCAGAAGTTATTGATAGTAGGGTCTGCCGAAAGTACTCAAAAGTTAAACCAGACGATTAAAGCGAATTTTTTTTACGGATACAATTGTATCGGATATTTAAGTGAGGAAGACAGGAAATTAGCTGATGTCAATTATTTAGGTAATCCAGATGAACTGGCGGAGGTTTTAAAAAAACATGAAATCGAAAAAGTGATTGTGGCCTTACCTTCTCTGAGTGAGTCACTGATCCGCTATTTCTTAGAAACCTGTGATAACCATGGTATCAAGACTTTCATTGTGCCTAATTATTATCAATTCACTTCCACTTCTTTTGAGATCAATCAGATTGGATTGATTCCTGTTATTAACTTAAGAGCATTGCCCTTAGATAAATCTGAAAATAAATTTTTAAAAAGAGCTTTTGATATTATTTTTAGTTCATTGTTTTTATTACTCATTGGATCTTGGTTATTTCCCATATTAGCGATATTGATTAAATTAAATTCTAAGGGGCCGGTATTTTTTAAACAAGAGAGATGGGGTATCAATAACAAGAAAATGAATTGTTATAAATTCAGAACGATGTATCATCAAAAGGCCGGAGAAAATGAATTTGTGCAAGCCACCAAAAATGATCCGCGGGTAACTTCTCTTGGTAAATGGCTTCGGAGTCTTAGCATTGATGAAACGCCCCAGTTTTGGAATGTACTGATTGATAATATGTCGGTGGTAGGGCCTAGGCCACATGTAACGCCACAAAATTTAGAGTACAGTGAAAAAATTGAAAGTTATTTACTTCGTCATCAAGTTAAGCCAGGTTTGACTGGGTGGGCCCAAGTAAATGGGGCTAGAGGAGAAACGCCTGATATTGAACACATGCAAACTCGAGTAAATTATGATCTATACTATGTTCATCAATGGAATTTCTGGCTCGACATTCAAATAGTACTGCAAACCATTCTTAATGTTTTCAAAGCAGACAAACATGCGTATTAAATTAATTTTTTTATTGCATGGTCTTTTAATTTTGTCCTATTGTGGGCGAACACAAACTTCAGTTTTGGTGGGTACCTTGGATGAATTTTCACTTCGTGATCAGCAACTATTAGGAAATTTAAAAAAAGAGTATTCCTTTACTGTAAGGCCTGTACTCCTCAATGTAGTTGACACAGCTGCCTATTTTAAAGATCCACTTTTACAGCAACAACAACGCAGCTTTTTTAATAAAAGTAAATCGATTCGATTGATTGCTTTTCCACTTACCATTCAACAACAGTTCGATACGCATTCGGCTTGGGGTAGAAACAATGAAGAAATGTTATTATCGAAAGGTTTTCAGCAAGTCTTTAAAGCAGGTGCCACTCTCAATTCCAAGTGGCTGACCATTCAATTTATTCCCAGTTATTTTTTATTAAGCGGTGGTTCGAATACAACCAAAAGCTACCAACAACTTTCTTTGGGGCAGTCTGCCATCAGATTAAAATTAGGTCCAACCCCCTTGAGTGTTTCGCTATCAACAGAGAATTTATGGTGGGGACCAGGAGTTTTCAACTCGCTTATGATGGGTAACAATGCGCCTGGTTTTCCGCATATTAGTTTTCACACCAATAAGCCTTGGAAAACTCCCATTGGACATTTTGAATTTCAAGTAATTGGAGGCAAGCTGAATAGTGTATCTAATTTACCCTTTGAAAATAAAGATCCCAACACTTTATATCCAAACTTTGCCAATGAAAACCGATATTTCAATGGGGTAAATTTTGCTTACCAACCTAAATTTTTGAACGGGTTTTCAGTAGGCGTCAATAGGATGTTTCAATACTACCTGAATGATATGAAAAAGGAAGGGGATTTTATGCAAAAATATGTTCCAGTTTTTTCTTCCATTTTCAAATCCAATACTGGTGGTAATTATGGACTGGTAGAGGACGCTCGCAATCGTGATCAACTTATTAATTTATTTGCACGCTATTTATTTCAGCAGTACAACACTGAAATTTATGGAGAATTTGGATGGAATGATCATAAATACAATTCAAGAGACCTTACGTTAAATCCAGATCATGCTGCTGCTTATTTAGTAGGGTTAAGAAAAGTGTTTACAATAGATTCAGTAAAAAGATTTACCCTTGAAATGGAAGCTACTCAGTTAGAGCCTACCAAT
>CAMBTV010000223.1 GCA_945870835.1 Chitinophaga pinensis
ATTGTTTAATGTAGTGTTAACGCTAGCTGTGGCTTATCTATTGTTTAAATAGTTCATCCACAAAAAGTCGGGTTAGGTAATTTGACATAGTAATAGTTTGAACGCCCTTTAATAAAATTGCTAGAAAAGTCAAATATCACGTGTTAAAAAATCACGCTTTTTAAGTAATTTTTTTTCTTTAGTCTTTATTGATAGTTGATGCTCAAAAAGCAGTAAACGCTCATTCAGAAGCGCCCTCGAATAAAAAGTGCTAGAAATTTCAAATGTCAGCCGTTAAAAAATCAAGGCTGTCTGAGCGGGCACTTCCCTTAAAGAAACAAACTCTACTCGCGAGTTCCTTGATTTTAGGCTGACATTTGAAATTTCATCCGCCGCGGCGGATTGATTTTTTTTGTTACTTTTTTGCATCAAGGCAAAAAAGTAAAAGCACCCTATTCCGAAAGGAATTTCAGGACTAAGTACCTAACTACATTTTAAACAAAAGCTTTACCGGATGAGCGCTTATCACTTTTTGAGGTCCGACTAAATAGTTATTATTTTTTAAAAATCACTTATTGGAGGATGATATAAAAAAAGTGCAGAAATTTTCTGCACTTTTTTTATATAAAGGAATCGATTAATTCAAACTCACCATCTCCATATCAGGCTTTGATTCATCTGTTAGTTTTACCTTTCCTCTATCATTGCGTATTATCCTTGAATACAATGATATCTCTTTATCAAAAAGAAATCGGAAAAACAATTTGGTCCATGAAGTATGGGAAAATAAAGAGTTGTAAAATGAAGGAGCACCTTCCTTAATTTGTGGAAGTCGGTTCCAGGGTACAGATGGAAAATCGTGGTGCTCATTGTGGAAACCTACATTAAAAGCTACTGAGTTTAGTGGTCCATAATAACTGTAGGTTTCTTGTTCTCCATGAGTTAAATAATGTTCCTGTATCCATCGGGCACCCAAAGGATGTAATCCTACAGAAAAGAAAAAACTCAACAATAAAAAGGCAAATGCTTTTGGTCCAAGAAAAAAAACAACTAAGAAGGAGAAGGTAATTTGTACTCCCCAGTTAAGAGCCACCCAGCCATCCAAAGGTTTAATTTCTTTAAGTCTACTGATTCTAAATACTTGAAACAAAGGATAAAATAACAACCAAAATACTTTCCCGATAAAATAATTATTTATCAACTTAGCTTCCCACTTATTTGGAAGGTCGGCATCTAGCTCATGAACCCCTTGAAAAGAATGGTGTTTGATATGGTATCTTTCAAATGATACAGAGCTTGGAAAAATTTGCGGGATATTTGCAAAAATGCCAGCCAAACGATTGGCTTCTGGCTTTTTGAAAAGTAAGCGGTGCGCACATTCGTGAATCATTACAAATAGGGCATGGTCTGCGAAAGCGCCTAATAAATAAGCAGCACCTACTACAATCCACCAAGATTGTGAATTTACCAATCCTGCAAAGATCACCTGAAAACTTACCAATCCGACAATGGCAAGAATTGTTAATGGGTTTTTACCAATCAGCTTCCTAATGTCTGGATGTTGTTGAAGGATTTCTTTGGTTCGGATACGGTGTGGCTCTGATAATTCGGAGTACACAAAACTATTTTTCTGACTCATGATTGGCAATTTATTGAATTTTTGAATGAAAAAATTTAATTGCTCAAACTTTTAACCAAGCAAAGGACTTTTTGTTCAACAAAATTGGATTTTCGCAACCTGATATTTGAATATATTAGGCTAATTCTAAATCAAATATATTATAAAATTTTTATATAAAATTCCTCATAATTAGCAACATGAATTTCTTGCAATTAAAACAAATACAGTATTTAATCAACTAAATTAAACCCTTTATAGTGGGGTGAAATTAATGCAATAAGCACTTTATTTTCCAAAGGATAGATAAGATAAAAATACCCTCTTTTACAAAAGAAAGAAATTAGTGATTTATCTCTAATTTGAAAATTTGTAATTAAATTTCTATAATTAAAAGATAATTAAAAATGATTGCCTTTGCAATGAAAATTTATATGGGGTCACCAATATTTTTACTTTTTTAGTTACCTAGATCTGTAAAAGTTATTTACATAAAAACTGAACCATTACTTTTGTACTATATTTCTATATTTTGCAAGTCAATTAATTCTTCTTGAAAAAAATAGCTTATAATTGATTTAAAAGAGCATCTCAATTTTTAAAAAATAAAACATAAAAAATGGCTTCAACAAAAATTACAGTAAATAACAATGGTTCCCTGAAAGTAGAGGGAGATTTTGAAATTTTCGATAGAGCAGGAAATCAATATGATTTAGGAGGAAGGGAAGTTTTAGGTCTTTGTCGCTGTGGTTTATCTAAGAATAAACCATATTGTGATGGTGCACACAATGGAAATTTTGAACATGAAGCTCAGGCTTTTGCTTTACCACCTAAGAAAACGAGTTAAATGATTGATGGGGTGAATGGTGGGAGAAAGAAAAAAAAGTTTTCTTGGCTGGCCATTTGCCCTATTCATTTGCAGGAGCTTCATCATCCTTAGCAATCGTCCTATTGTCAGGTAGTCTACCTCTTTTGTAAATGATTAAACCGTTTAAAAAATTACGCAGTACTTGATCGCCAGCTTCTACAAAACCCGGATGGTCTTCGTTTCTAAAAAGATCACCCAAGGCGCCTTTGGATATTTCAAAATCTACTAGAGAAAGTATTTCAATTATATCATCATTGCGAAGAGAGAGCGCTACCCTTAGTTTCTTTAAAATATCATTATTGCTTAACATGCGGTGTCTATTTAGTGATGAGTAATTAGTTCCACTGTATTTTTGTGTCTAATCAAATTATTTGAATATAACTGTTCCAATATTTTTGGTAAGCTCTATTTCCATTTGTTTTAAGTGCTGGTGAATTTGAAGTAATACAATTTGTTCATCTAAATCTTTTGTTTTTTCTAAATCCCTTTGATTTTCTTCCATCAGTCTTTTTATCTTCCTTAGTTTTAGATAATTTACTGTACTAAATACTTCTTCTTTATAGAGATCTTCACGGGTATCGATTTTACCTTCAAAAACATCCTTCCAATTAGGGCTAATTTCATAGTCGTAGTCCATTACTTGCATAGCTAGTTGACGAATAATATTGTCTTCGTGATAAGTGAAATTTTTGGCAGTCGGCTCCAAACCCTCATCATACCAGGCTTTGTATGTTTTTATAAGCGTAATTAAGTTTTTGTTATCGATTAATTCTTCTAGCTGATTTTCTGAAATTTCTGAAAATACATGATCTGCTACTCGGAGCTCTTTGTCCCATTCTTTTAGTCCAAATTCAAGTAAACTTCTCACCATTGCCCTTTCGTGTGGTTCATCCTTGTAAAGTAAGGATACTACATCATTGTCTATTTCTAAGTTTTCACCCCCTTCCGAATTAGCCTGGTTTATTGATTCACGACTGACTCTAGCTTCTTCTTTGTTGACTTTTTCACGTACAAATTTATTGACCAATGCATGTAATCCAGTTTCTTCAATTTTAAGAATCTCGGAACACTGCTTTATATAATCTTGTTGCTTGGTAAAATCTTCTGCCTTATTAATTTTGGAAATAGTTTCTGCTACCTGGTTAACTACAGCTGATTTTTTATTGCTGTCTGTACCTGCATCTTGAAGCATTACACCTAATTGAAAAAGGATAAAATCTTTTTTATTAGCAGATACAAATTGAGTGAAGGCTTCAGATCCTACTTTATTCACATAGCTATCAGGATCTTCATTGTCAGGTATTAATACAAGCTTAACATTCAGACTTTCTTCAAGCGCTAAATCTAGTCCACGCAGAGCGGCCTTAATACCAGCGCTGTCACCATCATAAATTATGGTTAGATTATTCGTATATTTTTTTACAAGTCTCAATTGATCTGGAGTCAGTGAAGTTCCTCCGCTGGCTACTACATTTTCAATTCCAGCTTGATGAAGTGATACCACATCGGTATATCCCTCTACTAGCAAACATTCATCTGCTTTATCAATCGCCATTCTTGCAAAATAGCTACCATATAAAATTTTACTTTTTACATAAATTTCATTCTCAGGCGTATTGATATATTTAGGCGCGCGATCATTGGTTTTTAAAATTCTTGCTCCAAAGCCCAAAACTTTTCCGCTCTGATTGTGAATTGGGAATATGATTCTGCCTCGGTAATTATCTACCGGTTTTTCATCTCGGATGGCCACTAAACCACTTTTTTGTAAAAGCTCTAAATTATATTGTGCTTGAATAGCTGCTTGGGCAAAGTTATCACGGGCTTCTGGATTAAATCCAAGTTGAAATTTTTTGATGATTTCTTCTTTAAATCCTCTTTGCTTTAAATAGC
>CAMBTV010000224.1 GCA_945870835.1 Chitinophaga pinensis
TTTCCTCATCCACTTTGTCGGGATAGTTTTCAAACAATGAATAGGAAAACATCGGCTCATTTTTTAATTGAATTTCTTCAATGCGCTTAAAAATTTGCTTGGCCTTTAACTTTAGAGAAGTTTCAAAAAAGGGAGCTTTCTTTTTATCAGGAACTGTCAAACTAAATTCTACATCAAAACGCGGATTGTCACTTAAATCATCAAAATTTACGTCGTGTAAATAAAAATCGCTGAGTGGGTAAACATTATTTTTTAATTCAAAACTATTTTCGCCACTAAAATATAAACGATAAATAAAGTTAAAGGCAGTGTCGGTCTGGTTGATCAAGTAAATCTTAAATTTTTCAACCACATCATCATCAAAAACATCCTTATCAAAAACGGGCATTAATGCAAGAAATACGCCATTATCAACCTTTATCTTTAAATTCCCTTTTTCCTGTCTAACATTATCAATAAATATTTTTTTCTTTTCTACAATCTTCTTTTCCGAAAACATTTTGAAATAAGGAAAATCAATCTGGTCCATATAAGCAGGAAAGCGAACTCCTTTCACCTCTATCATCACCATTTTATCATTCATAATCTCCACCACCTTTCCTTCTTCATTGGTTAGTAAAACGATTATTTTATCTCCTTCCTGGTATTTCATGATCAGCGAAATTTTTCTATTAAAAAGTTAATTCAATAAATTTAAATGGGTTGGTTGAGTAAACGAAGATAGCAACGTAAACATTTTTAATATTTTCAAAAAGTAATAATTTTTTAAAAATACTAGACTGCTAACTTACTTTTTTTATACCCATATAAAAGGTAGATTACCAATCCTATTGCTAGCCATGCTAAAAACCATGCCCAGTTACTCTTAGTCATCCCCGTAAGTAAATACAAGCAAGTAATTAATCCCATTAATGGAATTAAAGAGTATTTTTTAAGGAATGTTATAAATGATAATACCACAGCAGTCAACCAAAAAATAATGAGCGTTATATTGGGAGTTGCTAAATCCATGAAACTAAATTTTCCGCTAGTATATTCAGGGTTTTGACTGAAATCAAAATTTATCATTCCTGAAAAATAATTAGCGTTTAAAACTTTTGCTGATAAGATGGCTACAACCACTATTAAAGGGAAAATAAACTGACCATTGATGTAAGGTAGATGAAATTTATTTTGTTGTCTTTCTTTTCTAGGTATCAATAACACACCTCCGCAAACTAGTACAAATGCAAACAAAGTAGCAATACTAGTAAAATCAAGCACAAATGTTTTATCAGTAAATAGAATTGGAAGTCCCACTACCAAACCCGTAACGACTGTAGCAAAAGAGGGCGTTTTATATTTTGAATGAATTTTTTGAAAAATTGGGGGCATCAAACCATCTCGGCTCATGCTCATCCAAATTCTTGGTTGTCCCATTTGAAAAACCAACATCACGCTCGTCATTGCAACCACTGCTGCAATAGCAACAAAAAATTGCATCCAGGGTACATTAAGATTTTGTTCTTCAAAAATAAAAGCGAGCGGGTCTCCTATGCCATCAAATTTTCTATAATTAACTGCACCTGATAAAACCATGCTTAGCAAAATATAAACGACCGTACATATTACCAATGAGTAAATCATTCCTCTGGGAAGATCCCGCTGGGGATTTTTACTTTCTTCGGCTAATACACTTACTGCATCAAATCCTATATAGGCAAAAAACACTCCACTCACTGCAGCCATCACACCGCTAAAACCATTGGGCATAAAAGACTTTACTCCGTTATCATCGGCAGGAATCCAATTAAAGGTTAATCCCTTTGAAAAAACTAGGTATCCTCCTACAAAAATCACCAATGCTACCACCATCATTTTCAGTATCACCATTAGATTACTAAAATTGCGACTTTCCTTGATACCTCTATAAACCAAAAAGGTAATGAGCACATTAATAACTAATGCGGGCAAATCAAAAATTATTCTTAACCCTCCTATTATTGGAGCATTGTTCCAAGCATCTTTTAATTCAGCATTGGAACTTCCTAGGGCCAATGAATTTTTAACTTCCATATAACTAGTACACAGGTACTGAGGAATATGAATATTAATTTTTTGAAGAAAGGAAGTAAAATAATCACTCCAACTATAGGCTACATATATATTACCAATAGAATATTCCATTATCAAAGCCCAACCGATGATCCAAGCAAATAACTCACCAAATGAAGCGTACGCGTAGGTGTAGGCACTACCGGCAACGGGTATTCTACTTGCAAACTCAGAATAACAGAAAGCAGTAAAGGCGCAAGCAATGGCTGTAATTATAAACAAGATAACTACACCAGGTCCGCCATGAAAAACTGCCCCACCTAAGCTACTAAAGCTACCAGCACCTAGGATAGCTGCAATACCAAAAAAAGTAAGGTCCTTCAATGTAAGCACTCGCTTTAATCCTCCACCCACCTCGCCATGCGAATCAACACCCCCATCAGCTATAACGCTTTCAATCTTCTTTGTTCTGAATAAAGATTTTGACATAAGGACACCAGATTTTTAAAAAGGAATTTAATATTTTATTAGTTTCTATTTTCAAAAAACAAAACAACCAGTAGGCTGATTTCTTATTATAAAAAAGTATACGATTTACTTTCAAATACGCTTCAATGAATGCTAACTTTCTCTTTGAATCAGATATTCAGTAAGTTCCATCAAAGGCTTTTTACGGACCAACAATACTGCAGTTTCATCTAAATGTTGAAGGGCAATTTGAACATATTTTTCTTTTAACTCTACTGCCCACTCATCCACCTTGCAATCTCTAAAAATAGACAACACTTTGTTTATTTTTTCAGTCGGATCAATCTTAGAAGTCTGCATTAAATTTGACAACTCCTCTTTTTGATTATCAAAAGCCACTTCCATTGCATGAATCATTAAGAATGTTTTCTTATTGGCAAGAATATCTCCACCCAACTGTTTGCCAAATTTATCAGGGTCACCAAATGCGTCTAAAAAATCATCTTGGACTTGAAAAGCAATACCTAAATTTTTTCCAAACTCATACAAATGCTGCTGATTACCTTGTCCAGCTCCTCCCAAGATTGCACCTAGCTGCAAACTTGCCGCTAACAATACTGAAGTTTTTAAACTGATCATATTTACATATTCCTCCAAACTCACGACAGATCTTTTTTCAAAATCCATATCCAATTGTTGACCCTCACAAACCGCTTTGGCGGTATCATTAAAAACTTGAAAAACTCTTTGAGAATAGTCTCTTTTAATTTTGTTCAAGTATTCGTAGGATTGCACCAACATCACATCTCCAGCGAGTAAAGCAGTAGATTCGCCGTATTTTGTATGTACTGTTTCCATTCCACGGCGCAAAGGAGCTTTGTCCATTATATCATCATGGATCAAACTGAAATTATGAAACAATTCAATTGCAGTTGCCACTTCGAAAGAGTCAGGATTTATTTCACCAAAAAGTTCATTGCCCATTAAAACGCATACAGGTCTGATTCTTTTGCCCCCGAGTTGCAGAATATACTGTGCAGGCTCATACAGCGTAGGAGTATGAGTAGGGAAATGCCGACTGTTAAATTTCTGTTCGAATAATTTCGATAATTCTAAAAAAGAGTTCATAAAGTAAACAGCTAAAATGCAAAATTGAAGAGTATGTTATAATCAACAATCCGCGTTGAACAATTATTTTTTCCTTTTTATTTTTTTTGATTTTTCAATATCGAGTACTGCCGATCCTTCTTCCTGCACCCAATGATAATCCAATTGTCGCTTTTCTAAATTTGCAGCCACCACTTTAATCTTTACACTATCGCCCATTCTAAATTTTTTACCTGTACGCATACCTACCAAAGCATAATCAGCCTCATCGAGCTTAAAATCATCAAACTCATTCAAATCGCGGACAGTTACCATGCCTTCGCATTTATGCAAAACAGTTTCTACAAAAAACCCGAAACTTGCAACCCCACTAATAATCCCATCAAATTCTTCTCCAAGGTAGTCCTTCATATACTCCACTTGTTTGTATTTGTTACCCGCACGCTCTGCCTCCATTGCCTTTCTTTCCTTATCACTACAATGCTTAGACTTTTCTTCCATTTTCTTATCTAACTTCAAATCCTTATCCAAACAATTTTGCAATACTCTGTGAACCATTACATCAGGGTAACGACGAATAGGTGAAGTGAAATGACAATAATGTTCAAATCCCAAACCGTAATGTCCAATATTTTTAGAAGTATAAATTGCCTTGGCCATCGTACGAATACCCAATTGCTCTAAAACATGCTGCTCTGGTTTTCCATTCACTTCTTTCAATAAATTATTAAA
>CAMBTV010000225.1 GCA_945870835.1 Chitinophaga pinensis
CAAAGTACATACTAAAGAGGAAGTACTGTCTGCTATTGCCGCTAATAGTGATAGGATAAAATCATATGGGGTAGATCGCATGGGCATTTTTGGATCTTTTTCTAAAGGAACTTTTACAGAGGCAAGCGATGTTGACTTCTTGGTAGAATTTTATCCTGATAAAAAATCTTTTGATAACTTTATCGACCTCTCCTTTTTCTTGGAGAATCTATTAGGTAGAAAAGTTGAAATAATAACACCACAATCCTTAAGTAAGTTTATTGGTCCACATATTTTAAAGGAGGTAGAAAATGTCCGCTTCTAATCTGGAACTGGTTCGGCATATGCTGACCGAAACTAATTTTATTCTAGAACATGTTAGCGGAAAATCAAAAGAAGAAGTCATTCATAATGAGGTGCTTTGTAGGGCAGTGGTTAGAAGTATTGAAATAATAGGAGAGGCCTCAAAGAAAATAGATGAAGAGTTTAAAGCAACACATCCTCATATTGAATGGAAGAAAATGGCAGGTGCCCGCGATAAATTAATCCATGACTATTTTGGTATTGATTACGATATCGTCTGGGATATTATCGTAACCAAAATTCCTGATTTAGATCATTTTCTACAACAATTGGTATAGCATCTTATAACTGTATCACAAGTAAATTAGTGGAGTAAAATCACACGCACACTCAGCGCATTCAGGTTCGGATATGCGCTTTTTTATTTCTTCAAATGCAAAATTGCTCCAACTTTCGTATAACGAGGTAGTTATTTTTTGCCTATCAGTGCATTATCTGCGTATAAATACGCTGTTTTTATAAAATTTTATTCCAGGTATTTGAAGAAATGTGGGCTCTATAGTTATATGGACAAATATTTGTACATAAATATGTATCTATGCTGTCCACTACTCTTTCTGATTTTCGTAAAGAAACCAAGCACTACCTCGACAAGGTTACAAAAGAGCGTGAAACCTTAATTATCAATAGGGGTAAAGACACAGGCGTCGTGATCATTTCTTTAGAGGAATACAATTCATTGAACGCAACACTGCACGAAATGTCTTCTAAAAAAAATATGGAAGTGTTAGATGCATCAATCAAGCAATTTAAAGAGGGCAAGCATTTTCGAAAAAAATTAATTAAATAAATGGTTATACCTTTCAATGAGATATCCTGGAATGAATATTTGTTCTGGCAAAAGAATGATAACAGAAACTGAATAAAATTAATGAGCTATTAAAAGATATTTCCCGGAGTCCATTTGAAGGTATTGGCAAACCCGAAGCATTAAAATTCAAATACGCTGGATATTGGTCAAGACGAATCGATGATGAGCACAGATTAATATACAAAGTGGAACATGATGAGATACTAATTTTTAAGTGTAGATTTCATTACGATGATTGAAATTACTCCAGTATTTGAGCAATTTCATTATAAAACGAGTACAAGCATCAGATTGAGGGCCTTTGGGGCTCTATTGAATGGAAATTGAACCTGGTCATCTATGCGGGTCCTATCTCCCATCAAATACCAAGTCGAGTTCACCAGTAATTGAACAACAACCATCCACTTAATTTAAATTCATAAATTGTTTACATAAACTTAACAAAGATATTCTTTGCTTAACCACGCTAAAAGTGAGCTTAGTATGAGCAAAACAAGCATCCTATCGGGACTAATCTCAGTTATTCGATAATTTCTAACAAGAAAAAATTAACTTTGCAAAAAACCAAACGTGCGCAATAACAACACAACGAAAGTATCGGTATTAATGACGGTTTTTAATACAGATTTTTTTTATACCAAAAGAGCCATTGATTCCGTATTACAACAGGATTTTCAAGATTTTGAGCTACTCATTATTGACGATGGGAGCAAGGAAAATGACCGGGAATCTTTGCTAAATTATGTAGAAAAACACGAGAACAAAATCAGCTATATCCGCCACAGCAATCGCGGTCAATCTGAATCCATCAATCGCGGCGTATTATATAGTCAGGGTGAATATATAACGATTATTGATAGCGACGACGAATACAAACCGAATCATTTGAGCACTTGTTTACGGGAAATCAATGAGATGGACTTAATTTGCTCAAACTCAGAAACTATTGTTGATAGCGAAAACGATTATTATGTGTCTGATAAAAACGACCTAACTAAACTTATTCACTTAGATGAAGTTATCTTGTTTGGAACTTTATTCGGTCGGAAAAAAGTATTTACCACCATTGATTTTAAAACGGGCTTTGCAGCTGATTCCGATTTTTACGAACGAGCTACCCAACTATTTCGGGTAAAGAAATTAGACTTACGCACCTATGTGTATCACCGGAATATTCCCAATAGTATTTGTGCAATAATCAAAAAAGCTAATTTAATTAGCGCCTAAAAATGGCTTTTGAATCGCCGATTTTTCCGCCAAATACTAATGTAGTAATGGCCTGTCACATTACCGGTGTGCACGATGTAAATCGGAATACAACACTTGCCAACGATTCGTACGATTTGGTAAAGGATTGGGTAGAATCCATTACAGCAGCTAATTTACAAGGGGTTATTTTTCATAATAATTTCTCCGAAGCAACGTGTAAATCGTACGAAAACGAAAATATTTCGTTCGTAAAAATCGCGTACGATTCCCAATTTAATCCCAATGTATTTCGTTATTTTGTTTACAGGGATTTTTTGCAGCAGCACATTCAGCAAATCAAGGGAATTTTTATTACGGATATTACCGATGTGGTGCTTGTTAACAATCCATTTGTAAATCCGCTTTTTTGTGAAAATCCGAATGCCCTATTTTGTGGCGACGAACCCAAACAATTGCACAACGATTGGATGATTGCTCATGCGGAAAATTTACGGAAAAACATACCCGATTATGCAGCTTATGAAAGTGCATTTGGAAATGAGACCTTGCTGAACTGCGGAATTATTGGGGGTGCGGCTGCCATGTTTTTTGATTTTCTACAACAACTTTGTGCTATTCACCAACAGGCTAATCGCGATAATAAAACCGCCTACACCGGCGATATGGGCGCATTCAATTATTTAGCGCGCACAAAGTTCAACCAGCAACTAATCCATGGCGCACCAGTAAATACCGTTTTTAAACAGTATGAAAATGATCGAAAGGATTGTTGGTTCAGACACAAATGACTTACGTATATGTTTTGAAAACTTACGTTTAGAGGAAAATTCTTGCTCCTTTTTATATTGTATATAGATCGCTACTAGTCGATTGCGCAGAAACTAAATGCCAGTTGCAAGTTTTGTTCATACAAAGGAGCCACTCTTTACAAGTTCAACCGAATGCTGGACTTTTTCTTTGTCTATCAGCGAGTTAGGGTAGTTAGTACTGCGTACAAATACCCGAATTAATACATTTTATTCTTTAGATATTTATTTTCAATAAAGTAGGCATACTATTTTATTTGAGTTCCATTTTAAGTTAACTTTGTAAAATCAGATTCAAATGAATCAAGTTAGAGGGCTGGTTTTTTATAAAAACCATTTTCATGACTTTTTTGATAAACAATCAGAGAAAGCGAAAGAAAAAATTGATTACGTTTTATTCTTAGTAACTCATATAGATTCAGTTCCTGAGAAATTTTTAAAACACATAGCTGGGCGAAAAGGGCTGTATGAAATAAGAGTTGAAATCGGCAATAATATTTACAGGATATTCTGTTGCTTTGATAAAGGGAAAATTATTGTTTTGTTTAATGGCTATCAAATTAAAACTCAAAAAACTTCAATTAAAGAAATAGATTTAGCGAATAAACTAATGAAGGAATATTTTTCTACTATTTAATAAAAATAACATGGCAAAAAAAGAAAATACTATAACCACTTACAATCAGCATATAACTAAACGTTACGGCGAAAGAGGATCTGAAAAGAGAACTGAATTTGAAATAAAAGCAAAGGCGTTTCTCATAGGGGAATTAATTAAAGAAGAAAGAAAAAATGCCAAAATGACTCAAGAGCAACTGGCTGAGAAAATTGGTGCGAAAAAAAGCTTCATCTCTCGTATAGAAAATGGAAAAACAGACATTCAGCTATCTACCCTATACAGATTACTTGAATTTGGACTAGGCAAAACCGTTGAGGTTTCAGTAAATTAATTTGTAGACTTAATCGAAAAAGGCAATCCTTGTATTCTTCTTCATGTATTCAGAATTGGGAGATGTGTTTAGAATGGCAATTTGTTAAATGATGCATGTAAATATTGGTTTTTCAACAGACAACCCCGAACTACGTTTTTAGAAACTGAATAAAGTTGTAAAGTT
>CAMBTV010000226.1 GCA_945870835.1 Chitinophaga pinensis
AAATACCAGAACAGATATACATATAAGAAGCTACCCTTTCAAAAATATGGTTCAAGGGTAAAAAGCTGAGTGATTTTGAATATTTATTTTGTTCTAGAGGAAAACTTTTTACTGCATTCAATATATTAGAAACAATATTGCGGTGGCTAAGCATTACCCCTTTTGGTGTTCCAGTAGTTCCAGATGTGTAAATAATAGTAGCACAATGTTCAGCTAAAATACTTGCCTTTACTTTTTCTAATTGTTCCCTGTCAGATTCATTTGGAGTAGGTAAGATTGTTTTCCAATAATCCACTCCCGGTAGTTTATCAAAGCTGAAAACATTCAAAAGGGAGGGGGCTTGACCTCTTACAGCAGTTACTTTGTCCATAATTTCTTGCCCGCTGATAAATACAAGTTTTACTCCGGCATCGTTTAAAATAAATTCTAATTCACTCACGCTGGTGGTTGGATAAATAGGACAAAGTACAGCACCTATTTGTTGACAAGCCATGTCGAGCATTAACCACTCTGATCTGTTTTTACTGATGATCGCAACTTTGTCCTGGTTTTCAACAGTCATATCATTTCCACTAATGCCTAGGCGGATCAAAGCGATGCTTAAGTTGTTCACCATGGAAGTAACTTCAGCAGTGCTGTATAATTCCCATTGGCCATTTTCCTTGCCTGCAATCATGTCAGTTTTAGGAAAATGCTCCAATTGGTTTTGCAAGAAATCAAATAATCTAGATTTTTCGTTCATATACAATCGTTCAACTTTTAAAAAATCAATTTAGATAAACAAATGAGTTTGTCTAAATTATTAAATTATTACTAAGTTAAATAAAAAAGTATTCTCTTCGACAAGCTGAGGGATAAAATTAAATATGAGCGCCGATTTTACAGAACCTTTATTTGGAAAGCCGGTAATATTGACCTTGCGGAACCTTGAATATTCTGCCAGATTGAAAAAAGGTAAACTCCTTGTATTCCTCTGCATGACTTGAAATCCAATTTTGGTAAGAAGTTAAATTTTGTACGGTACCAAATAGCCATTGATTATATGCTTCAAACATTCCTTCTTGAATTAGCTGACGTTGGTAATCAAAAAGGCGGGTGGGATATTTACTTGCATATTCATTTGACCAGTCTAGTATAAATCTAGTCCTAATCATAGTAAGGGTTTCAGCATTAAATACTGTTGACAAAGCAAGGTTTTGTTTATTGATATTTTTAAGAAAAGCAGAAGTGAATTTACTAGTCTCGGAATTTTCTTTTTTGATATCCTCTTCAGAAAATATTTTTTTATAACTCTCCAATATGATTGACTTTATCTCAGGTGAGCCTTTACTGAGCGGTTCCATATTAACAAATACTTCTCCATATAAGATACTCCAAACATAATCAGCGGTAAGCTGATAATATTTACAAGCGTTGTAATAGTTTTTAGAATAATTGGGGTCATTTTCAATGCCTTTTTCCCACTGACGAATGGCTTCGTTATTATTTTGTGCCCATAATAAATCACCTAATTCATTGTAGAGAGCTCCACTTTTAGGAAATTTTTTAATGCCCTTTTTAAATAATTTTTCACATTCTTTGGTTTGTTCCAATTGCTTGTAAAGATTACCAGCTATTTGAAAGCATTGGTCATCAGACTCTTCTTTATCGATAATACTTTTTATAGCATCAAGCCCTTTGCTATATTCTTTTTGAAAATAAAAAGATAAAGCGAGATTTTTTGTTATTTCAAAATTATTAGGATCGGCAATAGAAGCCCGCTCAAGTAATAGCGAGGCATTGTTAAAATCACCTTTTTGCATAAAGGACCTAGCAGTCTCTTGTAGTTGAGATGCAGACTGAGCATTGGTTACTTGAACAATACAAAAAAGACTCGCAAAAAAAGAAGTTAAAGGAATTAATTTCATCCCCATAAAAGTACTGATATCTGATTAAAAGATGAAATATTCATTTTTAAATGAGCTATCAATAAAATTCATTACAATTTTTAAGTGATTGATGTAGCTATTTATTCTTTCATTTAATAATTAAAATGAAAGGCATATTATGAACATCAAATCGATATTGGTGTCTAGAAACTAGTCTATCAAGTGAGTAAGTAGCCCATCTCTTAACTTGGGTTCAAACCAAGTACTTTTGGGAGGCATTACATTTCCACTATCTGCGATATCAAATAGTTGCTGAATGCTAACAGGGTGAAGGCTAATAGCGACGGCCATTTCGCCACTGTCTACTCTTTTTTCAAGTTCTTCCAATCCACGAATACCTCCTACAAAATCTATTCGCTGATCAGTACGTTGGTCTTTGATGCCAAGGATAGGATCCAATAAATTATTTTGTAAAATGGTTACATCTAAAATTCCAATGGGGTCATTGGTATAAGTATTTTCTTTAGCAGTTAGACTATACCATTGTTTGCTAGTGTATAATCCAAACTGATGGAGATTGCTGGGTGAAAAAGCTTTCTCTGCTTTTTCTACAATAAAGGAAGAGGATAATATTTCAATAAACGCTTCTTTTTGAAGCCCATTCAAATCCTTTACCACCCGGTTGTAATCCATGATATGCAATTGATTAGAAGGGAATAAAGTGGTTAAGAAAATATTAGCTCCTTCGGGTGCATCTTTGCCTAAAGCCTTTCTAACTTTAGCTGCTGATGCAGCTCTGTGATGACCATCAGCAATGTAAGTGAAAGGGACTTTGGTTTTAAACAATTCGCTTACTAAATCGTTGACTTCCGAATCATTGATAATCCATATGCTATGCTGAATACCATCTTCAGCGATTAGGTCGTAAACTGGATTTTTTTCTTTTTGCCATTTGCTGATTACTTCATCGATTTCCGTTACATTTCTGTAGGCTAAAAATACATTTCCCGTTTGTGCACCAGTGGTAGTGATATGGTTGATTCTATCTTTTTCTTTTTCAGGCCTCGTGAACTCATGTTTTTTGATAAGATCATTTTCGTAATCATCTACACTGCTTCCACAAACCAAGCCTGTTTGACTTCTGCCATTCATAATTAGTTGGTAGATATAATAGCAAGGTTTGCTTTCACGAAATAAAATATTTCTACTAACAAATGCATCTAAATTATTTTTTGCACTATCATAAACCTGTTGTGAATGAATATCCACTTCTTCAGGCAAATCAATTTCACTTTTGGTAATGTGTAAAAAACTGTTAGGGTTACCTTGAGCCTCTATTTTTGCTTCCTTACTGTTCAGTACATCGTAAGGTCGAGATGCTACTTGTTTGGCATGTTGTGCTTCTGGACGGAGTGCTCTAAAAGGTTGAATCGTAATCATCTTTAAATATTAACTAATCTAGAATGTATTATTTTTTATGAATTAGCCGCAGCAAATTCTTTCATTGTATCCACTAAAACTGTTACACTGCTAATGGGTAAAGCATTATATAAAGATGCTCTGAAACCGCCTACTAATCGATGTCCTTCTATACCCACAATATTTTTTTCTTTTGTCAAGCTTAGAAAAGACTTTTCCAACGTTGGGTCGTTCATTACAAAACAAATATTCATTTTACTTCTATCTACCTTGTCAACGGTACCGCGAAAAAATGGATTTTCATCAATTTCTGAATATAGCAATGCTGACTTTGCCTCATTTAGTTTTTCTATTGCAGCAATACCGCCTTTAGCCTTTAACCAGCGAAGGGTAAGCATACAAACAAAAACTGAAAAAACGGGCGGTGTATTGAGCATACTACCATCATTAATATGATTGCGGTAATCCATAATGGTAGGAATGGTACGCTTTATTTTTCCCAAAATAGATTTTTTCACTACTACTAGGTTGACCCCAGCAGGTCCCATATTTTTTTGTGCACCTGCGTATATTAAGTCGAAGGCATTGAAATCAATCACCCTACTAAATATATCGCTGCTCATATCAGCTATTAGAGGAATGCTGGTGTAAGGAATTTTTTGCCACTGACTTCCGTAAATAGTATTATTGGTAGTAATATGAAAATAGGTAGCATCATTAGGTACTGCAAAATCCTTTGGAATGGAGGTATAATTACTTTCTTTACCTGAGCAAACTACTTCTACTTTACCGTAAAGTTTGGCTTCTTTAATTGCTTTGGTTCCCCATACTCCCGTATCTGCATAAGCAGCTGTTTCTTTGTCATCTAACAAATTCATTGGCACTTGCATGAATTGTGTAGAGGCGCCTCCATGCAAAAACAATACTTCATGCTGTTCGTCTAATTGCATCAGCTCTCTTACCAATTCTCTTGCTTCACTCA
>CAMBTV010000227.1 GCA_945870835.1 Chitinophaga pinensis
TCCCTTCGTAACTTCCAGTATATTCATTAGGAATGTTTTCATCGTTTAAATCCATATCCAAACTCGATGAAATGTTTTTATCGCCGAATAAAATTAAATTCAACTGCTCCTTAGATAAATCTTTAAGCGCTTTATCTAAACTTATTTTATGTTTTCTTGCAAATTGCTTTATTTGATTAAAGACGCTCGCTTCCCTCGCTTCTCCCAATGGGTGAATCGCTCCTCCATTAATACTTAAGCTGTGATCTGGCAAAAGCAAACTCATATCTATAGCATACACATTCCCTAAGCCTTTACAATTTGGACATGCGCCATAAGGCGAGTTAAAAGAAAAACTATTAGGAGAAGGCGTCTCGTAACTTAAACCAGTTTCGATACACATTAATTGTTTAGAATACTGTACAATTTTTTCTTTCCCCTCTTCTAATACAAATAATAAATCCTTGCCCATTTTTAAACTCTGCTGCACACTATCTGCTAACCTAGTTTTCATGGCCTCATTCACTGGGATACGATCTACCACAATTTCGATATCATGAATCTTATAACGATCTACTTGAAATTTTGGTCTTAGTTCTATGATCTCTCCATCCACCCTTGCTTTTACAAAACCTTTTTTTCTGATCTCTTCAAACAATTCTCTATAATGTCCTTTCCTACCTCTAACAACAGGGGCTAAAAGATTTATTTTTTTATCCTTAAACTTCTTTTGAATATCCTGAATGATTTCAGCCTCAGAAAATTGCACCATTGGTTTGCCCGTTTCATAACTATATGCCTTACCTGCACGCGCATACAATAAACGCAGGAAATCATATAATTCAGTCACCGTTCCTACGGTAGACCTTGGATTTTTATTGGTTGTTTTTTGCTCAATGGCAATCACTGGAGATAGACCTGTAATTTGATCCAAATCTGGACGCTCCATGTCCCCCATAAATTGTCTTGCATAGGCGCTAAAACTCTCCATATAACGACGTTGCCCTTCGTTGTAGATGGTATCAAAGGCAAGTGAGGACTTACCGCTTCCACTCACCCCAGTGAATACCACTAATTGATTTTTTGGAATAGACAGATCAAAATTCTTCAAATTGTGCTCTCTGGCACCTATCACTTCTATATTGTCGTTGTTTTTTCTCATTGGGTGGCGTAAAGTTATAACAACCATTACTATAATTAGTTGACACGGGGCTGAAACATTTGTAAATTTGCTGCAGCAAAAGTTATTTTAACCATGTTGGATAAAGCACCAAGTTTATATATCAAAGCAAGAAACCTAAGCTTATTGGGTGCGCTTCTGCTTCTTGGAACAAGTGCTTTTTTTGGCAGGATTCCTGTTTTTCTTTTATTGAATACAGATGGGGGTGTTTTCATGGACCAATTTTTTAAATGGGCCACCTGGGGCGCAGAGGGATGGGTTTGGGTTCCCTTTTTAGCGATAGTGTTTGGTTGGTTTAAAAAAGACTTTAAATTGATCGTACTTAATTTTTTATTGTCAACGCTTTTTACGCAAATCCCGAAGCGGTTTATTTGGGATAATATAAGCAGACCCATTGCAAGCGGGATACCTTTAGATGAAATTCATACCGTGCCAAGGGTGGTCATGCATAGTTGGAATAGTTTTCCATCAGGTCATACCGCCACTGCGTTCACTTTATTTTTATTAACAATTTATTTATTTCCTACAAAATGGGTCTTCGCCATTGGTGTTATCTTCGCAATGCTCTGTGCTTATTCAAGGGTGTATTTAGGACAGCATTTTCCAATGGATTTAGGAGGGGGCATAATGGTTGCTGTGATGAGTGTTCAATTAAGCATAGTGATTGTTCAAAAAATTTCAACTCGAAAAATTAAAATACATAATGAAAAATAATTTGAAGTGCTTTTGTAACGGAAGATTGAGTTTAATTGCTCTGTTGATGATTTTGGCCACATCCTTATTTGCGCAAGACACCACTGAGCAGGTGAATCCATTGACCAAAAACGATCCTAGTCAATATAAGAAACCTTATGTGATTTTAATTTCTGCAGACGGATTTAGGGCAGACTTTACAGAAAAATATGAGGCAAGTTTTTTACAAAAGATCAGTCAAAATGGAGTGCGTGCCAAATACATGCAACCCTCCTATCCTTCTGTGACTTTCCCTAACCAATATACCATTGTAACTGGATTGTACCCTGCGCACCATGGATTGGTGGACAACACTTATATTGATGTGGCTTCTGGTCAACAATATAGTATGGGTAATAAGAAAATGGTGGCCGAAGGCAAATGGTATGGCGGAACTCCATTATGGGTTTTAGCAGAGCAACAAAAAATGCTTTCAGCTTCCTTTTTTTGGGTGGCTTCAGAAGCTGATATTCAAGGTGTCAAACCTACCTATCATTATATCTATAATGACAAAACCAATATTGGCACAAGAATACAAGCGGTAAAAAATTGGTTGATGCTTCCAGAAGATAGACGGCCTCATATGATCACTTTTTATTTTCCAGATGTAGACCATGATGCACACACTTATGGACCAGAAGATCCTAGGGTAAAAAAATCGGTACAATTTGTAGATAGCAGTGTCAATGCATTGCAAGCAGCTTTAGCGCCTTTGAACTTACCAATCAATTATATTTTTGTTTCTGATCATGGTATGACAACGGTAGATGTAGACAATACAATAGGTTTGCCAGCTGCAGTGGATAAAAACGACTTTAATATTCCTTGGAGTGATGCCCTATTGCACTTATATGCAAAAGATGCCAGTAAGATTGAGGCTACTTATCAAGCCTTAAAGCAAGACACCCGATTCACGACTTATAAATTAGATGAAACCCCAGACTATTGGCATTATAAAAAATCGGATGATAGGTACAATCGATTGGGTGATCTAATTTTAGTGCCAAAGACGATTCATCAAGTATTTAATCTTGGTACAAGAAAGCCATCCATAGGTAAACACGGATTTGACAATAAAGCAATAGATATGAGGGCAAGCTTTATGGCATGGGGACCTGCCTTTAAAAAAGGATTGACGATTGAAGGTTTTGAAAACGTGCACGTTTATCCATTGGTAGCAAATCTACTGGGGTTAAATTTTAGTGAACAGGCGATTGATGGAAAATTTGAAGTACTAAAACCAATTTTAAAAAAATAAGTTATAATATTAAAGTATTTTAATATTATAGTATTTATTCGTATTAATTAAACTAGTTTAACTAATACTTCTTTTTTATGCAATAGGTTTATACTCTAAACAAAGTATAAGCCATGAAACAAGGTAAAATTTTTATCCTAGCAGAAACCATTCAATTAGGCATTAGAGGTTTAACAAGAATGGAAAATATTATACTCGGTTTAATTGCTCAACAAAAAAAGAGTAAAGAGATAGCTGATTTATTGTATCTATCTGAAAAAACAATTCGGAATCATCGGTATAATATTAAAAAGAAATTGGATCTGCCGAATGAGAATAATAGCTTGTTGAGATGGGCAATAAGTAGTTTTAAATGTGCTTGATGGATGCCGCTTTAATTTTAACTTTATCATTTTTAGAATGAAAAATAATAAATCAAAAAAAATATGAAAGAGTTTGTAAATGATATTCAAAACCTAATTGTAAAACATTGGGGTAAGTTAATTGTTACAGTTATAATTGTAACTCTTTTAATTAACTATAAAGATGTTTATAATGGTGCTAGGGATGGTTGGAACTCTGGTTGGAACTCTGTAGATGATTCTACGCAATCTAAATAAATCAAAAAAATATAGTTATTGTATGACACAATTCTACACAGTTTTGATTCTTAATTTAATTTTAATGATTCTTTCAATTACTTTAATCAAAACCCTTTACTCCAATAATTTAATTGACAAATCCACTAGAAACACCCTTACCCTTTTTTCGGTATTGGTTCCAATTGGTGGTATCATTACTACTGTATTAAAATGCAGGAGGATGATCAATCATTTAGCAAGAGTTAAGGATATTAATTAAAGGATTGCCGTCGTTTTACTCCGGCATCCTTTTTCACCCTTAGTGCAAAAGCATAAAAGCAACAGCCTAATGAATTGCATTCATTAGGCTGTTTGTTATTTCACTCATGCGCGATTTCAAGCGAGCTTGAATCGCTTATTCCTGAAATAACAAAGCCTCAACTTTCGTTGAGGCTATTGCTTTCTTTTTTGGTCGGGAAGACAGGATTCAAACGACATTGATAATCAATATGTTATGAGCATTAAATACCCTTTCATACCCAAAAAAGGTATGAAACAT
>CAMBTV010000228.1 GCA_945870835.1 Chitinophaga pinensis
TACTTAGAATTATTTATGAATTAAATGACAAAATTTAAAACATCTGAAAAATTATTTTTATCCTTAATACTCACTTCACTTTTATGATATACAATTGAATTGGGTAACAGAGAATGGGTTAACCATACATTTCCACCTATCACACTGTCATGGCCAATAACTGTATCTCCCCCTAAAATGGTTGCACCAGAATAAATAACTACATCATCTTCAATGGTTGGATGTCTTTTCATTTTTGCCACTTCTTTGCTTACACTCAATGCTCCCAAAGTAACCCCTTGATAAATTTTTACTCTATTACCTATTACTGAGGTTTCTCCAATTACAATACCTGTACCATGATCTATAAAAAAAGACTCCCCAATTTGAGCACCTGGATGAATATCAATACCTGTTTTACTGTGTGCACATTCAGAAAAAAGTCGAGGTATCAGCTTTACACCTTGCTTCCATAATTGATGAGAAAAGCGGTATACAGCTGTCGCATAAAAACCAGGATAGGCTACCAAAACCTCTTCTATCGATTCAGCAGCGGGATCAAATTTTAATATTTCAGCAGCATCTTTTTGCAATTCATCATAAATAAAAGGAACCTTTTCAAAAAAAACATTTACCAACTCATCTGTATTAGCACTCGTCCCTACTACATCATACACCAAGGTGGATAAATAAGTCTTGTATTTTTCATACTCTTTCAATAATTCAAACTCAGAAAGTTTGGTAAGTTGATTGGGAATAAATAAAAATTCAAAAAAACCATCTATAAACTTATTTGCCATCTCCTTATCAGGAAAAGAACTAGCAGATTCCAAGTGACGTGAATGGAGATTTTGTATAAATTGTTTCATTTTTTATTTATTTATAACAGAAGAGAATAGTTGAGTTGATACGAAATAATTGAGCTTAATTTTTCAAAAAAACTATCCAGATTTTATTGAATCATACAAGCTCCCACCGTAACATTGCTAGTTTCGTCTATTAAAATTGCCCCTCCATTTACCCGTAATTTTTTATAGGAATCATAAGGAATTGGTGTAGCTGTTTTTATTTTTACTTTTACTATATCATTCAATTGAGCCTGATCAGGTGTTGGTTCTTGTAGTAAAGAGTTTACATCTAACTTATATTCAATTTCTTTTACTACCGCCTTTACCACTCGACTATTGATTTGCAACAAATACTTGTTACCCGCCTTAAGGGGTTTATTTCCCATCCAGCAGAGCAATACATCCAATTCATTTTCAACAGTTGGGAGATTATCTGTTTTAATAATTACATCCCCTCTGCTAATATCGATATCATGTTGCAAGTGAAGTACCACACTCTGAGGCGCAAAAGCTTCCTCCACTTGTTTACCTCCAATTTCTATGGCACTAATTACACTTTGTAACCCTGAGGGTTGTACGCAAATGGTATCACCTTTTTTATAAATTCCACTAATCACCTTACCGGCATAACCTCTGTAATCATGTAATTCATCTGTTTGAGGGCGAATCACGTATTGAACAGGAAATCTAGCATCTGCATAATTAATATCATTGGCAACAGCCACATTTTCCAAAATATGTAATAAAGACTCCCCTTCGTACCAGGGAAAACTAGGCGATTTCTCTACAATATTATCTCCGTTAATAGCACTGATTGGTATGTAGGTGATATCGTTTAAGCCTAGTGAAGCAGCTACAGATGAGTAATCAATCACGATATTATTATAAACATCCTGTGAATTATTTACTAAATCCATTTTATTAATGGCCACTACTACATGAGGAATATTCAACAAAGAAGCTATAATTGAATGGCGCCTTGTTTGTTCTGAAACTCCATTGCGAGCATCTACTAAAATAATAATCAAATCAGCATTAGAAGCCCCTGTTACCATATTGCGGGTGTACTGCGTATGTCCTGGAGCATCGGCTATAATAAATTTACGAGTGGGTGTAGAAAAATATTTATAGGCTACATCAATGGTAATACCCTGTTCTCTTTCAGCTCTTAAACCATCCGTGAGCAAGGCCAAATCAATTTCACCATCTTCCCTATTTTTACTTTGCTTTTCGATAGCTTCTAACTGATCAATCATAATAGATTTACTATCATATAACAATCGACCAATCAAGGTGCTTTTTCCATCATCCACGCTTCCAGCCGTTATAAATCTTAAAATATCCATAAGTATTTTTGTTACTCCAAATTCAAAAGAAATGGTTGTTAAAAAAATTTAAAAAATGACTTCTAATGAAGCTTCTAAAAAAATAACCAAAAGCTGTCGTTAAAAATAACCACCTTTTTTTCGATCTTCCATTGCAGCTTCACTTACCCGATCATCAATTCTTGTTTCACCTCGTTCACTAGTTTTTGTAGCAATAATTTCCTTGATAATATCATCGATATTAGTGGCATTGGATTCTACTGCAGCTGTACAGGTCATATCCCCTACGGTTCTATACCTAACTTTTTTTATAGAAACTTTATCTCCCTCTTCCAATTGAATAAACTCAGAAGTAGCTACCAGTTGGCCTTGATATTCTAATACCTCTCGATCATGAGAAAAATAGATAGAAGGTAATTCAATTTTATTTCTGCGGATATAATTCCAGATATCCAATTCTGTCCAGTTACTGATAGGAAACACTCTCACATTTTCGCCTTTATCAATTCTACCATTGTAGGTATTCCATAATTCTGGACGTTGCAGTTTGGGATCCCATTGACCAAACTCATCTCTTACAGAAAAAATTCTTTCTTTAGCTCTGGCCTTTTCCTCATCCCTTCTCGCTCCGCCAATACATGCATCAAACTTAAACTCTTCAATAGTATCTAATAAGGTAAAGGTTTGTAAAGCATTTCTGCTTGCAAATTTTCCTTTTTGCTCAGTAAGATTTTTTTCACGAATTGTATCAGCAACATTCCTAACAATTAATTTTTCTCCAATGGTTTTAGCAAATTGATCTCTAAAATCTAATGCCTCCTGGAAATTATGCCCTGTGTCGATATGCACCAAAGGAAAAGGAAACTTGCCAGGTCGAAATGCCTTCAAAGCAAGGTGAACCAATACAATAGAATCTTTACCACCAGAAAAAAGTAAAGCGGGGCGTTCAAATTGACCAGCTACTTCTCGAAAAATATGAATGGATTCAGATTCCAACTGATCAAGATAATCTAGCCGACGGTAATTTTGATCCCCTAGTTCAGAAGATGCTTTCGAAGAATCTATCAAATTTATTTTTTCACTCATCTTTAATTTTTCTTATTGTTTTAAATCAATTTTAATTTCGTTTTCTATTTAATTACAAGAAAATAACTTCTACTGATTTTTTATTTCGTTTTCAACAGGTTCATGGACGTGAAGACCACATTCTTTTTTATCGGCATCTTCCCACCACCATCTACCTGCCCTAAAATCTTCTCCAGTTTTAATCGCTCTGGTACAAGGAGCACAGCCAATACTTACAAATCCCTTATCATGCAAAGGATTATAGGGTATGTGATTTTTTTGAATATAATTTTTTACCTCTTCAGTTGACCAATGAAGTAAGGGATGGTATTTAATGAGTTGATTCGCTTCATCCCATTCCAACATCGGAAGATTTTGGCGGTCAGGAGAATGTTCAGCGCGTAGGCCTGTAATCCAAATAGCATTACCAGCAAGGGCGAGCTTTAGAGGCTCTACTTTGCGAATAAAACAACATGCTTTTCGATGATCAACTGATTCATAAAATGAATTAGGACCATTTTCTGCTACAAACTTTTGTAAGCCATCTTGATTAGGATAATATGCTTTGATATGAGTTTTATAAGCTTCATTGGTACTATTCCAAACAGAATAGGTTTCTGTAAACATTCTCCCAGTATCGAGTGTAAATATTTTTACTGGCAATTGATTACTCAAAATTTCATGAGTGATTGCCTGGTCTTCAAAACTAAAACTAGTAGAAAAAGTAACTTGGTCAGGATATTGTTCAGTAAGCAAGCGAATAAAAGAAGAAATAGTTAGTCCATCTAACTGATGGAGTAAATGTTCGACGCTATTTTTTGTATGATTCATCAAATTTTAAAGTAAGCTTGAATAAAAAAAGTGTAAAAAAATAATCAAAAAGTAACTTATCATCAGCTTCCAACCAATTGGTAAATGCTGCTTCCTTTAATTTTAAGTAGAGAAATAAA
>CAMBTV010000229.1 GCA_945870835.1 Chitinophaga pinensis
AAAAAAGCTTCTACCGAAGTAAGTAAAGATAGTTTTGACAAGAGCAACTTAAAAAATCTTTCTCTGGAAGAATTGGACAGCTTGCTAAATGAAGTCCTAGAACAAGAAGATTATATAAGAGCCATCTCTGTTAGGGATGAAATTAAAAGTAGAACCAAGGGATAACTTATCATTCATAACTAAAAAATACTTTCCATTTAAATAATTTAATTATATCATTTTTTTAAATATTTCCTGTTTTTAAGTTAATCCGTTATCAATTAAAAATATACTAATTAACATGCTTTTTTTTCCTAATTGCAAGATTAATCTTGGATTAAAAATTACTGGTAAAAGAGCTGATGGATACCATAATATTGCAACCGTATTTTTCCCTGTCCCTTTCAATGATGTTATCGAAATTATTGACAGCAAAGAGCACTCAGATGAAATTGAATTTACTCAATCAGGTATCTCTATTGTGGGTGATCAAAAAGATAATCTTTGTATAAAAGCTTGGCAATTATTAAAGAATGATTTTCCGAAATTGCCTTCTGTAAAATTGCATCTACACAAAGCTATTCCTATGGGAGCTGGATTAGGTGGAGGTTCTGCAGATGGTGCAGCTACTTTATTATTACTCAATCAAAAATATTTGTTGAATATTTCAGAAACTCAACTCCTCAGCTATGCTTTACAATTGGGAAGCGATTGCCCATTTTTTATAATCAACAAACCTTGTTTGGGTAGTGGTCGCGGTGAGCTTTTGCAACCAATCTCGCTCAATTTAAAAGGTTACCAATTGGTAGTAGTTAATCCGGGTATTCATGTAAATACGGGTTGGGCATTTTCGCAGTTGAACTTAGATGCAAATACTGTAAATGACAATGCGCTGACTATTGAGTCCTTGTCAAATATTATTTTGGGTGATATGGTTAATTGGAAAGATGAACTTAAAAATGATTTTGAACAACCAGTTTTTGAAAAATTTCCTGCTATTGAAGTTATAAAAAATACATTGTATGAAAAAGGAGCAGTTTATGCAAGTATGAGTGGCAGTGGAAGCACTGTGTTTGGAATCTTTAAAGAAAATAAAATTCCTCACTTTAATTTTCCGAGTAACTACCTAGTATTTACTAAATTAATTTAAAAATTTACTAGAACTCTAATATAAGTTTAGCATTTTATTAAAATGCTTTTAATTAAATTACAACTAAAAAAAAACAATGAAGTATTTATTGTCATTATTAATCGTTTTGTTAGTAGGGGGATCTTCTTTTTCCCAAAATTCTAAATTAGAAATTCCAAAAAATTGGCATACTCAAAATCAGGATAGCACTGGGATTTACGGAATTAGTTTAGACAAAGCCTATGGTTTTATTAACTCCAAAAAAATTAAAAGTAAACAAGTAGTAGTAGCAGTTATTGATAGTGGAATCGATACGCTCCACGAAGATCTAAAATCAGTTCTTTGGACCAATCCAAAGGAAATACCATATAATGGAATTGACGATGATAAAAATGGCTATATCGATGATGTTCATGGTTGGAATTTTTTAGGAGGAAAGGATGGAAGAAATGTAAAGAAAGATAGTTATGAAGCTGCTCGAGTTTACAATAAATTAAAATTGAAATTTGAAAATCTCACAGTAGATGAATCTAAATTAAGTGATTCGGAAAAAATTGAATGGGCTAGTTTTAATAAAACAAAACAAAGATTAGTGGGTGACATTAACCCAGAAGAAATTGCTTTTATAAAGAAATTGATGCCAGTTTTTTTAAAAGGTGATTCGGTTATAACAAAAGATTTGGGTAAAAAGGAGTACAATTGTAAAGATCTTGATAAGTATGTTACTACGAATGCAGATGCTAAAAAGACAAAAATGTTTTTATTGCAACTCTGTAAAGGAAATGGAACGGATGACATAACCAACAATCAAATCATTGATGAATTTGATGGTCAAATACGAAAATCAGAAGCAGCTGATCATGCGCCAGAGGAATACCGTAAATTGATAGTACAAGATGATGAAACAAATATCAATGACCGCAATTATGGTAACAATGATTTGATGGCTGCTAATCCCTTCCATGGTACTCATTGTGCTGGTATTATTGCAGCAGTAAGAAATAATAAAATTGGTATGGATGGTATTGCCGATAATGTGAAGATAATGATGGTAAGGGCTGTACCAGATGGTGATGAGCATGATAAAGATATTGCGCTAGCAATTCGATATGCGGTTGATAATGGAGCCCAAGTAATTAGTATGAGTTTTGGTAAAGAGTTTTCGCCTGAAAAACAGTGGGTAGACGAAGCTGTTCAGTATGCTGAAAAAATGGGTGTATTATTGGTTCATGCTGCAGGAAATGATGGTAAAAATGTAGATACCACTGATAATTTCCCCTCTCCTATTTATAAAGCCACTAACAAAAAAGCCACTAATTGGATCACGGTTGGTGCAAGTGGAGATCCATCTAATGGCGGAATTGCAGCCAATTTTAGTAATTATGGTAAAAAGGAAGTTGATATTTTTGCACCTGGCGTTCAAATATATTCTACCATGCCAGGTGGCGATAAATATGGAGAAGCGTCAGGTACAAGTATGGCTTGTCCGGTAGTAGCAGGAACTGCAGCACTTATTATGAGTTACTATCCTGCCCTATCGGCACAGCAAATAAAGTATGTAATTGAAAAATCTGCTAATCAAATTAACGAAGTTGTTAAACAGCCTGGATCAGATTTAACTGTTCCATTTAATGAGTTGTCTAAATCTGGCGGATTACTAAATGCCTATTCAGCTATTCAACTTGCCAGTACATTAAAGGGAGAACGAAAAATGGCCAAAGAAAAATTACCAAAACCTTCCATTAAAAAATCTAGCAAACAATAATTAATAGTTTTTCTATTATATAAAAGTCTATTTCAAATTATTAATTTCTATGTCAACCCTATCTCCTACCAATCAACCTGAGTATTTTCGAAGGTATATTGAATTGGTGCGAGAAGATCAATTACAGGATGCATTTATTCAGCAGTCAGAGGAAATAAAAATATTACTCCCATCAATTTCTGAACAAAAATCAATGTTTAGTTATGCAGAGAATAAATGGACACTAAAAGAAGTCCTTCAGCATCTAATAGATTCAGAGAGAGTTTTTACTTATAGGGCAATGTGTTTTTCTAGAAATGAAAAAGTTGTACTTCCGTCATTTGATGAAAACGAATACGCAAAAATGTCAAATGCCAATAGAAGGACCTGGGAAAGTTTGTGTGCTGAATTTATTGCAGTAAGAAAATCTACTTTATTTCTTTACGACAGTTTTTCACAAGAAATGCTTGAGTTGTTCGGACATGCTGTTAATAATAAAATTTCAGTAAAGGAATTAGGGTTTCTTATAGTGGGTCATTTTTCCCATCACCAATCTATCATTGAGCAAAGATATTTGTAGATCATCGACTTAGATTTAAATATCACCCATTAAAAAGTCCCGTTCGCTAAAAGCAAACGGGACTTTTCAATAGAATAGATAAGGTAATTAGTTCTTAACTCCAGGGGTAAATTTACCTTGGCGTGCAAGCGTACTTTGGGATATCATTTTATTGGTAACTATTACTGCTTCATTGATATAAATATCATTCTTTAAAGTGTTCAAAAATCTTTTATTTTTTTCAGCTTTGTCTTTATCAGCAGATAACTTTTGATTATCTATTTCTGTATTCTTAATACTAAGTTCAGTAGGTAATTTCAGTAAATCTTCTAATTGCTTATACCTTAGTTTCAACTTTTTTTGTGAAAGCTGATATTTATTAAAATTTAGAGAGTAAGCTTTAGTATTATCCTTATCAATAGAGTCAATTTTTTCTCTCATTTTTTTGAAAGTCACATTGTTCTTTACTTGTTCTTTAGCACTGGCTACAATTAAGTCTGTGTTGTAATTACTCGTCCAAAGCTTATAATCTGACTTTGCGATTTCATCCCAAGCCAATGCTGCGTCATTGTCTTTTTCACGCGATTTTGCAAGTTCTAATCGGTCAGGAATAATAACATCTGGTACTACACCTCTTAATTGAGTGGCACCTCCATTGACACGATAAAATTTTTGTAGGGTTAATTTTACGGTTCCCAAATCTTCTGATTTATTAGCAAACTGTATAT
>CAMBTV010000230.1 GCA_945870835.1 Chitinophaga pinensis
CGAAACAATGTAAAAATCCTGCTTACTGTTATGTTTTTAAAAGTCCCGATAACTATGTACAAAACTTTTTAGATGCAGGATTTGATGTATTGAGTGTAGCTAATAATCATACCGGAGATTTTGGTACCAAGGGCCGGGAAAATACCGCCAAGGTATTACAGGATGCGGGTATTCAATTTGCTGGACATGAAGCACATCCCTACACAATATTTGAAAGAAATGGCATTCGCTACGGGTTTTGCGCATTCGCACCCAATACAGGCACGGTATCCTTATTAAAAATAGAGGAAGCAGTTTCACTGATTAAGATGTTAAATGACAGCTGCGATATAGTAATTGTATCGATGCATACAGGCGCAGAGGGAAATAAGTTCAACCATATTACCAGAAAAGATGAAATATTTGTTGGCGAGAACCGGGGGAATCCCTATTCCTTTGCGCACCGTGCCATTGATGCGGGGGCAGATATTGTTTGGGGGCATGGTCCGCATGTAGTGCGAGCCGTAGAAGTATATAAAGACCGCTTTATTGCGTATAGTTTGGGAAATTTTGCCACCTATGGAACCATCAATGTAAATGGGATTAGTGGCTATGCGCCCATAATTGAGGTTGAAACGGACAGAACGGGCAAATTTATTCGTGGGAAAATACATTCTGCGATACAACATAAAGGCGAGGGGCCCAGGTGGGATAGTAGTTTTCGGGTAGCGAGAGAAATCAGGCATCTAACACAACATGATTTTCCGGGAAGTAACTTATCAATTAGTAATGTGGGGGAAATAAGTATTAGAAAAGCGGAATAATAAATACCTACCCTCTGGAAGAATAGAAAATGCTCATTAATCTCCCATTTCCAATGCCGGTTCTTGCAGATCGGCATTTTGCATCTTAACAATAATTAGATAATATTAGATGTGTACAACCATCCCTAATGGTATCTCTTGGGGGGAAATTGGTAAGGGAAAAAATGAAAAAGCTTTTACTTGAACTTTAGCAGAATTATCCTTGCTCATCGCTGCTCGTTTCCATAACTTAAAAATGAAGTTCCTTTACAACATTTCTTTAACATTTTATTGATAACAAAACCATTTTGTCCTGTATCTAATGTATGTAAGACCAATTAAATAGTTTTTAAAATAAAAATCCAATATTCATAAGCGGTTAACCAAAACTGCCCTGGCCTGCCTGTACTAGCCTCTCATCTGCCATTTTACAATTACACCACCTGCAACCTTTCCTCAAAGGAAATACTGTATACTATAATTTTCACAAATCCAAAATCCAAACCATGAAAAACACAAACATCAATCCCATCCAGCGTTCCATTGCCATCATGGCAGCCCTCGCCATTCTCAGCTCTTGTAAGAAAGAACTCTCATCAGTATCGCCTACCCCTACAGTAGAAACAACTACAACCAGCATTTCAGCATCTACACCTATTTCAGTAGCACTTAACGGTTTCGCAAACACGCAATCAGATTCTGTTTATGTTATGTACACAAGTGATGGAGAACTTTTCCGGGATGAAATTCCAGCAATCACCTTACCTGCTGCAGTGCAACAATATCAAACGGAGAATTATCAGCAGAATGATCAGTTAAGTGCCTATACTATTTCTGATAAAGATGGCAACCTAAAATCGTATGTTTCGATAATCAGATACAATGAAAGGCCGGTTGCTCTTGAATATAACTTTGTAGGTACTTTCAAAAAAGTACTTGAGCAAAGAGAATGGGCCGATCTGGATAACGATGGCTGGCATATCGGAGGTCTCTTTGAAGATCGGGATGGAAACAACAGAGATGTTGTTAACCTTAATTTACTCCCAGACGAGATAAAAAACTATATGACAAACAATTACCCGGATGATATAATAGTAAGAGCATTTCAAACAAAAGAAGAGGCAATAATTGTTATCTCGAAAAATAATGGTGGCTTTGCGAATGTTTTCAACAAGAATCTGGAACTGCAAAAACACTTGTCTATTTGCGATGTAAACTGTCAACTAGAAGATATCGAAAAATCAACCGTTTCTTCAAAAGTATTAACTACTCTATCAAATACATTTCCAAATTATATTTTTAACTACGGAGATATGATGAATGTAAATGGAGTAAGCATGGGTAACTTAATTTTACTAAATGCAAACAATACACGCTACTTAGTTGCTTTTGATGCTAATGGAAACCTTTTATCAAACAAAGTGGTATTTTAAAATCCTGCATCGTTAAAATATTTTAAAAGAAATTCTCTCGGCTAAAAACATAGAATAAATCCATTCATAAATAAAAAAGGAAAGAGAGAGAATATACTAATCTAACAAAAATGCCGATCCTCTCAGATCGGCATTTTTCTTTTACAACGTGTTAATTTAAAAAAATTTATCGGGATGACTGCCACGAGTTCGAACTTATTGGGGGATTGGGATAGAATGATACAATTTTTAAATACTTTTTAAAAAAAAGGGGGGGCGTACAACATAGTCAATTTTTATTCTGGCAAGAAGTTGTAAGCTCCCCAAAAATCTGCCTCACTCTAAAGTGTTAATTATTTAGAATTTAGTTTTCAAACTACCCCCTAATCCAAAATACCGATCCTCACAGGTCGGCATTTTGCATTTTAGTTTTTACTATATAAAATAACATGTCGGGATGACTGCCGCTAGTTCTAACTTTTTGGGGGATTTAGAGGGGGTAAAAAAGTATTGATAAGTGAAAACGGGAGCGGTCAAAAATGCTATTTTGGTTTTCGAATATTTGAAAAATTGGTACTGATAAAAACCCATAAAATTCAACTATTTAAGCATGTTTTAGAAGCTGATCATTTGGGTCTGCAAAAAAGGCTAATGAAAGGATTCTGAAGAACTTTAGTATATTTGTATTATGGAAAACCTTAATTCCATTATTGAAACCTACAAAAGCACAAGAGTGAACTGGTAGACAAGTATGGACTTAGTCAACTGGCTATTTTTGGTTCCTATGCTCGCAGGCAGGAAAGGGAAAATAGTGATGTGGATATTTTGGTTGAATTTAACCGACCAATTGGTTTGGAATTTATAGACTTAGCAGAAGAATTAGAGCAAATCCTCCACATTAAAGTGGATTTAGTTTCAAAGAAAGGAATTAAAAAAAAATATTTCAAGTCTATCGAAACAGAATTAGCATATGTCTAAGAGAAAGCCAACTTTACTACTCACTGATATTTGCGAATCTATAGAAAAGATTAAAACTTACACTTTCAATTACTCCGAACAAGTTCCTCGAATTTTACAGACGGTGTAAAATAAAAACATTTTTGTAAATTTGATAAAAGATTGCAAAATGAGAACAATTAATATTTCGATATCAGACATAGAATTTAGCAAATTTGGAATTAAGTCCGAAAATTTGAATTTCACTGAATTAATTGAACTAGTGACTAAAGAATTGACGCGTCAAAATTTGAATAAGAGTTTAGAACTCGCGGAAAAATATGGAATTTCGAAAATGACAATGGAGGATATTACAAACGAAGTAAAAGCGGTTAGAAGCAATGCAAAAAGTGGTAATTGACACGAACGTAATTGTTTCGGCACTGATACAAAGGAGTTACCCAAATCAAATTATAAACGAATTTTTCATAGGAAATAGATTTCAACTTTGTATTTCGGACGAATTGATGGCTGAATATTTTGAAGTTTTATCCCGCCCAAAATTTTCGAAATTTCAAGACTTATACATCAGAGCAGAAGCGATACTGGTAGAAATTGAAACAAAATCGAAAAAGTTTTTTCCGACTGTAAAAGTTGATTTAATTCCAGACCTTAACGACATCAAGATTTTAGAACTTGCTGACGAATGCGAAGCAGATTTTATTATTACGGGAAATACAAACGACTTTACTTTTTCAAGCTTCAAAGGAACAAAAATTGTGACTCCCAAAGCATATTGGGATAATCATCAACCTGATTAATAAGTAAAATGTTCAACAGAGGGTTATCCTAAGTAATAGTTCTGGAATATTGAGCTAAAGTCCTTCAACAAAAATGCCGACCCTTACAAGTCGGCATTTCTCGTTTGTAGAACTACTCGGAAAGATATCTTCAGAAGTTAGAAAAACCCCGCACTT
>CAMBTV010000231.1 GCA_945870835.1 Chitinophaga pinensis
TAGCAATTCCTTCATACAAAGCAATCCACATTGTATTAAGCGATGCAATATCAACTGTTACAAGATTAAATTTTTCCAAATTATCAATGTAACCTTGGTCACCAACACTTCCACCCCCTTTGTATGCATCGCCTCCTCTAACACTACCCCATGCCCATGTATGAACATAGGGAACCGTAAAATCATCATTTCCTAATGCAGCATACGCTGCAATACACATGCCATCTACATTAGCAGCTGTATTTAATTGTTCATCTGATACCTTTCCCTTAGGAGTATAGTCTAAAAAGCCCTTACTACAAGAAGATATAGTAAGAATAGACATTAACAAGAATAATATTTGATACTTTTTCATAATAACGAATTTAATTTTAATTAATCTGATTTTTTAAAATGTAATATTTAAGCCAAATGTTACATTTCTAGGTTGTGGATAAACACTTCCAGGCAATGATGGGTCTTCGGCTGTATAGGCATCAGTGGCTGATTTATTAAATATGGTAAAAAGATTTGTACCAAGTACAAAGACTCTTAAACTAGTTAGATGAGCTTTTGCTGCCATTTTTTGAGGAAGCGTATAACCTAATTCAGCAGAACGTATTTTGAAATAATCACCCCTTTCTACATAATAACTTGAAAACCTGTTTTCATTATTCGAATTTGCATTTGAAAGCATTGGGATAGTAGAACTGGTGTTTTGTGGAGTCCAAGCATTAAGTAAACGAGTACCATTATTCATACCTGTATTTAAAAAATCGGTTTGTGATTTTATTCCATTATTGACCTTTCTACCATATATACCTTGCGCAAATAACATAAAATCAAAACCCTTATAATTAAGCCCAATATTTATACCATATTCAGCTTTGGGTAATTGATTTCCAAGCCAAGTCTGATCTAATGGATCAATTTTACCATCCCCATTTAAATCTTTAAATCTAATCCTACCAATTCCCTTTCCAGCTTGCGTGGCGGAAGCTAGCACTTCCTCTGAGGTTTGAAACAAACCTTGTACAACATATCCAAACATTTCTTGAGGCGAATGGCCTAAAATTGTTTTTTCAATATTTCCAGGATAACCAGAAATAACTGATGCAGGAATATATATAACTTTGTCTCGAAATGCACCAACGTTGAATCCGATACTATACGCTAATCCACTTTGTGTGTTATCTCGATAACCAAATGTAAATTCATATCCTTTGTTATCTACGGTAGCACCATTTTGTACCTGACTAGCTCCTGCTCCAATTGTTCCAATATAGGGTGGTGTAATTAATATATCAGTTGTTCTTCGATTAAAATAATCGAATGAACCGAATAATTTATCATTAAAAAATCCAAAATCTAGTCCGAAATTCTTTTCTTCAGTAGACTCCCATCTTAGGTCTGCATTACCTCTTCTAACTTGTGTATATCCTGAAAGTAGTGTACCGCCATTTACTCCATAAATATCATAAGCAGAACCAATATTTCTTCTGTTGCCACTAAGTGCACCATAATTTGTTGCATATACGCCATAACTTGATTCATCACCAATTTCCTGATTACCAACTATCCCCCAGCCAGCTCTCAATTTCAAATTGGAAAGCATATCAATTTTTTTAAAGAAGGATTCATTGTTCAATCTCCATCCACCACTAATAGATGGAAATATTCCATATTGGTTGTTCAAACCAAATCTGGAAGCACCGTCTTGACGAACAGTAAGCGCTAATATATACTTATCAGAATAATTATAATTTAACTTACTAAAATAAGAAAGTAACTGATTACCCGTTTGATCACCACTATTTGTTTGGTTACCAGTTCCTGCACCTAAAACATAGTAATTAAGGTCTTCAATGGCAAAACCCTCTTTAATAGCACCTAAAGTAATATAATCATTCTTAAGTGCTTCCGTTCCTACAAGTAGATTTAAATTATGTAAACCGAATGTCTTATTATAGTTTGCAGTAGTTGACCAAATCCAATTGTATCGATGGGATTGATCAATTCTCAAAGAATTAATAGTTCTAGATAAGAAACCTGTAGAGAAATTTGGAAACATACCAAAATTATATCCGTCGGTATAATCTAAGCCAATAGATGATCGTATTAATAAATCTTTAATTGGCTTTGCTTCTGCATAAATATTTCCAAATAAGTTCATTGACTTATCTACATTATTCTTATAAATAGATAACATATGATATGGATTATTTCTATCGGAAAAACCAGCTCCAATAGGTCCCGACCATGCTCCATCTGTTCGGTAAACTGGTAATATAGGTTGCATAAATCTTGATAAGTTGACCAAATCGGAACCTCCCAAATCAGTTCTATCTGGAGTGTTTCTAGTATATGAAATTTGTAAGTTTTCACCAATTTTCACTTTGTCGTTTAAAAAACTAAAAGAAGTATTTACTCGACCAGAATATTTTTGAAACTGCATAAAGCTCATCATCCCTTGATTGTCTAAATAACTAAAACCAAACAATCCAGTTGAATGTTTACCTGCAACAGATATATTTAGCTCAGTACTTTTAATTTTACCATTTTTAAATACAACATCTTGCCAGTCGGTATTTGCGCCTGGTGTCATAAAAGATTCACTACCTCCAATCCATGGGACAGGAATTACTTTATCAAGCTTAGCAACTCCATTTGCATCTACTGATGAAACAAAAGAATAGATAGAAGCATTTCGATCAGGACTAATTTTATCATTAATTGCAGCTTGCCAAAGTGCCTGACCACGTTGAAAAACATCTAATACAGGTAACTTATCAATAAATGCATCTATACCATAACTTGTATTAAGCTTAATTTGCATTTTTTCTTTGCCTTGTTTGGTAGTAACAATTATTACTCCATTAGATGCTCTTGCTCCATAAATTGATCCTGCAGCTGCATCTTTAAGTACTTGCAATGATTCAATGAGAGATGGGTCAATATTTTGAAATGCTTGCTGATTTAAAGTAGATACACCATCAATAACAAACAAAGGGTTCGTATTTCCTAAAGTACTTAAGCCACGAATCAATAATCGACGTTGACCTCCGTTGGGTCTGCCATCTGCTTCTATAAAAACTCCTGGTACACGGCCTTGTAATGATGTAATTAGGTTAGAAGCCGGAATATTGGCAATATCTGATGTTTTAACTACAGAAACGGCACCCGTTAAATCAACTTTTCTTTGTACCTGATAACCAGTAACAACTACTTCATTAAGGTTAGCTAACTCTTCTGTAAGTTCGATTTTTAAAGTTGTAAGTGTTTTAACTTCAACTTTTAATGAGGTCATACCAACATAAGAAAATGTAAGACTTTCTCCAATTGATGTCAAAATTGAAAAATTACCAATAGAATCAGAAGTTACTGACTTAGAGGACGAAGTTATTGATACACCTGATAAAGGAGTACCAAGCGCTTTGCTTACAACATTTCCGGAAACAATTTTCTGCTGACTGTAAGACAAGAAAGTCAAAAGGATCCCTAGAAGTAATAAAAAAGAACGTTTCATAAAATTTAATTTTTAATTATAATTCAAAATGAAGAAAAGAATATAGATAGTTTTAATAGTTTTATTTTTTAAAAATTTTAAATCTCTTCAAGTGAGACTCCTTTAGTTTCAACAACTTTGTTTACAACCCAAATGAATTGTAACACCATCATCAATGCAAAAAAGACAAAAATTGGCCATGGATTATTATTAAATATTCCATCATTTTTATCTAGAAATATTGGCGTTATTAAAGTGATAATAGCCGCTAACCCCCAATGAATACTTGCACCAAATGATTGACCAGTTGCCCTTAAAGAATTAGGGAAAATTTCAGAAATAAAAACCCAAATAACTGTTCCTTGTCCAATAGCATGTGATGCAATAAATAAAAGCAAAAAAGATAACAATAAATAAGCGTTTAGATTTGCATAAAAACAACCTGCAATCATTGTCAAACTAACTACATAACCAATGGAACCAATTAATAATAATTTTTTACGCCCAATTTTATCAATTAAGTAAAGCCCTAATAATGTAAAAATTAGATTAACACAACCAAGTATCACAGAATTAAAT
>CAMBTV010000232.1 GCA_945870835.1 Chitinophaga pinensis
GAAGTGAAATGACAATAATGTTCAAATCCCAAACCGTAATGTCCAATATTTTTAGAAGTATAAATTGCCTTGGCCATCGTACGAATACCCAATTGCTCTAAAACATGCTGCTCTGGTTTTCCATTCACTTCTTTCAATAAATTATTAAATGATTTTGCTACGGCAGCTTCATCATGCAAATCGAAAGTATAACCGAATTTTTTCGCAAATGCTGCAAAAGGTTTTAATTTTTCATCAGAGGGAGTATCATGTATTCTGTATGGAAAAGGAATCGGCTCTCCATTACTCTTAATCCGAGAAATATATTCGGCTATCGTTCTATTGGCTAACAACATAAACTCCTCAACCAATTTGTGAGCGTCCTTACTTTCCTTAATTACAATACCAATAGGCTTACCATTTTCATCAAGGGTGAAACGCACTTCTTGAGAAGAAAAATTAATAGCCCCATTATCAAATCGCTCCTTTCTGAAATGCTTTGCCAAATTATCTAACAACAAAATCGCTTTGTCATGAAGCCCCTCCTTCGTTTCAATTATTTGCTGCACATCTTCATAAGTAAAACGATGATTGCTATGAGTGATTGTTCTACCTATCCATTTGTGTTTAATTTCAACCCGATTGGTGATTTGAAAAATAACTGAAAAGGTATATTTATCTTCATTCGGCCTCAACGAGCAAAGTTCATTGCTAATTCTTTCAGGAAGCATTGGATTTACTCTGTCGGGCAAATAAACACTGGTAGCCCTTTCATATGCAGATTTATCCAAAATACTATCTGGCTTTACAAAATGACTCACATCAGCAATATGAACACCTATCTCATAATTTCCATTGTCCAAATTTCTTATTGAAATAGCATCATCAAAATCTTTTGCATCTACTGGGTCAATCGTAAAGGTGAGTATATCTCGATAATCTTTTCTCTTCTTTAATTCTTCACGGGTAATTGTTTCTGATAATTTCATAGCCTCTTCCATCACTGC
This sequence comes from Chitinophaga pinensis, assembly GCA_945870835.1. Lineage (GTDB taxonomy): Bacteria > Bacteroidota > Bacteroidia > Chitinophagales > Chitinophagaceae > Ferruginibacter > Ferruginibacter pinensis_A. The sequence goes on from CAMBTV010000232.1 coordinate 987, forward strand.
CTTATCAAAAGCAAGTGGAAACCCTGTTTCAATCAGAATCTCTTTCATGGCCATGTCATTCATATCCTCCGACTTTAGAATACTCACCACTTCGCCATCAGGCTTTTTATCTGATTTATTCCACTTTACAAGCCTTACTACTACCCTGTCTCCATCGACTGCTCCATTTAGTTTTTCTACCGGAATATAAAAATCAGGAATTGGCTTTTCAGAAGCTGCAATAAAAAAAGCAACATTTTTATTGACCTCAATATTGCCGATAAATGTAGTTCTAAGTCTTTCTATCACTTCTGTTACCTTACCTTCTGTTCGCCTTCCTCTTCCACTATCATCAGTAATTTGAACGCTAACTAAATCACCGTGAAAAGCATGATTAAAATCATTGGGTCTTACTACTATATCCTTTTCCAACCCCTCCACAATTACATAACCCATTCCACTTCTTGATATATCAAGTTTGCCTTTAAGGGAATGAGTTGACACCGACTTTTTTCCTCCTACCTTCTTCTCTTTTCTCATTTTATTTTTAATCATTTATAAATCATCCTTTATTATTCATTTCCATTAAAATTTAACCTACAATTGATGAAAAATGGTTACATCATTTAAACCATTCATTGTATTAAAATTTCTAACCTCGATTGACTGATAATCCCTCTTAAAAAAATATTTTTTGAATGACCTCTCGCTATATTACCTCATAATATAATAAAGCGATATTTATAGGGCAGTTATATATAAAAAATATTTTAATATAAAGAAGGATTTAATACTTATCAAACTCAAGTGCAATGTACCAACTTATTGCTACATTATATAAAACAGCTGCAAAGCAAATAGTGTAAAACACTGCTTTTTTTAGTTACTTCGGTCATTTATATATTTAATTATTTTTTATAATATAACAACATAATACGTTGGACCAGGAGAATCGATTTTTAAATATTTCGTTTTTATGTACAAAGAATTACAAATTCTGTGCTACGGTTTAAAAGTGAGATAGTAAGGGTATTACACCGGATTTTAGTATTAACTTTAACGAGATATCTTAAATAAAAAAAATTACCTTTTCAAAATAAAAGGAAGAGTAGGTAATTTAAATTTTTACAAATGTTATTAATTCAATTTTTTAATTAAAAAACATAGAAAGCAATGGCCAACAAACTTGATAGAAGAAAATTTTTACAGCTTTCCGCACTTTCAACACCACTATTGCTATCAAAGAAAGCCATAGCAAAACAAATAACCTATTCTAATTCTCCAATTGTAATTTCTACATGGGATTCAGGTATGGAAGTAAATGCAGCAGCTTGGAAAATATTATCTGCTAAAGGAAGAGCTTTAGATGCAATTGAAGCGGGTGCTAATCAAATTGAAGATACGATTAACTGCTGTGTTGGTTTAGGCGGAAATCCTGACCGGGATGGTATTGTTACACTAGATGCATGTATCATGGATGAAAACTCGAATTGCGGGGCGGTTGCAGGTATGGAACAAATTAAACATCCCATTTCAGTGGCAAGAAAAGTAATGGAAAACACACCGCACGTATTATTAGTAGGAAACGGAGCACAACAATTTGCAATTGAAAATGGATTCACTAAAGAACCGGCAAAACTATCGCAAAGCGCCGAAAATACTTATAAAGAATGGTTGAAGAAAACCGATTACAAACCACAGATTAATATTGAAAATAATAAAGGCAATGGACCTTTTGCACCTAATTTTTTTCCAGATGGAACCCCTAACCATGATACGATGGGATTATTAGCAAAAGACTCACAGGGAAATTTATCAGGTGGTGTAACAACTAGTGGGATGGCTTTTAAACTCCATGGGCGTGTAGGAGATTCTGCTGGTATTGGTGCAGGATTATTTGTAGACAATGAAGTAGGCGCTGCAACTAGCAGTGGCGTTGGGGAAGAAGTTATTAGAACATGTGGTACACACTTGGTAGTAGAATTGATGCGTCAAGGTCTTAGTCCTGAGAAAGCATGCAAAAAAGCGGTAGAAAGAATTATTAAAATAAATCCAGAGAGGGCAAAAACACTTCAAGTAGGATATTTAGCAATAAATAAAAATGGAGAATATGGTGCCTATGCCATCCAAAAAGGTTTTGTGTTTTCAGTAAAAACCAATGACGAAAATAAAATACACGAATCAAAATTCATATTGGGCGCTTAGTCTTATTTCGTAAAAGTTTACCCCATGAAATTTAAGTTAGAAGTAATCGGCTTTACGATAGAGAGCTGCATGATAGCTCAAGCTGCAGGAGCGCATCGCATTGAGTTATGTGATAACCCTTTTGAAGGTGGTACCACTGCGTCTTATGGGTTTATCAAAACTGCTAGAGAAAATTTATCCATTGAGCTCTACCCTATTATCCGACCAAGGGGTGGTGATTTTTTATACAGTGAAATTGAATTTGAGGTAATGAAAGCTGATATAGAAAATTGCAAAAATCTTGGATGTGATGGTGTGGTGATTGGAATTCTCAATGCAGATGGAACGATCGATAAAAAAAGATGTAAGCAACTAGTAGAAATTGCTCACCCAATGAAAGTAACTTTTCACAGAGCATTTGATAGGACAAATGATCCCTTCAAAGCGATGGAGGATATTATATCGATTGGTTGTGAAAGAATTCTTACCAGCGGACAAAAAAATTTAGCCATCGATGGTGAAGAACTGCTGAATAAATTAGTAAAACAAGCAAATAACAGAATAATCATTATGCCTGGAAGTGGCGTAAATTCAAATAATATTGAAATATTGGTTAAAAATACCAATGCCACAGAATTTCATACCTCCGCAAGAACTTTTATTAATAGCAAAATGGAATTCATCAATGAAAGTATGGACGAACAGTTGACCAGCGTGTCAGCGATGAGCGATGAGATAAAAAAAATAATCGAAATATTTGAGAACTGTTAAGGTACAACCATCTTTAATACAAGATCCTCACCTTAATAGTTGCCTTCACCTTTTTCAGTAATTCCATTGCATTTTTACTGAGTCCCTTATCTACATCCAATACTACATAACCGATTGTATCATTAGTTTTCAGATATT
>CAMBTV010000233.1 GCA_945870835.1 Chitinophaga pinensis
TATACCATATTCCATTTACTTATTCGGATGAATATGGCAATGCAAAAGAAACTAGTTTAAATATCGCACTTGCTCGATGGGGTTTTAAAACGCTTATTGAAACAGCAGAGCGTTTGAAAATAAAAGATACACTTCTTCCAAAATGGAAAATGGTATTATCAAAAATGGCGGATTATAATATTGATGAAAACGGAATTATGGTGGGTAAAGGTTTACCCTTTGCAAAACCGCATCGCCATTACAGTCACTTGTTTTCAATATTCCCTTTGTATGATATGAATATTGAAAATGAGCCCAATCGAATTCCTTTGATGAAAAAATCGATTCAACATTTTACAGATTTAGATGGAGACAATTGTATTTATAAATTTTCAGGTGCTTCATCTTTATGGGCTGCTATTGGTTATGGTGACAGTAGTTTAAATTGGTTAAATCGATCATTAGAATTATTGCCAAGGTTTGGTGTTAAACCAGGTCCAGCAAGAATACCGACTGCTACGCAAAATACATTGTATAGTGAAAGAGAAAATCCAACATTTGAATCTCCCATCTCTTCTTCGAGAGCAATATTGGATATGTTAATTCAAAGTTGGGGAGGTGTCATAAGGGTATTTCCGGCAATGCCTTCTTCATGGAAGGATGCCAACTTTTATAGTCTAAGAACAGAGGGCGCATTTCTTATAAGCGCCGTTAGAAAAAATGGAGATACAAAATTTATTCATGTGAAAAGTCTCGCTGGAGCTCCTTGTATTTTAAAAACCGATTTAAAAGGCAGGGTTAAATTAATTGGACCCTCTACTGCTAATATGAAACAAAAGGAAGGGCAAATTGAAATCACTTTGAAAAAAGGTGAAGAAGCAGTGATTTATACAGGCGAACAACCTCCTTCATTGGAAATAAAAAACTTACCAGTAAAAGCAAATGAAATCAACTTTTGGGGCGTTAGAAAAAAAGGGCTTTAATGAAGAATATAGCGCAATTCTTTCGTCAATACCCATTGAATTTAACACAATTAAAAACAAGTCAGTAAATTTGCATTGATATAATTTTTTGATACTCAGAATTGTTGTATCAATGCTTTAAAATACTGTATATTATAATTTATTTTTATGAGATTATTATCTTTTCTTTTGTTCATCTTTATAGGAATTCCAGCCGTTTCATTTTGTCAAAAAGATTTTCAAAAAAAGTACCAAAGTCTTTTCATTTTGGCAGAAGATGGGGATGTAATTGAATTGCCAGAAGGAGTCTTCGAATTAACCAATACACTTTCCTTAGAAGGCAAAAAAAAGGTAACGATTCGTGGAAAAGGAATGAATAAAACTATTTTAAGTTTTAAAAACCAGACGGATGGTGCAGAAGGTATTCGTGTAAGCGATGGAAGTGATATTGTACTCGAAGCATTTACTGTACAAGATGCCAAGGGCGATGCTATTAAGACCATGCATGTAAATGGTATCACTTTTCGAAATGTAAAAACAGAATGGACAGGAATACCAGGACCGGAGAATGGAGGATACGGCTTATATCCTGTTCAATGCCAAGGTGTGATGATTGATCAATGCGAAGCTATTGGAGCTTCAGATGCAGGTATTTATGTTGGGCAATCAAAAGATATTATTGTAAAAAAATCAAAGGCCTATCACAATGTAGCGGGTATTGAAATTGAAAACTCCTTAAACGCGGAGGTATTTGAAAATGAAGCTGTTGAAAATACGGGTGGCATATTGGTGTTTGACTTACCCGATCTAGTTCAAAAAAAAGGTGGACAAGTAAAAGTCTATAACAATAATATTCATGACAATAATTATATCAATTTTGCCCCTCAAGGAAATATAGTCGCTTCTGTCCCTAGTGGAACTGGTATAATGATTCTTGCTGCCAAAGAAACAGAAGTCTACCAAAATAAAATCATCAATAATCAAAGTGCGGGTACCCTAATTATAAGTTATACCACTACTGGTAAGAAAATAAAGGACAAACTCTACGACCCCTTCCCTTCTGCTATTTCAATACACGATAATATATATGAAAGAAAAACTGGCTTACCAGTTGGAAAAGATCCATTGGCATTGGTATTGGGAAGAAAGTTTGGAGAAAATATACCACATATTATTTTTGATGGTATCAAAAACCCTGCACTAATCGATTCAACGGGTAAATGGATTGCTGGTCAATGTATTTCAATCGTCAATAATAAAGACCAATCAATTGTTACTCTAGATGTTCAAAATAATTTCAAGAACATTGAAAGGGCCGACAATTCATTTAAATGTGATAATTAAACCATGCTAAGATTTGTATCCATAGGAATAGCTTGTATTTTTTTTCTTGCATCCTTTAGTATTTTCGAAAAAAAAATATATCCAGATAAATTATCTGAATGGAATTTTTTTAAGGGAAAACTATCAGAGCTAGCACCTTCGAAAGATGTAGTACCCTACTCCTTGAATACCCCTTTATTTACAGACTATGCTGAGAAATCTCGCTTTGTAAGATTACCCTCAGGCAAATCGGTTAATTACCAAAAAGAAGGTGTGCTCAATTTTCCAGAGGGAACTGCAATAGTTAAAACATTTTATTATTCTGCAGACTTTCGCAATCCAGGAAAAGATAAAAATATAATTGAAACGAGAGTTTTAATCAAAGAGCAAGAAGAATGGAAAGCACTCAGCTATGTTTGGAATGAAGAACAAACCGATGCAATAAGAGAAATAGCGGGTGATGAAAAGCAAGTTCAATTCATCGATCAACAAGGAATTACTCAAAAAGTTAGGTACGTAATTCCCAATCAAAATCAATGCAAAGGCTGTCACAATTCCAATGACCAATTAATGCCAATCGGTCCTTCGGCTTCACAATTAAATGGAAATTTAAACTACCCAACCGGAAAAGAAAATCAATTGAAATATTGGAGCAAGCATGGCATGATAGAGAATCTACCTTCTTATGCCTCTATTCCGAAAACAGCTATTTGGAATGATCCTTTGTCAGGAGACTTAAATGCTAGAGCGCGTGCTTATCTTGCTATCAACTGTGCCCATTGCCATCGTAGAGAAGGGCCTGCTCAAACATCGGGATTATATTTAACTGAATCTGAAACGGACATTACAGCGCTAGGAATCAATAAACCGCCTGTAGCAGCTGGTAAAGGATCTGGAGGAAGGTTGGTAGACATTCACGCGGGAGATGCCAATGCATCCATTTTGTGGTATCGAATGCACACCAATAACCCTGGTGAAAGAATGCCAGAACTAGGAAGAAGTTTAGCTCATCAGGAAGGCTTAGCTTTAATTACAGAATGGATTAATAAAATGAAATAATTTAAAACGATTAAAATAAACTAAATGAAAAAAAACTCCTTGCTACTATTGGTTCTTTTTTTTAGTGCATCCGTCTTTGCTCAAAAAGAAAGTTGGAAAAATTTATTTGATGGAAAAACATTAAATGGATGGAAAATATTAAATGGAAAGGCCAAGTACCAAGTAGTGAATGGTACTATCATAGGAACAACTGTTAAAGGTGAAGCAAATTCATTTCTTGCCACCAATATTGATTACGGAGATTTTATATTGGAGCTAGATTTAAAAGTAGGCAACATGAATTCTGGTATACAAATCAGAAGTTTTTCAGATACTAGTAGCAAGGGTATTAATACAAAAGAGAAAATTACCGATGGAAGAGTTAGAGGTTATCAAGTAGAAATTGATCCGTCAGACAGAGCTTGGTCTGGAGGTATTTATGATGAAGCAAGAAGAGGTTGGATGTATCAAACTGAAATGAATCCTGCTGCAAAAACTGCCTTTATAAAAAATGGTTGGAACAAATATCGCATTGAAGCAATTGGTTCTGTCATTAGAACTTGGGTGAATGACATTCCTGTTACCTACTTAGTGGACGATATGAATTTAACAGGATTCATCGCACTACAAGTGCATGGTGTAAAAGACAGAGAAGATGGTCAGCAAGTACAATGGAAAAATATAAGAATTCAAACGGGTGCTGTAATGAGACCTAGACCTTTGGATACTAAAACTCCTGTTGCTAACT
>CAMBTV010000234.1 GCA_945870835.1 Chitinophaga pinensis
CCCTCGCCACCAAAAGAATATTCTTTTTTTAAGGATGTACACGAGGTAGTAAGGCAAATTCCAAAAGGGAGGGTTAGTTCTTATGGTGCGATTGCGCGCTACTTAGGCACTAGCCTATCTGCAAGAATGGTTGGCTGGGCGATGAATGCAGCACATGCAGTTCATCCTCCCGTTCCTGCTCACAGGGTGGTTAACAGAAATGGTATGTTGACTGGCAAAGCTCATTTTTCTCCCCCTTCACTGATGGAAGATCTTTTGAAAAAAGAAAAGATCATCGTAAAAGAAGATAAAATCGTTGACTTTAATGAATTGTTTTGGGACCCATCAATCGAATTAACCCTATAATCTGCATAAAAAAAATCTCGATAAGCGAAGCTTCCTAGTGCTTATGCACATTAATTCTCAAATGTAATTTTTGCACTTACTTTTGCCTATCAGAATCAATTTCGATCAATCAAAATATATGGCAACAGAATCTATAATGGGCAAGATTACCTTTATCAATCATGATAAGGAATATGCAACCATCGAGTATACGCTCAACGGCAAGAAGAAATCGATTACTGGAAATATCAGTGAGAAAGAGCAGTTGAAATTGAAGTCAGAAAAAATCATTAAAAGAATCCATCATTTTCATGTAGGTGATGAAGTGAGTTTTGTAATCAATTTATCTGCTAGAGGCGATAAAATGATTGCTGACTGCATGGAATTCAAATTCAATAACGCACTAGATAACCTTATTAATAAATCTGCCATTGAAAACAGATTTGTTGGCTATCTTAAAAAAGTAGAGGATGAATATTTTGTAAAGGAAACGGGTAGCTATATTTTCTTTCCCCTCAAGTTGTCTCCCTGGGAAAGAAAACCGGTAGACAGCAATTTAAATGAGCCTTATTTTTTTAAACTAGAAAATACAGATAGGCCTGATAAGGCTACTGCCGCTCCTTATAAATCCATTTTCATTCATGAATATGTTACCGCCCAAAAATATTTGGAAAGTAAAACACCCATTGAAGCAGAGGTTTTTAAAATTACCCCTCATGGAATTTTTGTAAATATTTTAGGAAATAAGATACAAGCAAAACTACCCATTGCTAAAAATCAAGATGTAGCAGTTACACCTGAAGTGAAAGTAGGTGATCGCATTCAAATCATTGTAACCTATCTAGGCAGTTCAAAAATTATTATTGAAAGAGCTTAAATCCTCAATTAATAAGGCAGTTAAAATTTAGCTGTAATAAGGACTAATCATATAATAAACAATTACCCCAGTAACGGCTACATAAAACCACACAGGCCAGGTAATCCTTGTTAGCTTTTTATGTTGCTCATACTCGCCTGTTAAAGCTCGGTATGCGGCAAATAATATAAAAGGTAAAATGATTGCAGCTAAAGGTATATGCGTTACTAAAATAATATAATAAAGTGTTCTTAAGCCCCCCGCTTGCAAGCTCTCAGCATCATCTATCAATCCATCGTGATTGATATCTCCATAACGAGTTTCTCCAGCCAACAAATGATGCCCTATATAACACAGTAGAAATAATATTGACAACGCCATCGCACTTAGCATAATCATTTTATGCAAAGAATATTTCTTTTGCTTTATTGTAACCAAGCCTGCAAGCAATAAAAAAGCTACGACCGAATTAATAATCGCATTGGCCTTTGCAAATAAATGTGGATTAAACCCAAGATCAATTATTAACTTATATTTCGACAAAAAAGCAACTGCTACAAAAACAATAATAGAAACAGTCCAGATTAATATCTTGGCTTTGCGGTCATTTTTCTCAATGGAAGGTTGTAACATACGAATGGTTTATATTTTCAGACAATAAATGGATTAGCCAAAAAGTTCGTTTAAAAATTCTTGGAAGGTTCGTTTTTTTCTTTTTTCTAACATCAACAAAGGAATATCTCTTACCAATTTAGCTTGCTTAATGGTATCAAATCCGTTGTACCATCCTCTTACCACTCTTTCTCTATCTAATAAGAAAAAATGTTCTGTATGAGGGAAAGCCGTGTCAGCGCCGACATCTGCAATATTGGCTTTAATTTCATGTAAAGCAAAATCATAGATGCTTTTTTTATCGCCCGTTACAAACCACCAGCTATCGTGATTGGAGGTGTACTGATCGGCAAATTTTCTTAATTGAGGTACAGAATCGTGAGTAGGGTCAATGCTAATAGAGATGAACTGAACGATGCTATCCTTGCTATTGACAAACGAATTTTGAAGTCGCTTCATACTTTTAGCCATACTCGGACAAATAGTAGGGCACCTTGAAAAGAAGAAATCAATCACTAGTATTTTTCCTTTTAAAGAATCCAGCGTAACGGTTTTTCCCAATTGGTTAACGAAGGTCATATTGGATGCCTTATGCCAAATAGTGTCATTAATAAATTTGCCGTTTTTTTCAATCACGGCAATACTATCATAAAAATAACGTCGAGGCATATTTACCGCCTTATCGCTATAATATTTTACCAAATAGTAACCCGTTAGCGGAAAAAAGAATGCCAATAACAAACCTAATAAAGCCCTTCTATTCATAATATTTTACTTGAGTGCAATTAACAAAAAACCATCGTTCCTGTAAGTTGGACGATGGTTTTAAAAATATTTAATTCAAAAAATTAATCTTTTGCTCCATTTTCCCTAGCAGCAGGTGCCACATTTTCTATTTTTACGTCTGTGCGATTGTATCGATTGCGCAAATTTTTCCAGCTACCTCCATCCCAAAGGAAGGCAGCGATAAACCAAACAAACAAACAAAGAGGAACGATGATTGTCATAATTAAATTTCTAACCTCATCACCCAAGTGCATAAAGATGGAAACAATATAATAAGCTTTTGCTAGCGTCAAAATACATACCATTCCTTTGAAAGCAAGTACTAAGGTATGATTTGGATTTTCACCTTTGTGAATATTATAAATCAACAATCCTAAAACAAGTTCAACAATGGTTAAAGCAGATAGAAGCCAAAATGTTTTCCATATGTGTTTAGTACCACTGGCGTGCTCAGGTTGAAAAGTGATTTCTGGAGATGAAGCTTGTGCTGACATAATTCGTTTATTGGTTAATCAAATAATTCGTTGAATGATTAATTATTATATTAGATAAAAACAAAGGAATACAAATACCCAAACTAGATCCACAAAATGCCAATATAAACCAGCTTTTTCTATCATCTCATAATGACCTCTTTGATCAAAGTGGCCAAGCTTAGTTTTAATGTACATTACTATATTGATAATCACACCAGAAAATACATGAAAGCCATGGAAACCAGTGATGCCAAAGAAATATCCACCAAATGCTATTGGGCCCGTTTGATTAGCGTGCAAATCGGCTTTCTCAATTAATTTAATCAATTCAGCATTTGACATAGCCGCTACATTATGAACTTCAGTTCCATGATGAAGAGAACCGGCAATGGCTGCCAACTGATTTTGAGGAGTATTTTGCAATGCCACGGCTATTGCCTCATGAGACACTGCATTGCCCCAAGGATTTGTTTTAACAGTGGTAGGTAAAATAGACAATGTGCCGTCATTTAGCAATGCTACATGTTCGCCAGTTAACAAATGTGTCCACTCCCAAGCCTGACAGCTTAAGAAAGCGATACCCCCAATAATGGTAAGTACCATGTATTTTTCCACCCCCTTGCGATTCATATTGTGTCCTTCATGAACAGCCAATACCATCGTAACTGAACTGGCGATCAAAATGAAAGTCATTAAACTTACAAACGCCAAAGGAAGATTTGCGTGTCCAGCAAATGGAAAAGAATTGAACACATAGTTAGGGTCGGCCCAATTATTTACACTAAACCGAATGGTTCCGTAGCTGATAAGAAAAGCGCCAAAAGTAAAGGCGTCACTCATTAGGAAATACCACATCATCACTTTTCCATAACTGGCGTTGAAAGGACTTTTACCCCCACTCCACCATTTTGTTCCTTGCTGTACTGCTGCTGTAGACATTAATAAAACTTTATT
>CAMBTV010000235.1 GCA_945870835.1 Chitinophaga pinensis
TGTTATTAGATGATTTATTGAAACATGAAACTCTTAAACCTTATTTCATTTCTGATATTATTAATTCACCTTATAATCGTTTAAAAAACACCGGATGGATAAGCCTTTACGTGAAAGATTTAAATGCAAATATTGGCTATACAGTAGAAGGTGCTTTACTGTATCTACTTGCAATACAATTACAAGAGCAGAAGATGATAATAGATTTTGCAGCTGTTCAAGCTCTTTTAAAGAGTGGTAATAAACTAAAAAGATCTGCTATTGAATCATACTTATGTGAACAAGCTTTGAGCGGTAATTTAAATTTAGTTGCCGATTTAATTGATGTAGGAGATGAATATATAGATTTATGCATAAAGCCATTAATACTTTATATAAAAACTTTTGGGGTCAAGGCAACTATTGAAATGGTATTAGAAAGTCCTAGTAAAAATGATTGGATTGCATTGGAAGAATTAGATGGTCAATTGGAAGAACTTCAATTACACATTCTAAGAAAAGATTTTTTATTGGCGTTAATGGCCCATAATTTATATGATACAAAAGAATCAGTTGAATTAGGCTTAAAAGCGATCCCAATTTTTGACAAAGAAGACGCAATGAATCAGTTAAGTAAAGTTGATCCAACGATATCATTTATTGCAGAAGATGCTAAATTATTATTTCTATTAGGAGACTGTGAAAGAAAATTTGGAAGTTTAGACAAAGCACTTAATTATTATGACAAGAGTTTAACTATAAGCCTGCAAACACTAGACAGCGAGCACTTAGATATCATTGAACTCTATAATAATATAGGTATCACTTGGGATAGGAAAGGAAATGACGAAAAATCACTTGAATACAAAGAAAAATGTTTGGAGCTTATTTTAAAAAATCTTGGAGCAGATCATACCTTTGCAGCAATTGCTTACAATAATATTGGCCTAACCTGGGATAGTAAAGGAGATTATGATAAGGCTTTAGAATATTATGATAATTGTCTAGCAATATATTTAAAAAATCTAGGCGGAGAGCATCCAAATGTGGGGATTACATATAATAATATTGGAAGCTCATGGAGAAGTAAAGACGAATACGATAAGGCCTTACAGTTTTATGAAAAAAGCTTAGCAATTTTTTTAAAAACATTAGGAAACAGTCATTCAAATGTGGCTAGACTTTACAATAACATAGCTGTTGCATGGGAAAAAAAATGTGAATATGTAAAAGCACTAGCTTATTACGAAAAGAGTCTAGCTATAGATTTAATAACCCTAGGCGAAACACATTCTAGCATTTCTAATTTGTATAAAAAAATAGGCAAATGCCACTACAATTTGAAAGAACACGCCATAGCCTTAGAATTATTCACCAAAGGATTTAATACCTTCAAAAATGGAGAATTCTTGGTTCAAATTGGCAGATGCCATGAAGCAATGGGAAACAAAGCACTTGCTTTAGATTACTATATACAATCAGCTGAAATAAGAAAATCAAACCCAAAAGTTGGTCTAGAAAGCAAGTTAACAAAGCATTCAATAGAACAAGCAACCCGCCTTGCTAAAGAATTGGGCAAAGAAAATGATTTACCAGATTGGATTAAGATGATTGATTAATAGTCATTGTCCAAAAAACTAAAAGCAACTTGTTATCAGCTTTTTGAAAATCCTTGCATGACCTTATCACTTAGTAGAAGTTTTATTATTTTTTTAAAATAATTGAATTATTTAAGAATTATCATTAAAAAATATAATATATTCATAATAACCAAAAAAGTATAAATAATTTTATACTTTGTCATAAGTGTTTTTATAATTATTTTTCTTGCCTTCTTTATTAAAAAGACCTAAAGAACAAGAAATTTCCGAGAGAGATCGAGTGATAAAAATTAAAGAGTAAAACGTATATTATATAATGAAGAATATTACACTTATCAATCCTGAGCAAGCCCGAGAAGTATTTATTTCAAACGGGTGGACCAATAATCATAATTATTTTATTAAAATTGAAGGAGATGGCATTGAAAAAAAATTAGTTGATTCGATTTTTTTTCAAGACACATGTGATGGCGATATTCTGAAAATAAATTTTGGTAGCGAGTATGAGATATCTTTGAAAGAATTTGATAATGAGCTTGAAATTGAACTAAGAAATATTGATGAAATTGGCGCATTAATATACATAAATAAACAACCATATTATTTATGTATTTTTCGAAATACCAATTCTGAGTCAATATCTCATATTGGAAGTTTATACCCTGAATTACGCTTAATTGATTTTGGAAGCTGCAAAAATAAATACATTGAAAATATTCAATGTATAGCTACTTGCTCTGATTTAGAAACACTTAATCTTGATAATTGTCCAAACCTTAAAGATATCTCATTACTTTCTTCCTTTAGACAATTACAAACGCTCTTTCTTGATGGATTTGAAGATTCTACACAGTATAGTTACATCAGTAATTGTTCAAATTTAAAAAATTTAAGTCAAAATAAAAGTAATCTTGATTCAATTCAACACCTTTCTAAATTAAAAAAGCTTAAAAGATTTTATGGTATATCGAATTTTAATCTCACAGACCTTTCACCGCTTAGTGGGTTGTCGTCATTGACTTCATTGAATTTGAAAAAATGCGGTATACTCACTGATTTATCGCCCTTAAGTTGCTTGACCGCATTGACCTCATTGGATTTGTCTTATTGTTTCAATCTTACAGACGTTTCACCGCTATCTGAATTAACCAAATTAATTTCCTTGAATTTAGATTGTTGTAATAAAGTTGATATATCGCAGTTAAGTTGCATAACCTCATTAACCTACCTGACTTTGAATAATTGTTCTACCTCCGACATTTCACCTCTAAGCCGTTTAACATCGCTAACTTCATTGAAGTTGCATCATTGCGAAAATCTTACTGACATTTCATCTCTTAGTAGGTTGAGATATCTGACTTATTTGGATTTGTCAAGTTGCTCCATCCTTGCTGATCTTTCCCCACTCAGTGAGTTAAAAACTCTAATTTCGTTGGACTTGAATAATTGCGCTAGTGTTAGTGATTTTTCACCAATTAGTGGGTTAAAAGCGCTGACTTGGTTTAATTTATCTGGGTGCTCAAATCTTACCGACCTTTCCCCATTAAGTGGATTGAGTTCACTGACATCGTTGGGTTTGTCTAATTGCGAAAAACTTACTGACATTTCAGCTCTTAGTAGGTTGAGATATCTGAAATTTTTGAATTTGTCAAGTTGCTCCATCCTTGCTGATCTTTCCCCACTCAGTGAGTTAAAAACTCTAATTTCGTTGGATTTGTCTTATTGTGAGAACCTTGCTGACCTATTACCACTCAGAGACTTGACATCGCTGAATTCTTTGGATTTAATGTATTGTTACAAAATTGTTTTGATAAAACCACTTCACACCCTCAACTGTCTTTCATCTCTAAAATTAAATGATTGTCCAAATATTCGAGATTTCGATATTTTGTCTTCGCTTCTGCAGTTGCGGGAGTTGATATGGATTGATCCAGTAGCTTGCTCGGAGGTGTTGATGCAATGTGCTTGTAATCGGGAAGATGTATTTCATATTGAAAATAAAATGCAGGAATGGATAAATGCGATTCAATTATGTAAGAATCCTAACAGTTTTATCGGAACGTTGCTTACTACTCTACGCCAAACTAGTCAATCTTTCCAATACACTCATCTCCAAGGAATTACTCAAGAAATGCGTTTAAGAGGAGTCCAGTCTGATGTGCTTAATGACATTAACGTTGAGAGCTGGGAAAACTGGTGTTCAATAGTAATCATCCTGCCATCGGAGCAAGCACAGGAATGTTTAGATTCAGCGATTGCGGATTTGGATATTGTACGCGAAACGGAAGTAGTCATGGGACCTGTGATTGTTGCTTACTCAGATCTCGCTGAATTATATCCTAAAGAAAAAGAAAATTTCCTTCAAATAGTAAAAAACATATTGCAATTACTTGACGGTCATGCTGAAGAAGAACGGCAAATTG
>CAMBTV010000236.1 GCA_945870835.1 Chitinophaga pinensis
AGCGTTTCCTTGGCAAAATAAAACTCGCTATGTGCGGCTACGAGCGGAATTCTTCCCCAAAAGATCTTTTCTAATGGGTTATTGGCGTGTTGGGCAAAATTGGTATGGGGTAATTGGTTGATACATAGTAAACAAAGTAATTGGTTATCACTCAAAAGATCTGAACCACAGCCGGTACAAATTTGAGGGTAAAAAAGGTGAACGGTATCCGAGAAAATGGAATGGAGGGAAGACATCTCCCAATATATTAAGAAAAAACTTAATTTTTGTAATAATCTCTCCAATGGTGGAAGAATAAAGGGCTATACGTGGGTTTTATTTTCATCAAAAAGGGCCCTACAAAAAGACCCTTTTTTTCAATTTTTTTTAAAAAAATATTTTAAAATAAATATTGATACAGTTCTTCTACTTTGGCTAAGGGAACAACTTCTATTGAATATTTAATTTTATTGAGAGATTTAGTATTGTACTTGCTAACAATAATTTTTTCGAATCCTAATTTTTCTGCTTCTGCAATTCTTTGTTCTATTCTATTGACCGCTCTTATTTCTCCGCTTAATCCTACTTCACCCGCAAAACAATAATGTTGGTTTATAGGAATGTCTTCATAACTACTCAGCAGTGCGCAAACAATTGCTAAATCGATGGAGGGATCTTCTACTTTTATACCACCTGCAATATTTACAAATACATCTTTTGTACCAAAATGAAATCCACCTCTTTTTTCAAGTACCGCCAAAAGAAGTTGTAGTCTACGAAGATCAAATCCACTGACTGTTCTTTGTGGTGTACCATACACACTTTGTGTTACCAATGCTTGTCCTTCTATTAAAAGTGGACGCATACCTTCCATGGTTGCTGCAATAGTAATTCCACTTAGTTGTTCTTCTTTTTGACTGATTAAAATTTCAGAAGGATTGTTTACTGCGCGCATTCCTTCACTCGTCATTTCGTAGATGCCTAATTCAGCAGTTGATCCAAATCTATTTTTCAGTGTACGTAAAATTCGGTAGGCATAATGACGATCACCTTCAAACTGAAGAACGGTGTCAACCATGTGCTCTAAAATTTTTGGACCAGCAATATTTCCATCCTTAGTAATGTGCCCGATTAAAAAAACAGGCGTATTGGTTTCTTTAGCAAAACGTTGGAGCTCAGCGGCGCATTCCCTTATCTGGCTTACACTTCCGGGCCCACTCTCTACAAAAGGAGATTGTAAAGTTTGAATAGAATCTACTATGACTAACTGCGGTTTTAATTTTTTTATTTCTTGAAAAATAGTTTGCGTGTTGGTCTCGGTTAATAAATAAAATGAATCACTTTTACTACCTACTCTGTCTGCACGCATTTTAATTTGTTGCTCACTTTCTTCACCACTAATGTATAAAGTAACGATATCTTTTAATTGTAAACCGATCTGTAAAAACAATGTTGATTTTCCTATTCCAGGTTCGCCAGCAACCAAAACAATGCTACCCAAAACAATCCCACCACCTAGTACTCGATTTACTTCTGCATCGTTGGTTATAATTCTTTTTTCTTCTGCACTACTCACGTCATTAATGGAAATGGTTTTTAATTTTCCGACTCCGTTGTATTCTTTCCATTCATTGTTTTCTTTTTTGTCATTGCCTTTTACAATTATTTCTTCAACGAAGGTGTTCCAGTTTTCACAGCCTGGACATTTTCCAACCCATTTTGCACTTTCGTAACCACATTGCTGACAAAAAAATCCTGACTTTGTTTTGCTCATATTGTAAATGTAAATCGTAAAATTTAAAAAGTTGAGAATCAAAAGATGCTTTTGATCAATTCGACGGGCATGAAAATTTTTAAAAATGAAAATTATAAATTTTTTTCAATCAAAATAAGGAGAAAAAAAATTTTGCGAAGAAGAAGAGTAGAAAAATGATTGAAAGTAGAACTGAAATAAAATATTTTTCTAGTATTTTTTTTGTTGTTTTTCAAAATGAAAACTAGGGTTGCTTAAAAGTAAAAGGGTTAACATTTCTGTTAACCCTTTGTACTTACTAACCCATTAAATTCTACTGCTAAATTACTATTTGATCCCACATAAAAAAATATTATTTCAAAAATGTTAATAACTTTTCGAGTCAAAAGAAGTACTCCATTGAAGGCATAAAGGGAACTCATATTATTGATTATCAATTATTTATGATTAATTTATTGCAGGACAGCCCCTATTATTTTCCGTTCATATTTAAGAATAATACACATATTTAATTTGCTTTATAATATAAACTACTTTATATTTATTATAAATTTAATAGACTTTGTAAGCGTTTAGAAAATGGTATTTATTCATTGGTTTTCTGTTCTTTGCAGTCTCAAAAACGGGTTGAAATTGTAGGGTTAAAGGCCTCTGCTTTTTAACCTGAAAATGATCCTCTTGGAAGTTCAAATTCTTATTTCAACTAGTTAATAAAGTCTAGAAAAAGAGAGAAAACGACTTTGTATCGGTCTGGTTTTATTCAACAAATATAATAAATATGTAATATTTTAAGCCCATTTTTAAAAAGTTTCTAATAAAAATGAAAATTGGTCATAAGAAGGAAATTTAGGACCTATTCGACCTTTTTGAAGTATTATGGGGAAGGTCGGCCCCAAACATCTACTATCATCCATAAACAAGCTATATGTCGTTATTTGAACCCTTAAATCCCCTTTTGCACTCACAACTGAGACTTACCATCATGAGCCTATTAATGCGTACCAATGAGGCTGATTTTACTTTTTTGCAAAAACAAGCCAATTCCAGCGCAGGAAACCTGAGCGTACAGGTTAATAAGTTAAAGGCAGCGGGTTATATTGAAGTCATCAAGCAGTTTAAAAAGTACTATCCGCAGACTGTTTGTAAAATTACTCCCTTGGGTAAAGATGCTTTTGAAGTTTATGTGAGGGCCTTGCAGGCTTATTTGAATCCTTATGGGCAGTTATAAATAGGTTATGCTTAAAATTGATAGGAGATTAATGACCTTGTAATTCCATTTGGAATAGAGTGCTTTTACTTTTTTTTCTTGATAAAAAAAAGTAACAAAAAAAATCAATCCTGCGAATAAAAAGGCTGAAATTTGAAATATCAGCCTAAAATCAAGGAACTCGCCGGTAGAGTATGTTTCTTTAAAGGAAGTGCTGGCTCAGACAGCCTTGATTTTTTAACGGCTGACATATAAAATTTCTAGCACTTTTTATTCGAGGGCGTCAAATAGAAAATCGACTGTCTATTGAGGTAAAATTAAAAAGCAACATTAATTTAAAGCGAATGCATTCGCCCTTGCGGATTAATTTTTAACGGCTGATATTTCAAATTTCTAGCACTTTTTATTCGAGGGCGTCAAATAGAGCAAGAGCATCGACAAAACTGTCTATTACTAATTAATGAAAGATTAAAACATTGCGTCGCTGACTCCTTTGTTGATGATGTAAGAATCAAAAGTAATTTCTGCCTGTCCCTTGTTTTTATTTAACCCGCGGGGGACATTTGATTTTGCTGCCTCTCCATCATCAAAATCAAAAGTGATGCCTTTGGGAAGCTTGTACTCTTTGGTATTAAATGTAAAAATGATTTTATCTGGTAGTCCATAGGCTGAATATTTTCCATAGGTCATCTCTAGTTCGTAACTGCCGTTTTCACGAGTGGTAGTTTTTGCTTTTTTTATTAACAGATTTGCTTCATCAATATAGATGGTAGAAAGCACAATGTCCGCATTGTCGTCGACCGGTAATAATTTAACTACCCGCACAGCCGTATTTCCTATTTTATCTGTTCCGGCATCTAGGGCAGTGTATTTTTCTCCATTGACAATATTACCAATATTGATGCTTACCGCGCCTTTGGGAACAAAAGATATTCCTTTTTCATTTTTTATTTTTAACCGATTGGGCTTTTTAAAATAAATCTTTACCGCAGATACAGGAACCTTTAAAAATACTACTTTGGTTTTCATTTTACCTACAGCAGTATAATCATTGACCTTTTC
>CAMBTV010000237.1 GCA_945870835.1 Chitinophaga pinensis
TTTCTCTTTTTTAAAAATTATTATCGTTTTCTTCTGATACAAATAGTTTAGAATTTTACAGAATTCATCACGGTCAAATCGCCTCACTATTATAGCCAATTATAAATTTGAATAAAAACTGGTGGAATATTGAAGCAAGATTAGATATCTTTGCAGCACAAAAAACACAAATAATATGAGCGAAACAGTACTTACCAAAGGCCAGATTCATACCAATAAAGGTATTTTGAATTTTGAGCTATATGATGATGCAGCCCCGATAGCAGTAGCAAATTTTAAAAAATTAATTAACGAGGGCTTTTACGATGGGCTAAGTTTTCACCGAGTGATTCCTAATTTTATGATTCAAGGTGGCTGTCCAAATGGCACAGGTGCAGGCGGACCAGGCTATACCATTCAATGTGAAACAAAGGGTGATAAACAATATCATGACCGTGGAGTATTGTCTATGGCGCATAGAGGTCCAAATACGGGAGGATCACAATTCTTTATTTGTCACAATCGAACAGGTACTCAGCATCTAGACGGTGTGCATACTTGCTTTGGAAAAGTTACAGAAGGAATTGAAATAGTAGCAGAAATTAGAGGCGGAGATACTATGGAAAAAGTAATATTATTGAATTAATAGATAATTTTTTTATAAAAAAGCCTTCATTGATTATATGTTCAATGGAGGCTTTTTTAAATACTGATTTTTGAGAAAAAAATCTAGATTAGTCTTTTAAATAATCCAATTATTTATTTACCTCATTCGTTTCATCAATCAACTTCAATATTTTATCTCTTCCCAATTTTTTGTTAGCACTACTTACAAAATGTTGGGGTAAGAACTGCCAAGTTTTTCTCAATCGATCTAAAAAAAGTTTTACGTTTTTGGCTACAACAGCTTGTGTTTCTTTATCAGCCTTGGTAAAAATCATAGTAAAAGGAATCTCCCATTTATCCAATTGATTTAAAAAATCAAGATCTATTTTTTGGGGACTATGTCGAGCATCTAATAACACAAATACCATCACCAAATTTTCTCTTTTTCGTAAATACCCTTCAATCATTTGTTCCCATCGTCTTCTACTACGGATACTCACCTTAGCGAAACCGTAACCGGGTAAATCTACTAAATACCATTTAAAATTTTGCCCCTCCTTACTGCTATTGATTGCTGAGGCTGAAGTGATTTCAAAATGATTGATTAGTTGTGTCTTTCCGGGTGTAGCAGAAGTTTTGGCCAGCCTATCATTACCAGTAAGCATATTAATTAATGAAGATTTACCTACATTGCTTCTGCCGATAAATGCATATTCCTTTTTATCAGGTAACGGGCATTTTTCGAAATCAGGACTACTGATAATATATTTAGCTGATTTGATTATCATTCGGCAAATATACGTTTTAAGGGGAAGGTAATCCATACCCCTTCTGACGTATCTTTGCGTCTATGACACAATTTGCACACGACCAGGTGGTTCCTCAGCAGGACTCTTCGCTTTCAAAAAAAGAACAGGTAGCAGATATGTTCGACCACATTGCCTATCGTTATGATTTTTTGAACCGCTTTTTAAGTGGCGGTATAGATATTTTATGGCGAAAAAAAGCAATTGGGCAACTTAAAAAGTTAGATCCTAAAAAAATTCTAGATGTAGCTACTGGAACTGCAGATGTAGCAATCATGACAACCGATATTTTAACTCCCGAGAAAATAATTGGAATAGACATCAGTGAAGGCATGCTGAGTTTTGGTAGAAAAAAAATTGAAAAACTAGGACTCGGAAAAATTATCGAATTAATAAATGGTGATTGTGAAACAATAAATGCAGCAGATAATTCGTTTGATGCAGTTACGGTAGCTTTTGGTGTTAGAAATTTTCAAAATTTAGAAAAGGGATTGAAAGAAATTTTAAGGGTATTAAAGCCAGGCGGAAAATTAGTGGTACTAGAATTCAGCCAACCTAAAACAGCTGTGGTGAAGCAATTTTACAAGGTGTACATGAATGTAGTGGCTCCTGGAATGGGGAAATTGTTTTCAAAAAACCGCAATGCTTATAAATACCTTGATGAATCGATAAAAAAATTTCCAGAAGGAAAAAACTTTACTATTATCCTAGATAACCTCGGATACATCAACACTTATTGTAAACCTCTGAGTTTTGGAATATGCAGCATCTATTGCGGAGAAAAATAATTTACTGTGTTGTTTTGTTACTGATTGGCTCTTCTAAAGGGATTGGGCAACTGCGCTATGCTACATTAAATCAACTTGATCACGATAGCAAACCTTACCACTTTGGTATCAATCTAGGAATGAACAGATCCCATTTCAACTTTACCCACCACCCTAAATTTTTATACCAAGACAGTGTAAACGTTATCGAGAGTATTAATAGTACTGGTATTAATTTAGCTTGGCTTGTCAATTTAAATTTAAGTGAACACTTTGATTTAAGGACTTATCCACTCAACCTCACTTTCAGTGAAAAAGCATTTCAATACACCCTTAAATATCCTGACTTACCAGTTGGTGAAGATACCATCACCACTAAAAAAGTACAATCCATTACTTTAAATTTTCCCTTTCAATTAAAATTCAGTAGCGATCGGATTGATAACTTAAAAGTTTATACGATAGCGGGAGTAAAGTTTGATTACGACATGGCATCCAATGCTGGAAAAAGTAATGCTGAAGGCCTAATAAAACTCAATAAGCTTGATTATAGTATTGAGGGTGGCATTGGATTCCATATATACTTTCCATACTTTGTATTGTCGCCTGAGTTAAAAGTAAGTTGGGGCCTTAGCAATATCCATAGCAGGGATCCATCATTAATATTTTCGAGCAATTTTGATAAAATTTATTCACGAATGATTTCTTTTTCACTCATCGTAGAATAATCAAGTTGCGTAATTAAAAACTGATACCCATAAAGTATCTTAGCATTTCAATTTATAAATAATTTCAATATATGAGTAAATACCTTATTAAAAATATCAGCATTGTAAATGAAGGGAAAATTGAACAGCAGGACTTACTAATCAATGGTGAACGAATAGAGAAAATAGGAAATCAGCTATCTGAAAAGGGAAGGGTTACAGAAATAAATGGTGAAGGAAAGCATCTATTGCCTGGAGCAATTGACGATCAGGTTCATTTTAGAGAACCTGGGCTTACTCATAAGGCAACGATCTATACCGAAAGCAAAGCCGCTGTAGCAGGAGGAGTAACTAGTTTTATGGAAATGCCAAATACCATACCCAACGCGCTCACACCTGAATTGCTAGAAGACAAATACAAAATAGCCGCACAAGATTCTTTAGCCAATTACTCCTTTTTTATGGGAGTTAGTAATTCCAATGCAGAGGAAGTATTAAAAGTAAATCAACACAAAGCCAATATTTGTGGAGTGAAAATTTTCATGGGGGCTAGCACGGGTAATATGCTAGTGAATAATTACGGTACGCTAGAAAAAATATTTAGAGAAAGTGAATTACTCATTGCAACCCATTGTGAAGATGAAAAAATTATTAAAGAAAATTATGAAAGAATAAAAAAAGAAAAAGGGGTACTGACTGCCTCAGACCACGCATTAATCAGAGATGACAACGCCTGTTATGAATCATCACTCACTGCAATTCAAATCGCTAAAAAATACAACACCCGGTTACATATTTTACATATCAGTACTGAAAAAGAAATTCAGTTATTTGGGAATATGTTACCTCTTAAGGACAAAAGAATTACATCCGAAGTATGTATTCATCACTTGCATTTTACTTCGGATGACTACGGTCAACTAGGTTATAAAATAAAATGTAATCCTGCAATAAAATCACCCAATAATAAAGAGGCTTTGTGGAAAGCACTGTTAGATGATCATTTAGACGTAATAGCCACCGACCACGCCCCCCATTTACTTTCAGAAAAAGTGGGAGAATATGAACAGGCGCATTCGGGCTTACCACTCGTTCAACATTCAATACTATT
>CAMBTV010000238.1 GCA_945870835.1 Chitinophaga pinensis
AACACAATCACTGGAGTATTGCGCATGGCAATTACTTCCATTAATCGCCTTGTTTGATCCTCTACACCATTTACACTGTCAATCACCAATACAACACTATCTACAGCAGTAAGCGTTCTATAAGTATCTTCTGCAAAATCTTTATGTCCAGGTGTATCTAATAAGTTTATCAAATGGCCTTCATATTCAAAAGTCATCACACTGGTAGCAACACTAATACCTCTCTGACGCTCAATTTCCATGAAATCTGAGGTAGCATGTTTTTTAATTTTATTGCTTTTTACAGCTCCTGCAGTTTGAATTGCACCTCCAAATAACAGAAATTTTTCAGTTAATGTAGTTTTACCAGCATCTGGATGGGAAATAATAGCGAATGTTTTTCGCTTGTTGATTTCGTTGATATACTTCATCTTTTACTACTAGTTGATTACTTTTGCTTGATTCATAGTTGCAGTAATAGTAAACACAAATTACATTGAACAACTATCCTACAAAATGGTCGCAAAGGTAAGCTTTGATAAACAGTATTACAAAAGGGCAATTTTTGATAATAATTTCATTAAAATAGAATTTAAATTATTCAATAATACGGATGTCTAATAATAAAAAATCTTCCATACCATCTACTATCAATTGGTTTGATTCGAACGAGGCATTTGACAATTTATTTCCAGATTCCAATAGCTCATTAATGAAAAGACATTGGACACCCCTTGAAGTGGCTAAAAAAGCAGCTCAATTTTTGGCCGCGGAAAAAAATGTTCAAATCTTGGATATCGGTAGTGGGGTTGGTAAGTTCTGCCTTGCAGCTGCAAATTATATGCCCTTGGCATTTTACACAGGAATAGAACAAAGGGGTAATTTAGTAGAACAAGCTATTCAGGCTAAAGAAATATTAGGACTCAAAAATGTGGATTTATTACATGGTAATTTTTCTACTATGAACTTCAAAAATTACGATCATTTCTATTTTTTTAATTCCTTTTATGAAAATTTTTCATTTTCACAAAATATGGACAATCAAATTGAATATTCCAAGGAATTATATGAACAATACACCTATTTATTGAAGACAAAATTAGAATCAAAGCCTTCAGGGACAAGACTTGCGACATTTCATAGTACCGAAGAGGAAATTCCTGCAGACTATTTAGTGGTAGGCACAGAAATGAAAAATACACTTAAATTTTGGGTGAAAATTTAACTTTTATATCCAACCTACTATTAAAAATATAATCTTTAGATTCCAGTATAATTATAAGGAGTAATATTTTTCAATTCAGCTTTTAAAGCAGCAGAAATTTTCAATTTTGAAATAAATTCATGGATTGCTTTTTTATCAATCGTATGTTTTCCTCTTGTTAGTTCCTTTAATGCTTCATAAGGTTGAGGATAATTTTCTCTTCTTAAAACTGTCTGGATAGCTTCAGCCACCACCGCCCAGTTATTATCTAAGTCAGTCTTTAGTTTAACTTCGTTTAGAACTAACTTACCCAATCCCTTTTCAATAGACTTTAAAGACAATATAGTATGGGATACAGGAACGCCAATATTTCTCAATACCGTTGAATCAGTTAAATCTCTTTGTAATCTAGATAGGGGAAGTTTTGCAGAAAGATGTTCTAACAATGCATTCGCAATACCTAAATTACCTTCTGCATTCTCAAAATCAATTGGATTCACCTTGTGAGGCATCGCCGAGGAACCTATTTCACCTTTTTTAGTTTTTTGTTTAAAATAATCGTTGCTTACATAAGTCCAGATATCCCTACAAAAATCAATTAAAATAGTATTGATGCGTTTAATAGCATCAAAATGAGCAGCTAGGGTATCGTAATGTTCTATTTGTGTAGTGTATTGTTGACGCTGTAAACCCAATTTTTCTTCGGTAAATTGATTGGCAAATTTAACCCAATCATATTTTGGGTAGGCCACATGGTGAGCATTAAAATTACCTGTAGCTCCACCAAATTTGGCCATAAAAGGAATACAACTAAATAGCTGAATTTGGTTCTCCAATCTTTCTACATACACCATTATTTCCTTACCTAATCGAGTAGGAGAAGCGGCCTGACCGTGGGTACGAGCTAACATCGGAATGTTTTTCCAATCCTTGGCCATTTGTAATAACTGGTGCTGTAAATTAATAATGGAAGGAAGGTAGTCGTGCTCCATGGCATGTTTCCAACTTAATGGAATTGCAGTATTATTAATATCCTGAGAGGTCAATCCAAAATGAATCCATTCTTTAAGATGAGCAGCATTGCATTTATCCAATTCGTCCTTCAAGAAATATTCTACTGCTTTTACATCATGATTGGTAATTTTCTCAGTATCCTTGATGGTAGCAGCATTTTCAATCGAAAAATTGACTGCAGCATTTTGGAGATGACTTTTTACAAGTGCTGGAATTTTGAAAAATTTCTTTTCCCCTAGAAATAAGAAATACTCCACTTCAACCATTACCCTATACTTGATAAGGGCATATTCACTAAAATATTCATCTAAATGTTGCAATTGTGAACGATAACGTCCATCAATAGGCGAAATAGCGGTAAGTTGATGTAAATCCATGTGGTTGCAGTAAATTTGTAAGCAAAATTATACTAAAGCAATTGGACAGAAAAATAAGAGTGGGAGCTGTGAGTTATCTTAATACCAAACCTTTGATATACGGCTTTGAAAAAGGGATGATGAAAGAGGAGGTTGAATTGGTAATGGATTACCCTGCCAACATAGCTTCTATGCTAATAAATGATGAAATTGACATCGGATTGGTTCCAGTTGCCATATTACCAGTTTTGAAGGAATATTACCTTATTTCAGATTATTGTATTGCTTGTGATGGAGAAGTAGCTAGTGTTTGTCTACTTAGCGAGGTACCTGTGAATGAGATTCAAACTGTTTTATTGGACTACCAAAGTAAAACTTCCGTTGCACTGCTGAAGATATTACTGAAGGAGCATTGGAATATTAAACCAAAGTTGGTGGATGCAGAGCAGGGCTATGAACTTTCCATTTCTGGAACTACTGCAGGGTTGGTGATAGGAGATAGGGCCTTAGAGCAGCGGAATAGGTCAAAATATTGTTATGACTTAGGACAAGCTTGGAAGGAGTTAACAGGACTTCCATTTGTTTTTGCTGTTTGGGTAAGTAATAAGGCTATGGGTAAACAGTTTATTGAAAAGTTTAATATGACTAATAATTTGGGAATTACAAATATTGAAGAAGTTATTAAACTGAGTAATTTTTTATCTTTTGATTTGAAATTATATTATACAAAATATATTAAATATATAATTGATAATAAAAAACAAAATGGTTTAAATGAATTTTTAAATAGAATTGAAAAGCAATCCTAATTTTAAATTGAATTCGTTTAATAATTTCAAAAAGAATATTTTCGCAATTACTTATAAAATCGATTTTAATGGCTGAAACTCTTGGAATGCTTTGTGATAAACTCACCATTGTAAAATTAAAACAATATCACACTACTGATGAAGTGAGACTCATTAGTTTAAACAAGCAATGTGATCAACTACAAATTGAAATTGACGAATATTTTTCAGATGGATTTGCTGGCAATATTCCTACTGAACGTTTAACATTTGCTAGTAATAAAGTTTTTAAACAGCAGGGAAATGAAGTGAAAGAAATTCATGGTAAAATTGGAGAAGTATTTTCTCAATTGGCCGATGTTAATTGTAAGCTTTGGCATGAACAAGAAAAAGTATATGAATTTGAAACGGTACCGGTAGATCAAAAAGATACTGTAGTTAAGTTACTGGCATTGCTAAATTTGGAAAGAAATAAATGTATAGACGCCATTAACTTACAATTTTCAGAACTTGTTATAAAAAATTTAAATAAATAAAGTATGCATATTCGTAAAAGAACAACCTGTAGAGTTTGTGGTTCCGCCTCTTTGACTCCAGTAATTGATTTAGGTC
>CAMBTV010000239.1 GCA_945870835.1 Chitinophaga pinensis
GATTTCATTTCCCCAATTCCAAATACCGAAGTTTGCAGGCCATCCACCAAATTTATCTTTCTCATAATAGACCTTTACTTGTTTCACATCTGACTGAGCAAACAAGGGAAGAGTGGAAGTAGAAAGAAATAAAACAATTAGAAATGAAGTGTATTTTTTCATACAAATATTTTTAAACAAACAATTTACTATTCTTTAAAGATAGCAATAATGGTGAAGGTTTAAATATGGAAGGGAAGCAGTTTTAAAATTGGTAAGCAATGTAAGAAGTTTAAATTAATAATAAAACCGTTACAATTTGTAACGGTTTTATTATTAATTTGGTGGAGAATACCGGGATCGAACCGGTTACCTCTTGCATGCCATGCAAGCGCTCTACCAACTGAGCTAATTCCCCTTATTAAAATATTAGCTCCAATCTAAATGAGCAAGTAAATTCGTAGCTCTTTTAGACTATATTTTAAATTAAATTTTCTCCAACGCCATCAATCCAATCTTTCACAGCAGCAGTGGTTACAGATTTTGGACGCTCTAATGGGAATCCTAATGCACGATCCCAAGTTAAACTAGCTAGAACACCTAATGCACGACTTACTGCAAATAATACAGTGTAGAACTCGTATTCCACAATACCATAATGCACTAACAAGGCGCCACTATGTGCATCAACATTAGGCCATGGATTTTTTACCTTTCCTAATGATTCTAAAATTGTAGGTACTGTTTCATAAATATTCCAAACAGTGTTCACTAATTTGTCATCTGGTAAATGTTTTTTTCCAAACTCCATTTGTGCAGTAAAACGAGGATCTGTTTTTCTTAATACGGCATGCCCATAGCCTGGTACAACTTTACCAGCTGTTAGTGTTTTTTGAACATAATCAATAATCTGCTCTTTAGTGGGACTATCAGATCCAATGGCTTCTTGCATTTCAAAAATCCATTTAATTACTTCCTGATTAGCCAATCCATGTAAAGGTCCTGCCAAACCATTCATGCCTGCAGCATAACTTAAGTAGGGGTCACTCAATGCAGAACCAACTAAATGTGTTGTGTGTGCTGACACGTTCCCCCCTTCATGGTCTGCATGAATGGTCATATACAAACGCATTAATTCTTTTGTACTCTCATCTTCAAATCCCATCATGTAAGCAAGGTTACCTGCCCAATCCAATAAACCGTTTGGATGAATATGTTGGTTATTCTTATATTTTCTTCTGTAGATGTAAGCTGCAATTCTTGGTAATCTTGCAATTAAATCCATTGAATCATCGTAGGTATATTGCCAATAATCTTTCTTATTCATGCCTTTGGCATATTCCTGTGCAAACTTACTCTCTGTTTGCAATGCCATCACGGCTGCAACATACATCGTCATTGGATGCGCACTCAAAGGAAAGGCATCAATCACATCAAATACATGGGATGGAACATGGCTTCTTCTTTGCCAATTGCTCGTAACTTTTTTAACATCTCTATCACTTGGTAATTCCCCAATCATCATCAGGTAAAACAATCCTTCTGGTAATGGCTCATCCCCACCTTCCACTTTTGGTAATTTTGCTTGCAATTCTGGTATGGAATACCCCCTAAAACGAATGCCATCTTGTGCATCCAATAAACTAGTCTCCGTTACAAGTCCCGTCATCCCCCTCATTCCTTGATAGACCTGACTTAAAGTAATTTCACCAATTTTTTTATTACCATGCTCTTTGAGCATTTCCTTAATTTCAATACCCATTTTATCAGCTTTTGCTTCAAAGCTGTTTTTTAATAAATCCATATATCTGATTTAGCTATAATCTTTGAAAAAGAGATAAAAAACAAGTATAAAATTACGTTGCATACTGCTGCTAAACAAAATTTTTTATTTTTTTCATAATTATTCTTTTTATATAATTTTTATTATATGTGTAGGATATATTTTTTAGAATAACTAATATTTATCTGACTTTTCATAATTATTTTAAACATTATTCTATTTAATTTAAATAATTTATGGATAATTTTCATGCTAAATTTCATGCTCCCAATTATTCGCTGTAAGTTTGCATGACCTCACGGATTTTTTATTTCCTGTTTTATACATTCCGAAAGCCGCTGGTCATTTTTATAATCCCTTTTATCAAACTATTTTTAGTGATTTAGTAGATTAATGATTTCATTTTAGAATAGCTAATTAATTACATAGGGTGGTGTTAATAATTTATTTTAAATAGAGGGATACAAATTTTTAAACACAAACGATGACTAAGTATATTTTTGTAACAGGTGGTGTTACTTCCTCATTAGGAAAAGGAATTATTGCAGCCTCCCTTGCAAAGCTTTTGCAGTCTAGAGGATTGAAGGTGACCATTCAAAAATTTGATCCCTATATAAATGTTGACCCTGGAACTTTAAATCCTTATGAGCATGGAGAATGTTTTGTGACTGAGGATGGAGCTGAAACGGATCTTGATCTTGGGCATTACGAAAGATTTTTAAATATTTTCACCTCGCAGGCTAATAATGTAACCACGGGTAGAATTTATCAAACGGTAATTAACCAAGAGAGAGAAGGTGCTTATTTGGGAAAAACTGTTCAGGTAATTCCTCACATAACCGATGAGATTAAACGTAGAATGCTATTAATCGGTGATACGGGCAAGTATGATATTGTAATTACAGAAATTGGTGGAACGGTAGGGGATATTGAAAGTCTTCCCTTTGTTGAGGCAGTTCGTCAATTGCAGTGGGAAATGGAAGAAGAAGATTGTTTGGTAATTCACTTAACCCTTATTCCTTATTTGAAAGCTGCAAAGGAACTAAAGACAAAGCCTACCCAACATAGCGTAAAACTAATGAGTGAAAATGGGGTTCATCCTGATATTATTGTTTGTAGAACGGAAAGATCATTGAATCAGGAATTGAGAAAAAAAATCGCCTTGTTTTGTAATGTCAAAACAGAAGCAGTCATCGAAGCAATGGATGCAAGTTCCATTTACGAAGTGCCACTTAAAATGTTAAATGAAGGGTTAGATGTAATTGTTTTAAAAAAATTAAAAATTAATGGTTATTCCGCACCTGAGCTTGGAAAATGGAAAGAATTTTTGGATAAACTAAAATATCCTTCTGGTAAAGTAACCATCGGTTTAATAGGAAAGTACATAGAATTGCAGGATGCATATAAATCAATTTTAGAATCCTTTGTTCATGCAGGTGCTATCAATGAATGCAAGGTTCAAATTGTAAATGTGCACAGTGAATTTATAACTGAAGAAAATGTAGCTGAAAAATTAGGCAATTTGGATGGATTGTTGGTTGCGCCTGGCTTTGGCAAAAGGGGAGTAGAGGGTAAGATTTTTGCAGTGCAATATGCTAGAGAGAAAAAATTACCTTTCTTCGGAATCTGCCTTGGAATGCAAATGGCAGCGATAGAGTTTGCAAGAAATATTTTGAATTTAAAGGATGCTCATTCCACTGAAATGGATGAAAACACAAGTAATCCAGTAATTGATTTGATGGAAGAACAAAAATCAGTTACTACAAAAGGTGGTACGATGCGCTTGGGATCTTATCCATGTGAATTAAAATCGGGTACATTGGCCAATGAAATTTATGGTCAATCATTGATTAGTGAAAGACATCGGCATCGTTGGGAATTTAACAACGCTTATTTAGATAGATTTGAAAAAGCAGGTATGATTGCTAGTGGTAAAAATCCTGCTACAGGATTGGTTGAAATTATTGAATTAAAAGACCATCCTTTTTTTATTGGAGTACAATACCACCCAGAATTGAAAAGTACAGTAGAAAATCCTCAGCCTATTTTCGTTGACTTTATCAAAGCGGCAAGATTATTTTCACAAACAAAAGCTTCGGAAAAAGGCTAATCATTTTAAAAAGAAAGGAACTAAATAAATTTTATAAAAAAATATTTTAGCCATTTTTACTTAGTTCATATTTTTTAATTT
>CAMBTV010000240.1 GCA_945870835.1 Chitinophaga pinensis
TATTTAAAATTTCTAGCACTTTTTATTCAAGGGCATTACTTAATTAGCATCGACATTATATGAAAGCCAAAGTAAAACTCAGCGTTAATTTTAAAGGACGTGATTTTTTAACGGCCGATATTTCACATTTCTAGCACTTTTTATTCAATGGGCTTCATACAACTATTAAGTTGATATGGCTAATCCGGCTTTTTGGTTAGACAATTTAAAGATCAATAAATTAGATAGACCATTCCTTGCGCATTTTTCTAGTCAGCAAAGCGTTGGCTTCAGCATCATTTTTAAAGCGTTCTTTTACTGGATCCCACTTCAACCCACGTTTCAATCTATAAGCAATGTTTCCAATATTACAAACAGAAGCAGTGCGGTGACCAATCTCTACATCACAAACTGGCTTGGTACGTGTACGCATTGCATTTAGGAAGTCTTTGTAATGATCTACACTCTTGTAAACATGCTGTTCTGAATCAGTAATAATTCTTCGCGCAAGATCGCTAGGAGTAGTCTCAATCTTTTTTCTTTGTACTTTAATTTCTCCTGTTGTACCAATAAAATGAATGCCATTACTCCACTCCCATGTTTCATGAGTCATTTTGATACCATTGGCATAATAATAAGTTAGGAAAGGGTGATCCTTTCCATCAGGAGCAATCACTTCAACTGGACCACTGTCATCCATTCCCAATGCCCATTGTACAATGTCAAACATATGTGCACCCCAATCGGTTACCATACCTCCGCCAAATTCTCTAAAATTACGCCAGTTTGGAAATACATCTTTGGTAAGCGGTGGAGCTAATTCTGAATTAAAATCAACTGCTTCATTGGGGCCAAGCCATTTATCCCAATCTAGTCCAACAGGAATAGGCTCTGCAGGTAAATTGTAAGCAACAGGTGGTGGACCGACATTTACTTTTATACTTTTTATTTCACCGATATGTCCATTTCTAATCAATTCAACTGCTTGTCTAAATTCTGGCCAAGAACGTTGCATGCTTCCTGTTTGAAAAACTCGGTTGTATTTACGTGCGGCATTTACCATCGCTCTTCCTTCTTTTACTTTTAGTGAAAGCGGTTTTTCACAGTAGATATCCTTTCCTGCAGCAGCAGCTTTTACAGCCATTGAAGCATGCCAATGATCGGGTGTGGCAATAACTACCGCATCTACATCTTTGCGCGTAAGCAATTCTCTGAAATCATTGTACACAGGAATAGTAGCGTAAGCACCCAAGGATGAATTCATTTTATAGGTTTCCTTAATGGTATCAATCGTACGCAATGCCTTTCCCTCATACACTTCACTGATTGCTACAATGCGGGTTTGACCAGTATTTAAAAATGATCTGGTTAGTCCACGTCCTTGTTTGCCCACACCAATAAAACCTAAGTTGATTAAATCACTAGGTGCCATATAAGGTACTCCTGCTTGACTCTTACCACCCATTACAAAACGTGGGATAATTAAAAAACCCGTAATTGCTTTTGCAGTGGTACCTACAAAACCTCTCCGGGTAAGCGAATTCGTTTTTTCTTTTTTCATATAGAATTAGGTTTAATTAAAATTGAAATTTTGATTCCTAAATATAACTTTTATTTATTAAATATTTTATTCTTGCAATACAGAAATTTTATACCAAAACCAGAGGAAGTTAATAACAAACAATCTTGTAATAAATTAACCAACCAAAATACCAACCTTTCATTTAGGCCCTTTTAAAATCTTTGAAAAACCATTGATTGGATAATTTTTTCAATCTTAATAATAAAATACAAAATAATAAAAGGGGAATGTTTATAAAGTATAAACATTCCCCTTTTATATAATCAATTCTATAGCCAGTCCAAAGGACGGCTTATAGCTATAAATTTATGGTAATGGTCTAACCATGATATCTTTAAAATATACAATACTTTTTGGATCATGCGCTTGAAAAGCAAAAGTTCCTGTAGCGATAACACGCTGAGGATGTCCTCTTACAGGTACAAAACCTTCTGGTTGAGTCCAATCAGTAACAACGATGTCATTAATTTTAACGATAACATGGTTACCTTCTACGCGGATATATTCAGTATACCAAACATCATCCGCAACAAAAGTTTCTCTGGTATCTTTAATATCATATAAGCCTCCAGTTCTTTTCCAATCTGTATGAGAATTGTTTACCTGAACTTCAAATCCTTTATTAGGGAAATCTCTATCTTGGTACTGTGTGTGAAAATAAATACCTGAATTAGACCCTTTTCTAGTCATAACCTGTGCCTTAAATTCGAAATTTTTGAAATTATGATCCATTACTGGGCCATCATAAAAAAGGTGGGAGCGAACACCAGCAACTTTGATACTACCATCTTCAATGGTGAATGAACCTGGTTTTTCACTAGCTTTCCAGCCATCAAATGATTTGCCATCGTAGAGGCTGATCCATCCGTTGCCATTTTTCATCTTACTAGAATTAACGCAGGATGATATCAAAAATACCACTGCGATAAAAAGGATGTTTTTTTTCATAAAGCAATTTTCGTTTTTTGGATTATTATCATATTGATAATAAAATTGTTAGTAAATAAGCAAACCGTTTTTTAAAAACTTATATAAAATAATTTCTCTTATAACTTAAAAAAGCAATTAGAATTGCTAATTGCTTTTTTAAAATATTGTCTATTAAAATTAAACTTCGCTTAGATTGTATTGCTTCAATACATCTTTTGGAACACCTTCCCAAATATTTGGAACGTTACCAACATAGCCCAAATCTTTTATACCAATTTCACTGGTATAAAAACCTGTTCCAACTAGGTCACGCATTCTAGAGAAGAATACCTCGCCTTGTTGCAACTCAGGTTTGGTTTTGCCTGGGTAAGCAATTTGCTCCAATACTTCTATCTGTTGTGCACTTGTACAATCAACAAAAGTTTTTTCGTAGGTGTTCAAGCAATGTAAATCCAGCCACTTTAATCCACCACGCATAGGAAGCTGGTGAGTAGGAATATCTTTTACAATAAACTCAATAAAATCAACCACTTTAGCTTCAGATGCACCGCCAGATACCTTATCCTTGGGGATAATTAGATCGGCTAGCACTACCATGGTACTTTTTTCGTGCGCATTAAAAAATGCAGGTTGAGCATACAATTGTTTTAAACGCTCCACTTCAAACTCTTCCAATCCTACTGCAGTATCAACATTTGAAACATCTACTTGCTTGGTACTAGTTTTGCAGGACTCCACCAACAAACCTACACCAAGAGTGGATATACTTAAGGCTTTTAATGACTGTCTTCTGTTCATAATTAAATATTTTGTTTTTTCCTTTGTTCAAGAATATATTCAGTTGTACGCATAGATAATGCAAGAATTGTCCAGGTAGCATTTTTATCTCCCTGTTGTACAAAAGGAGCAGCATCTACTACAAACAAATTTTTACAATCATGTGCTTGACACCATTTGTTAAGTGCAGAAGTTTTAGGATCGTCACCCATACGAATAGTACCTACTTCATGGATAATTTTTCCTGGAGCTTCCAAACCATAACTTGTATCTGCACCTGGAATCTTAGTAGTGATAACAGCGCCCATTTCATGCATAATAGACTGGAAAGTCTCTTGCATGTGTTTCGCCTGATTCACTTCTTCATTGCTCCAAGTATAGTTAAAACGTAGTACTGGAATACCGAATTTATCTACCACGCTAGGGTCAATTTCACAATAGTTCTCTTTGCGAGCAATAGCGGTACCACGACCAGCCATGCTAACCTGAGTGCCATAAAAGCGACGGTAGTCATCTTTTAAACTAGCTCCAAAACCACCAGAATTTTTTGTTTTACCATCTCTATCAGGCACTAAACCATTCATTTTAGGTGTACCTGCACCAAATCCGTAGTTAGGCATACGCATACCGCCACCATATTCGATGTGATAACCTCTAGAGAAATCTAA
>CAMBTV010000241.1 GCA_945870835.1 Chitinophaga pinensis
TTTAAATTGGGTATTAAAGGCTTTTTACATAAGTCGTCTGACAACAAAGAAATTTTAAAAGCTATTGAGCAAGCCTTGGCGAATCGAGTATATATGAGTGAAGGATTGAAGCAGGTTTTGGCCGAATCTTTTTTCTCGGGTGTATCTGAGAATCCGTTTGATACGCTTAGTGACCGTGAGTTTCAGGTTGCTAAGGAATTATTAAGTGGAAAAAGCATTGCAGATATTTCTGCTTCATTAAGCATTAATTCATCTACGGTATCAACCTATAAGGGAAAGGTATTTGAGAAATTAAAAATCCCCAATAATAATCTTGTCGAGCTGATGTCGCTTGCACGTCAGCATAGGATTATCTAATTGATTGGATAGCCAACTTGCGGCGCGTATTTACTTGATGATAGATCTATAATATGAATCGTGCCTACGGCACTCTATTTCTAGGGGGCTGATAAATACAACGGATTACATCCGTTGGTATAAGATAAATCGAGCCGAGGGCTCTACTTGCTGCATATAAAACCGCATGATATCAATCAGGCGTAGCCTCTAAACATATGCAAACAACGGATTTCAATCCCAATAAACTACTCTGAGAAAAGGAAACACTTTTTATTATGCTCCCAGCATAATGTCCGCTTTTCGAAATGAGGCGTAGCCTCCCCCCCATATCATAACAACGGATTTCAATCCGTTGACCTAAAGAACCGAAGGTTCGGCTAATATAGTATCTCGGAAAGCATTGATTGGTTGTTGAATCTTATTCTGATTCGGAAGAGTTATGTTGCAGTGGCAATTGCAAGGTGATGCTGGTTCCTTTTCCCTCACTGCTTTTTATGTGAATGCTACCTTTCATTTTTTGCATCAGATCGTATACAATACGATAACCTATTTGGGTACTTTCTGTAGTTTTTTTAGTAATAACGCCATTTTCCAGTTCAATAATTTTATCGGCGGAGATGCCAGCACCTGTATCACTGATATTGATATACTGCAGGCGATCGTCTTTTGTGGTACTTATTGAGATTTTACCTTGTCGCGTATTTTTAATGGCATTATCTAGTAGGTTTCTGAGTACAATGGATAAAAGACTAAAATCGGCAATAATGGATTGTGAATCAGGAGATTGGAATTCGAATTCCAATTGCTTTTCTGCTGCAATTTTGATATAAACAGCACAGTTAGTTCGAATAAATTCGTTCAAATGTTCGGTTGTAAAGGCCAATTTCACATTTCTCTTGGTACTGTTTAGCCATTGCAGCAGGTTGGTTACAAAGTTGGTGATATCAAAAGTAGTATGATACAATTCGAAACTTAAGCGATGGAGATCTTCCTCGCTAAGTGCTTTTTTCGATTCATACATCGAAGCTGAGATTTTATGTACAAAATTGAGCGGTGATTTCAGGTCATGCATCACAATGCCAATCATCCGCTCGCGAAAAGCCAAGTTATTGGTTAATTCTACTTCGGTTGCTTCCAGTTGTAACAGAGAAAATCTAATTTCTTCAGTTTTTTGGGCCACCACTTTCTCCAGATTTTTTTTCTGTTTGCTCAGTTGAAGCAATAATATAGCAGTTATTATGGCAAAAACCACAAATCCGGCCATAAACATATAGGCCAGGGGGCTAAAAGTCCTAAGGAGAAATAGAGTAACATCTAATGTCATTAGCTGTAAATGGGGGCTATTGTAACTCCGCGAGAACTAAATTACATAATTTTTTTAATTATTTCTGTTAAAAATCGGAAAAATAGAGACTTTCAGCTATACTGAATAGCTTTACAGCTATTTTAAAATCATTATAAATCTATAAAAAAAATCGAAAAAAAGCTAGGTGATTCCAAAAATTAGGCTATTTTTGTACCCACAGTTGGTTATTTATAGTAATTTTAGGTTAAAGTCCAATGTCCTACGATAGCCGGCGAGCTAGATTAAATTAACACTTTATCTAGTTGGCCGGCTATTCTAATTAAATTTTTAGCCAGATGAAATACATAATATTAGCCATTAACAAAGCGTTAATAACCTTAACTTGCACTCCATTAGTTTCCACAATTTGTAGTGTGCGGGGTTTAAGTGTTATTATTGTTGATAATCAGAGAGAAGTGAGTCAGACTAGCGGAAATTGGAGGAGATAGTTTTTGAGGAGTTGAAGAGAAATGATTTGGATTGGAAGGTAGTAAAAAGACATTTTATTCATCATAATAGGTTGTAATTATCGGATCGAGTTTTAGCATATCGACTGTGTTAGTGCAATGTACGTCATATACTATAGCTGCTTTGCTATGTATATTATTACATTTCAAGCCCTTCAGCAACAGAAGTGTTCCTCATTTCCTGTTATCACCTTCATTTGAACCATCCGCTGTTCCGGAAGCCGTTGGTCAATCTCCGCTTACTCCTGCTCATCAGCTATTGCTGCATCCGGTTCCTGTTGTTATTGCTTGCGATGATTTTGTACACGTAAACGGGTTATTACCTGTTAGAAGTGCTGTTACGGCTGGGGTTCGTGCCGGCACTGAAATGTTGGTCGGCAGAGTTGGGCCACCCAGTGTTATGCCTATACATCTATTTATGTATGGCACACATCCTCCGGATGATTGGTTGCTTTGTTCTGTTAATGCGCTCCCTATAAAGGAGGCTATTGTTGTTTCTGCCCATAGGTATGGGTGGAATTTTTCATTTAGTAATGCACAACAACCAAACGTTGTTGATTATTCATTTAATACCAGCATTGCTTGAGTAAGCGTATTAACATATCGAATTTGTTTACGCTCGGTAATGCCGGATTTTTCCGCACCCTTTTATTGGTGCTGGCGGGATTTGTTTTTTCATTATCTGCACAGGGTCAATATTTAGGTGGAAGCGGTGGAGGAAGTTCCAGTGGAGATGGCTTTAACGATTTTTGTACGCCTGTTATAACTGCTAAGTTAACAACTACCTGCAGTGGTGTTCTTTTTTCTGTTTCTCCCACTGATGTTGTAGGTGGTGATTATGTTCCTGCTTCAACTACTTATTCCTGGTTGGCACCCACTGCGATAACGGGTATTGAAGGATTAACAGGTGCAAGCAGCGCTGCTTCCTTCTTTGCAACGCTTACCAATACAACCAACGCACCCATTGATGTAGTATATATTGTAACACCGGCATCATTAACGTGCACGGGGGAAACTTTTACAGTTACCGTAACGGTATATCCTGCTGCGTCGGTGGCTAACATTAGTTTAACAACTTGTAGTGGAATTAATTTTGCAATTACCCCTACTGCTGGAAATATTCCAACCGGTATCTCTTATACCTGGAATGCGCCAACCTTTACAGGAACAGTAACCGGCGGTAGTGCGGGATCGGGTTCCAATATAACGGGTACCCTTACCAATGAAACCGCTACTAGTCAAACCGTTACTTATTATATTACCCCTACTGTACCCAGCGGTTGTAGTACTGCCGGATTTACCGTAACCGTTACACTGCTTCCCACAGCTACTATGAATGTGGCTTCACTTACTACTTGTTCGGGCGTACTATTTAATTATACGCCTACCGGTTCTATTGTTCCATCGGGTACTACTTATAATTGGAGTGCACCAACTACAGATGGAACTTCAGCAGGGCTTGGTGGTTCGAATGCGAGTAGTTTTAGTGGAACGCTTTCCAATACAACTACCACAGTAGGTACTGCTACTTATTTTGTTACACCGAATGTGCCTAGCGGTTGTACTTCTGCTGGATTTACTGTAACGGTGAGTGTATACCCATCAGCCAACATTTCAATTACTTCTCTTACTACTTGTTCTGGAGTATTGTTTCAATATACTCCAACAGGAACTCCTGTTCCAATTGGAACCACTTACACATGGAATCCTCCTACTGTAAATGGAACTTCAGCAGGGCTTGGTGGTTCGAATGCGAGTAG
>CAMBTV010000242.1 GCA_945870835.1 Chitinophaga pinensis
TGCTGGAAATTCAATTAACCTAAGTGTTACCACCAATAGTACCGCTCCAGATTTTGCAGATTACTCTTGGACACAAAATAGCAGTACAGTACAAAGCACTACTTTCAATAATGTAAATAAAAGAACCTATTCATCTGCTATACCATTAGAAACAACCTCCACATCGCAAACATTTATAGTAACCATATCAAATGTATGTGGGGCTATGGCTACACCAGTTACGATACCTATTTCGATTAATCCTAACTTAGCTCCGAATTTTTCAATTACCAGTTCAAATTCACAGTGTTTATTAGGTAATAACTTCTCTTTTTCTAATACATCTACTAATTATGATAACGCCAATCCTTCGGTAATAAATTATGTTTGGGATTATGGGGATGGACAAACTCAAAACATAGTTGGTTCAGCAGCACCTTCTAATCATTCTTATAGCACAGGCGGAGTTAAAACAGTTAAACTCACAGGAACAAATAGTTATGGATGTTCAAACTCTAAAGAACTTAGCCTCACTGTTCAAACTTCACCTATTATCACAAAACAGCCAGTACTTGATACAACTATTTGTTCTGGCTCTTCCTATCAATTATCTACCATTGTTAATAATGGAGGAAATAACACTATAAGTTATCAATGGTATTTTAATGATTTATTACATCCAATTACCGGTGCAACGCAAGCAAGTTATACGATTAATAACATGAGTACTGCCAATGCGGGTAATTATATTATGCAAGTAACAAATACTGGATGTGGATTAAATGCAATATCACTTACAGCAGCTGTACGTCACCAAGTAGTTCCTACATCAAGCTTTACATTCTTAAACCAATCAGCTAATTATGTTACAGGTTCTACTGCAATAGCCTGTGCCAATAATTCCAACTTTAGTTTTACAGCCAATGCTCCCCCTACATCCGGTATAACTTATTTATGGAATTTTGGGGATAACACAACTGCTTTAGGTCAAAATGTTACGCATCAATTTGGAATAGGATCTTACAGTGTAAATTTAACTACTTCAGCCAACGGCTGCTCTAGCTCATCCAACGCAACCACTACTACTATAAAAATTGATGGACCGCCGAGCATTTCAACAAATTTACCAACCGCCTTAATAGTAAAATCTGGAAGTCCCATTAACTTATCTGTAAGTGCACTAAATAATAGTATTTCAAATGTAAGTACCCTCAATTATCAATGGTATTTTAATAGTAATACCATACCTACTGAAACTAAAACTACCTATGACATAACAAGTTCCTCCTCATCAAATGCGGGGCCCTATTATGTAAAGGTGACAAATGTTTGTGGAACGGTGACTAGTAACGTTGTCAATATTACTATAATCAATGCTCCTTCAATTACTACACAGCCAACAAGTCAAAGTGTATGTATTGGAAGTAATGCTAGCTTGAGTGTAACAGCAACTGTAAATGATGGTTCTGTTCCTACTTATCAATGGTATTTTCAACAAACTCTCTCAAGTGGGCCGCTGCCAATTGACCAAGCGGTAACTAATATTTTATCCTTAAGATCTTTTTCACTTACAAATGTTGGCTACTATTATGTAGCAGTAAAAAATACCGTAGGAACAACCAATAGCAACGTAGTTTATGTAGGAGATGAAACAGCCCCTACGATAACACCGATTTTATCTTCCCCTTCAATTTTGGGAAGCATTTGTGTTAATTCGAATATTCAACTTTCTTCAACTTTTGATTCAAAAAGAAAAACGACACCTACTATCTCTTGGTCACACAACAATCAAGTCATAAATAATCAAAATAGTTTACAATTAAGCTTAAGTAACTTAAGTATTTCTGATTCTGGCCTCTATCTTTTACAAGTTACTAATGCCTGTGGATTAGCAAAAGACTCAGTAAGATTTTCAATACAAAATGTTCCGCAGTTTACAAAAAGCCCCACTAAAACTACTGCATGTGTAGATGGAAATGCAGTGATGTCTTCATTAATTCAAAATACTACAAACAATGATTTATATCAGTGGGTAAAAAATGGTGTTGACTATAGTGGAACAGCAATGATACAGAATGGTTCTATTTATTTTAATAATTTACAATTAAAGGATTCGGGTCTATATGCACTCAAAGTAATTAATAGTTGTGGCAGCAACATCAGTAGCAGTGCATCACTAGTGGTGGTAGGAAATCCTATTATATCGCAGCAGCCTATTAATATGACAGTATGTTCCAATACACTTTTGATTGATCCAGTTATAGCCAACTCCTCAGATAATATATTAAATTATGTATGGTATAAAAATGGAGTACTCCAACCATCCTTACTTACATCGCAATTGATTTTTAATGCAATATCGTCCAGCGATGCAGGAACTTATAAAACCATTGTTACCAATGGATGTAATAATTCCGTTACTTCAAATACGATACAATTAACAGTCAAAGAATTAATTAATTTAAATTCCCAAATAGCTAACAAAACGGTTTGTGCTGGAAGCTTGCTGAATGTTGATCTCACAGGACAGTTAAATAATTTAGATAATAGCACAACATTCAATTGGAGACTAAATAATATAAATCTAAATTACACAAGTACAAATACAATTAGTTTACAAAATCAAAATATAGCAAAGACAGACGCAGGTAATTATTCCATTTTTGCAAAAAATAGCTGCGGGGCTACTCAAATAGATTTGTTTGAATTAACGGTAAAGGGTGTTCCCTCAATAACAACCCAGCCTATTTCTGGTGTTGTTTGCGAAGGAAGTACTTTTGACAATGCTGTGGTAATTTCAAATCCTGATCAATTAGTAAACAATTATCAATGGCTAAAAAATGGCGTTCAAATTCCTGGAGCCAATGCAAGTGTTTATAACATATATAATGCAACCAACTCTGATCAAGCACAATATCAAGTAAGTATTTCCAATCAATGTGGAGTCATTCAAAGTATTATTACCTCATTACAAATTAATCCAAAACCAATTTTACAAATACAAGCGACTACTCCAACTAGTCAATGTATTAATGGAAATAGTTTCAATTTTAATAGTATTATTCAATTGGCTGATAATTCGACACCTCTTATTAATTGGAATTTTGGAGATGGAGCATCTAGTAGTCTCACAACTGTAAAGCACTCTTATAATACTGCTAATATTTTCAATGTTGAACTTTGTGCTATTTCGTCAAAAGGATGTGTAGGTAATACTTCAAAAATTATCTATGTAAATGGATCTCCATTCATTTCTCAACAGCCTACCAATTTAAATATATGTGAAGGTGGAGCCGTTGAAATTGGTTTGCAAGTAAGACGTAATCCTAACCAACAATTTGGATATCAATGGTATTTTTCTGATCAAATTATACCCAATGGAATAGATTCAGTTTACAAAATAGCGAATTTACAAAAAGCGCAAACAGGATTTTATAGGGTGCTCATTCAAAATCAATGTGGTAATATGATGTCTAATTCAATGGAGTTAAAAATGGCGAATACACCCCTTGAAACAATACCATTTGCTGATTCTTTAAAGGTTTGTGACTTAACAGCTACTACTTTAAAACCATCCATTTATTCAATATTACCTACTACTTTCCAATGGTATAAAAATGAAATTCCCATTATTGGTCAAACAAATGACTCATTGGTATTTCGCAATTTTACAATTAACAATAATGGAAAATATTATGCTACCGTTCAAAATAATTGTGGACTCATTACCACCTCTACCATTAAATTAATTGATAGGGTAGCACCAATTTCAACCCAAGTGGCTATAGCTGATACCATATGCCATGGATCTAGTATTAATCTAACCTACAATAAAATAAGCTTACAAAATAATGATGACACATCAACCTATAGCTGGTACAAAGATGATCAGCTGCTAAACTTAAATAAAGATAAACTGTCTAT
>CAMBTV010000243.1 GCA_945870835.1 Chitinophaga pinensis
CTACCAGATAATCATTCAAATGAATAATAAATTTACAATTCGTCTTTTTTTAGTATAATTAAGTTAACCATACTTTTGATTTCCTCTGCAATAGAGTGCTTTTACTTTTTTGCCTTGATGCAAAAAAGTAACAAAAAAATCAATCCGCCGCGGCGGACTAAAATCAAGGAACTCGCGAGAAGAGTTTGTTTCTTTAAAGTGCGCTCATCCGCCGCGGCGGATTGATTTTTTAACGGCCGATATTTAAAATTTCTAGCACTTTTTATTCGAGGGCCTTTGAAACAACTATTTTGTCAAATTGCCCAACACGCCTTTATTAGGTTCGACTAACTAGTTTCCTTTGCACATTTCTCGAGCATTTTCCAATGCAGCAGCGGTTGGTTTTTCACCACTCAACATCTGAGCAATTACATTGATGCGCTCAAGTTCGTCTAACAATCTTATGGAAGTTGTAATTTTATTTCCTTGTACCGCCTTGTATACAAAGTAGTGTGCGGAAGCTTTTGCGGCAATCTGCGGCTGGTGAGTAATCGATAGTAACTGATGTGAATCAGAAAGATCTTTCATGATTAGCCCTACCTGTTTAGCAGCTTCCCCACTGATACCCGTATCAATTTCATCAAATATCAAGGTAGGTAACTGAAGCTTTCGAGCAACCAATGACTTAATACAAAGCATAATACGGCTAAGTTCCCCCCCACTAGCTACTTTACTCAAAGTTTCAAATCGACCACTTTTATTCGCATCCAATAAAAAATCAATGATATCAATTCCATTACTATGCAATGCTGTCTCTACCACACTCAACTTGATTTGCGCATTAGGCATTCCTACTTGGGCTAAAAGGCTATTTATTTTTTGAGCAAGGGGATTAGCTGTTTTATGTCTGTTGGTTGAAATTTCGCTTGCTAGAATGCCGCAACGGTTCAATAATTGGGTAACCTCCTGCTCCTTGCCTTCAATCGCCTCGCTTATATTTACTATTGCAGTCAGTTTCTCTTCTAAAGATGCCTTAATGGTTAATAAATCAGCAGTAGTAGTAACTGCATGTTTTTTTAACAATTTGTAGCCGGCAGACAATTTATCATTTACCCACTGGATTCTTTCTGGGCTATACTGAACTGCTTCGTCTATTCGTTCTAGTTCATCTCCTATATCCTGTAGTTCTACCTGTGCACTGCGGAGTCTGCTATTGAGATCACTTATGGCAGAATGATATTGCTCGAGGTATTGTAATTTATTG
The DNA here is from genome assembly GCA_945870835.1 of Chitinophaga pinensis. Lineage (GTDB taxonomy): Bacteria > Bacteroidota > Bacteroidia > Chitinophagales > Chitinophagaceae > Ferruginibacter > Ferruginibacter pinensis_A. The sequence continues at coordinate 1,244 of CAMBTV010000243.1, forward strand.
CTAAGCGATTTAATTTGCTGAACAATGGGTGTTTCTGAGGCAGACAAGGGCTGGTAAATACTCCCCAATTGCTGCTTAATACTTTCGGCATTGGCCAACAATTTAATTTCGGCATCCAATTGTTCCAACTCATTCTCTTGCAAATTCAGTTCTGAGAGTTCATCAAACAAAAACTGATTATAATCAAGGGCAGCTTGCGCATTTTGCTGCTCTAACCTTAGCGCTCCAAGCTCTTTATTTGCCTTAGTATAGGAAGTAAAAAGGGTATGAAATTCGTTAATAATTTCTGTATTTCCAGCTAAAGCGTCTACTACTGCCCGTTGGAAATCATTCTCCCCTAATTCAAGGGTATCAAACTGCTGATGAAGATCTACCAACACCAAACCTAATTCCTTTAGCTGACCCAAATTAACTGGAGTGTCATTGATAAAAGCCCTTGATTTTCCAAGAACAGAAATTTCTCTCCTTAACAACAGTTCATCTTCTAAATCAAGCTCATTAGATTTTAAGAATACCCTGACTTGCTGAATGTCCTTAACCTTAAAACACCCCTCTATCACACATTTTTTTTCCTTGTTTAACACTGTGTTACCTCCAGAGCGCTCACCTAATATCAAACTAAGTGCTCCCATTAGAATGCTTTTTCCTGCACCCGTTTCACCGGTTATGATATTTAGTCCCGATGAGAAATCAATCGAGATCTCATCGATTATCGCATAATTCTGTATGTGGAGTCTCTGAAGCATATTTACAGCAAATTAGTAATTTTTAAGGCTGATTTCTAAGAAATTGTAAGATATTTTTTTACTTGCTATTAATACGAAAAAAGCACTTCAAATTGAAGTGCTTTTTTCGTATTAATAGCTTATTTGTTCAAATTATTTGATTTCAATACTATCATTCAAATCAGTATCCACTAAAATACGACCGCAGTTTTCACAAACGATTACTTTTTTACGCAATTTAATTTCACTTTGTTTCTGTGGAGGAATTGCATGAAAACAACCACCGCAGCTATCTCTTTCAACCGGTACTACAGCCAAACCGTTGCGGTAATTTTTCCTAATACGATCATAACTCAATATCAACCGCTCATCTACATGGGATCTGGCTTCAGACGCTAGCTTATTATATTGCTTTTCCTCTTTTTCTGTTTCCTTAATAATTTTTTCTAATTCCCCTTTTTTACCAGATAAATTGTTCTCCTTAACCGCAACCGCTTTTTTAGCAGATTCTAATTGTCTCGCTTTATCACCAATCTCTTCAGTGGCATCCTTAATGTGTTTTTCACAAAGTTTTACTTCGAGTGTTTGCATTTCAATTTCCTTATTGATTGCTTCAAACTCACGATTATTTTTTACATTATCACTTTGCTTCTCATATTTTTTTACCAATGCTTCAGCCTCTTTTATTGCTTCCTTTTTTTGATTGATAAATTCCTGAATTCCATTAATCTCCTCTTCCACGCGTGTTTGACGAGCATGCAAACCTTCAATTTCATCTTCTAAATCCTTTACTTCGATAGGTAATTCACCCTTCAAAATTTGTATTTCATCTAGCTTACAATCTACTTTTTGTAAATTTACAAGAGCTGTCAATTTTTCTTCTACTGAGAAATCTTTTACTGCGGCCATATTTAAGTATTGTTTGAAATTTATATTTATTGTTAGTAAACTTATTTTAAACTTGCCTTTTAAACTCCATTGGGAGAGGGGGCTGCTACAAAATAATTAACAGGATTAGTAATAATACCTGTTTTTAGGACCGCGAAGGTAGGGAATTTTTCACTTAAAATATCAAATAACAGTTCTATTGTGTACTGTTCGCTCTCATAATGGCCTATGTCGGCAAGCACCAGCTGACCATTTGCATCAAAAAACTCATGGTATTTTACATCACTTGTAATATAAAAATCAGCTCCAACTTGGAGGGCATTGTCAATCAAAAAACTGCCAGCTCCACCGCAAAGTGCCACTTTTTTCACCATTTTATCTCTTAATGAAGTATGACGTATCACATTGATATTGAATACTTTGTATAGTTTAACTAAAAATTCAGATTCAGTAATAGCTTCCTCTAACTCTCCAATTAATCCACTCCCAATTGTTTTATTTATATTATTAATATTTATTACTTGATAGGCTACTTCTTCATAAGGATGTGCTTCAATTAAAGCATTCACAATAGTATTCTCCATCCAAATAGGGAAAATAACCTCTATTTTACTTTCAGGCTCTGTATGCAAGAAACCAGGTGTTCCAACGAAGGGATGAGTCCCTTCAGCCCCTTTAAAAGTGCCCTCCCCCGAGGTAGTAAAACTACAATCACTATAATTACCTATTTGGCCGCCTCCAGCATCAAATATTGCTTCCCTTATTTTTTGCAAATGAGCAATGGGTACATAGGTTTCTAACTTCTTTAAAGTATTTTGCTTAAGAAGTAAAATTTCGCAGTTTTTTAATCCAATTTTATCAGCCATTTTTCCATTCACCCCTTCTAGCACATTATCCAAATTAGTATGAATGGCATATATAGCAATGTCATTTTTAATTGCAGTGATGACCGCTTTCTCAATATAAT
>CAMBTV010000244.1 GCA_945870835.1 Chitinophaga pinensis
TGTAAATGGATTTGAAAGGTTCTGTGGAGATGAAAAGATAGTATGGAGTGAAGTATTGAAAGAATTCACATATCAACTTACTAAATCAAAGTTAAACGAAGTAAAAGACCATATAGAAGGTAAAAATCTTATAACTAAGGATACAAAAGCAAAGAAATCTAATAGAACTATATTAGATAAGGAATATTATAAGAGAGAAAGGGCAAAGAAAGTAATTAAGAAATAGAGTTTTTTAAATTTGATTTAACTACATCTAAAACATCAAAATGAGCTTTACTTACAAACTTTTCTGATCCCGAATTGGTATGGTGGTTTGTGTGTAATTCTTCATTTAAAGTTGTGATTGTATTATCTGTTTGTTTATTGTAAAACGTCTTAAGAATGTACTTTTCATTTGTTGAAGGATTCATCCATTCACTTTGATAAAACCACTTTCTACCTTCTTTTAATTTAGTAGAGTTTATATTATCTAAACCTAATGCTTTAGTTTTCCTTTCATCTTCTGCTTTACTAATTCCTATACCTAAACCAATACCGCCTCCAACAACAGCAAATACAATACTAAAAATTGGAGAGAATGTACCCCTTTGGCTTTTTTTCACATAATTCATTTCTCCACCCGCAAATATTAATCCGCAAAATCCACCAATAAGAATACCCCCTAACGCATAAGTTATACCTTTCATCTAACCTTTTTTCTTTATATAAGTTTTATTTCCATTCTTATTTATATAATATTGACCGCCACGAGAACCCGTATATATTTTACCTCCCGTTTTCGGAGTTAAACCATCCCCCGCGCCTAATTTTAGTGGAGTGTTTTGTTTTACATCTCCAATCTGAGATTTTGGGCTTTCAACATTATTATTCCCTATTGTTTGATTCGGTAATGTTGAAAATGAGTTGTTTGGAGGCATAGTGTTCCCTAAGACAAATTTTACTTTATCAATTATAGATTCTAAATAAACAATTTTTTGTTGGTATTGCGATTGTTGTTGAAAATACAATGTTTGAAATGAATCTAACTTAGCTTTAGTTGATTTAAGTTCAGACTCCAATTCCTTCTTTGATTGCGAGAAAACTGTAGTTGATACAAATAAGCTTATCAAAAAGAATAAAATATTTTTCATATGGGTTATGATTTATAAACTGTTTAATGCACTTTTAATAACTTCTAATTTTGACAATACGATATTTTTATTTTCAATTGTGAAAGTAGTGCCAAATTTATCTCGTCTACAGTCTTTACAATATTCACTTTCAATTTGATTACTTTCAGAGCCACAACTTAGGCATCTCCAATATGATTTCCCTTTTTGAAGTAATGAGTCTTTTTTAAATTCTTCATATTTGGGAATAAAATTTGTTTCAATCAACTCTATAATTCTATTTATAGAATTGACATCTTCTTTTGAATAATACTTTTTTCTTAGAGATACAAAATTTAATACTACACACTTTTCATCAAAAGTACTATTTTCTAATATCGATATAATTCTATCGTAATCAATAATTATTCTATTTTTTATAAACCCAAAAAGGAACGTACTTTTATTGTCATCAATATATAAACACATATATTCTAATGTTTTTTCAAATAAAACAGAATCATTAAGTTGTGAAACATATGATTTAAAAAATTTAGCATATGATTTTGCTTCAGATGATTCTCTATTCTTAAAAATAAAATCAACAATTCTTATAAAAACTTCGGGAACAGAATTTTCAGATAGAAAACTATTTACTTTCGGATCATTTAACTCAATTGGTCCCGTTTCAAATTCTTTTAAAAATTTTATTCTCTCAATTTGTGATTCTAAGTCATCTGAGCTTATTAATGAAGATAACTCATTTTTCTTCTTAAGTCTGACTGCAGTCCCTATTGCAGTAACCATAAACATTTGCTTTCCTCCTCCCGAAACTTCATCAACATCTATATTTAATCCAACAATAGCATCAGCTTTAATCTTAGATGCCTTAACTTTTAAACCTTCAACAACTTCAGAAGTTATTTCAGATAACCTCTTTTCGTATGCTGAATTTTTCCCCCCGAATATATCAGAAAAAGATGCAGATATATCACTAAAAATATTTGCCCCTAAAACTACTCTGTTATGAACTACAGAGACTATTTCACTGATTTCATTTTCGGGAATCTGTTGTGTTGTCGTTGCTATCATTATTAAAATTATTATATTATTAGAAGGCGCCTCCCATTAATTGATATAATTCAACAGTTTCTTTCATTGATTTAATTTGAGAAGCAGAAATTAATTTGGTTTTAGAATATTGCCTTCCCTCTAATCTTATTTTTGCTGATTTACAATTAATCAAAGCGGTTAGTATTTCTTTAATTTCAGAATCCACAACTTCATCAGACCATTCCCAAATACCATTATCATTATCGGTTTTCATTTCTGTTGGAGTATATGAATATGCATTGCCATCTATTGAAAATTTATAATTCTGAATAAATAACCAATCATCTGCTGAATATTGATGAACTATTCTCAATACATATGGTGAACCATTTTTAGTACCAAAATAACAATAGAAACCATTTGCATTTCTAAAATTTGGTGCTGTTTTGGGTTCATACCAAACTAAATTGTTTTCATCAAATTCATCTTTCTTTATTCTAAACTTCTTTTTCAGTTCTTTAATTTGAGGAGTCTCTATAACAACCTTTTGACTTTCATTTGGTTTATTTAGATTCGTTTTTAAATCTTTTCCACTTTTCTTTGCTGCTTCAACAGCGCGAATATCCATTTCAGTAATAGATTCGGCTTTCAAATTATATTTAATATCCTCTCTCTGTTCATTCAGTACTTCAAAATCGTAATATTCTTTTCCTAACTTTAGTTCTCTTTCAAAAGCAACTCCTAATTCATAGCGCATTTTCCCATAATAATATGCAGTAGAATCATTGTCATATTCTGAAACGCTACTATCCGTTTTATAATCTACTCCAACCCCTAAAATTGAAGGTTGTTTACTATGTAACAAAAGGGTATACTTTTTCTTAGTTATTGAATCACACGAAATCAATAAAACTATAATTGATAGAAAAAATACAGATTTTATTTTCATAATTTGAATTTAATAATAACTATTTTATTTCCCAAATAGTTTATTCAATTGCTTTTCGGTAAGTAAAAAATATCCAACAGTTCCCATATCGGTTGTATAAACATAAATGGATGAGATTCCTAAATTTTTTGTAGTTGTTATACTAACTAACTCAGTTCCGAGTTTAAATTGTTTTTCAGAACCCTTTTCTGCTGAGAAGCAATTCTTCAATGCTTCATAAAATTTATTCAACACCTCTTCTGTTGCAGTAAACTTTAATCTATTGATGCTCGTTATTGTAGTATATTTTAAATTATTATAACTTAAAACATATTTATTTTGATCTTCATCTCCTTTGTCATATTCCAATGAAGCAACAAAAGGTCCCATACCACCGCCTACTTTTCCAACTAATGTAGATTTATTAGGAGGAAGTTCTTCAATTTGAGCTTTTAAGTTTGTAGTTAATAACATTATAAATGTTAAAAATAGTAATGTTTTTTTCATATTTTTTATTTTTAATTTAATACAATCCTAATTGAATTATCTCTTCATTGGTGAACCCACATTCATAAGCGATTTGTTTATTATACTTTTTAATTGCTCCATTCAAAGTAAATAATCTGTAAAAAAACCAAAATAATAAACCAAAAAAAGTAACATAATAAAGAATCTGTTTCCCCATTTTACCCATTGAACCATAGGACCATCCTAAGATTAAAAATAAAAGCCACATTGTTGAAGGGTT
>CAMBTV010000245.1 GCA_945870835.1 Chitinophaga pinensis
GAAAAAGTAAGTAATTTCTTTTATAAAGGAGGTACTGTACAAGGATCTAGTGTTTTGAATGGCATTACTAAAAGCGGTTTGGATGCTTTTGTAAAAAAGCAATATTCAAAAGCAGCTGAATTTTATATGCAAGCGGTTAAGATGGATCCCAATAACTATACTCATTACGAAAATGTAGGTATATGTTATTATATGAATCAGAATTATTCAAAGGCACTTCCTTATTTTCAAAAGGTTATTCAGTATCCTAATGCAACTTCAGGGAAATCAGAATTTTATTTAGCGATGTGTTTTATTCCACTTAATAATAATAAGGAGGCTTGTACCGCGCTCAATTCAGCTAAGAAAAAAGGATACCCTGGCGTAGATGAGTATATCAGCAAATATTGTAAGTAGTGGAGTTGTAGTATATTTTGATTGAATAACAATTGTAAGAATTTCAGGTTTCAATTTCATAAAAATTAATTTTAAAATAATGGCTAATAATACTTATGATGCTATTGTAATTGGTTCTGGAATTAGTGGAGGATGGGCTGCCAAAGAATTGTGTGAGAAAGGTTTGAAAACCTTGGTATTAGAGAGAGGTAGAGATGTAGTGCATTTGAAAGATTATCCAACTGCCACAAAAAATCCATGGGATTTTGATCATGCCGGAAAAAAGACCATTGCATTAACAAAAAATAATCCAGTCGTAAGTAAGTGTTATGCCTACAACGAAACCTCTGAGCACTTTTTTGTGAAGGATGCTGAACATCCCTACATTCAAGAAAAGCCCTATGATTGGATAAGAGGTTATCAAGTAGGTGGCAAATCTTTATTGTGGGCTCGACAAACGCAGCGTTGGAGTAAATATGATTTTGAAGGTCCTGCGCGAGATGGTTTTGGCGATTGGCCTATCCGATATAAAGACATCGAGCAATGGTACACCCATGTAGAATTATTTGCTGGTATCAGTGGTAACTATGATAAACTAGATACCTTACCCGATGGATCTTTTTTACCTGCATGGCAAATGAATACTGTAGAAAAAAAAATGCAAACTAATATCATGAAAAAGTTTGCAGATCGATCGGTTATTCAAGGTAGGTGTGCTCATTTAACAGAACCTCAGCCTATCCATATTGAACAAGGAAGACAACCCTGTCAAGCGCGTTCATTGTGTGAAAGAGGGTGTCCATTTGGTGGATATTTTAGTTCCAATGCATCGACGATTCCTTGGGCGCAAAAGACGGGTAATTTAACCTTGCAGCCTAACTCAGTAGTGCATTCTATTATTTATGATGAAACTACACAAAAGGCAAAAGGCGTTAGAGTAATTGATAGTATTACAAAAAAAGCAACCGAGTATTTTGCTAAAATAATTTTTGTAAATGCCTCCACTTTAAACACCAATTTAATTTTATTAAATTCTATTTCTAAACGTTTCCCGAACGGCTTAGGAAACGACAATGGTTTGCTAGGAAAATACATTGCCTTTCATAATTATCGTGGAAGTCTATCTGCAACGGTTGATGGAAATTTGGATCAATATTATTATGGTCGTCGTCCTACGCAGCCGATGATGCCCAATTTTAGAAATGTTCACAAACAAGAAACTGATTTTTTGCGAGGATATATGGTATTTTTTGGAGCTGGAAGATCGAAAGCAACAGCCGAAGGGATTGGTGCTGAATTTAAAGATAAGAGTACCGAGTTAGGAGGTTGGCATGTATCAATGATGATGCAAGGTGAGACGGTACCCAAAGAATCGAATCATGTTAGATTGAGTACTGACAAAGTGGATGAATGGGGAATTCCTCAATTAATTACCTCTATTGGTTATGATGAAAATGATGAGCGTTTATTAAAAGATTTTTTGCAAGTGGGAGCTGAATTATTAGATGCGGCAGGTTGTAAAAATATTAGTTCCTGGGATTCTAAACAATCGCCTGGCTTGGACATCCATGAAATGGGAGGAGTAAGAATGGGCAATGATCCTAAAACTTCTTTGTTGAATAGTTGGAATCAACTGCATCATTGTAAAAATGTATTTGTTACTGATGGCGCTTGTATGACCAGCACCAGTACTCAAAATCCTTCGCTTACTTTTATGGCCCTTACGGCTAGGGCGGCAAATTATGCGGTGGAGGCCTTAAAAAAAGGTGAATTATAAAAGAGTTAATAGAGTTTTTTTAAATATTAACAAAACCTACTGACTAGTATATTTTAGTATTTGTTTATTTCAGGAGATAGCCTTTACCTTTGTACTGTGAAGAAATTAGTAGTCATATTATTATTAATCGTTTATTCTGCTTCTGCTATTGGTACTACCATCAATATGCATTACTGCATGAATAAAATTAGTGACTGGTCTTTTTCTAGTAAAAAAAAGGACAAATGTGCCAAATGTGGTATGTCCAATAATGGCTGCTGCAAGGATGAAAAAAAGGAAATTAAAATATCTTCGGATCAGCAGAAAGCTGAATATACTCAAAATGTAAAGTTCAACATAGGGGCTGTAATCATTCACCACTATATCTTTCCAGCTAAAAATTTATATTCAATCAATAAGCCATTCCTTGCTTATTTGCATTCGCCTCCATTGCTACCCAAAGAGGATAAACAAGCCTTCTATTCTATTTTTTTAATTTGATTCTAGTCGACAATTAATAGTATTTCTATTTAATAATCGATTAAAGAATCAATCATGAAATTTCATTTCTATTTGTTATTGTTATGTTGGATGTTATCCAGTCAATTCATTTTTGCACAAGATGTAAAAAATACTGCTTATGTCTCTACTAGTTTCAAAGTATTTGGAGCCTGTGATCAATGTAAAAATCGAATTGAAAAAGTGCTTAAAATAAAAGGTGTTAAAATGGTCAACTGGGATGTTGATACCCAAATTTTAGCGATAGAATTTAGTCCTATTCAAATCTCCATTGAAAAAATTCAAAATAAAATTTTATCTGTTGGTCATGATTTAGTGGACAAAAAAGCAAAGGATATTATTTATAGTGAATTGCCCGATTGTTGTCATTTTCGTGAAACGGAATTGGCAGAAATGGTTCATCGGGTTTCCATGGATACTATTAAGGGAGTTGTTTTACAAGATAATACCAATGGTAAATTCGAGCCCTTAGCAAATGCAACCATTTATTGGTTAGGTGCTACTGCAGGCGTTGTTACAGATAGCTCAGGAGTTTTCGCTATTCATTCAAATAGTACTACTCAACGATTGGTAGTTAGTTATGCTGGTTATAAAGCCGACACGATATCAGTTGTCAATGCCAATGATTTAAAAATTATTTTAGCTACCAAGGGGCAATTAAATGAAGTGACTATTTTTAGTCGCAAGATGACTAGCTATATTCCCAATTTAAATCCTATCAGAACACAAATTATGACGGGCTCGGAATTATTAAAAGCGGCCTGTTGTAATTTAAGTGAGAGCTTTGAAACCAATCCATCGGTGGATGTATCGTATAATGATGCCGTAACGGGTTCAAAGCAAATTCAATTATTAGGATTGAGTGGAAACTATACACAACTAACGGTAGAGAATCTGCCAGGACCAAGGGGCTTGGCCACCCCATTAGGTTTAAATTCAATTGCTGGTCCTTGGATAGAAAGTATTCAACTGACCAAAGGAGTAGGTTCTGTAGCGAATGGATTTGAAAGTATTGCTGGACAAATTAATGTTGAATTAAAGAAGCCTGAGACGGCAGAAAAATTGTTAGGTAATATTTATATCAATGGTTTTGGTAAAACTGATTTGAATTTAAATCTAGCTACCAAGCTCAATTCAAAATGGTC
>CAMBTV010000246.1 GCA_945870835.1 Chitinophaga pinensis
AAAAACACTGTCGTGTACGCCAGTCGCTGATTTGCCGTTGCGTGCTCCAAATCCTGCTAGGGGAGCTTCTTTGAATTTTCCAGCTTCTACATTGTCTTCTGAATTTCCAACACTTGGGGTGATGCTTACTTTTGAAAATCCTGCATTTACAGAATCATTACTTACTATAAGGTTATTTTTGAGACTATCTAATCTGGCTTCCGTAGTCTTATAATAACTAGCTTTAAAATAAGGAGTACTATCAATACTAGTAGTAATAGAAAAATAGATTGCTACTAAAAGTAAAATTAGAATTCCTAATATCGCCCCGATGATGATTCCGATTTTTTTCATATAATATATATTTTTCTAGTATCATTTAAAAATTCACAACTGCCATAACAGGAAAATGATCTGAAGGATATTTCCCGAAATAAGTATCAGTTAAAATACCCCATTTTTTTACTTTAAATTGTTTGGTCACAAAGATGTGGTCAATCACTTCCATTCCCCGAGGAGTTCTGAAGCTATTGAAGGAGGCATTGTTCTCGTAGGGAAACGCTGCAAGTTCATGGCTATCTTTTATTATACCCGCATTCGCTATGTATTTATAACAATCACTGTTGCGACCTCCATTGAGATCACCTGTAAATACAACCGGATTATTTCCAGCAATCTCTTTAATCTTTTCAATCATTAGTTTAGCACTTTCTATTCTTGCAATCACCCCTTGATGATCGAAGTGTACATTAAAAAAATAGAACTTTTTTTTACTAGCAATGTCTTGCAACTGTACCCATGAACAAATGCGATTGCAGCAGGTAGCATCCCACCCCTTACCTGGTTTGTCGGGTGTTTGTGACAACCAAAAATCACCGCTATTGAGCAGCTTGAATTTATCTTTCTTGAAATAAATGGCAGAATGTTCTCCTGAAGCCTTTCCATCATCACGACCAATACCATATCGAGTATATTGTGGAAGTGCTTTACTAAGATCTTCCAGTTGATTAATTAATCCTTCTTGAATTCCTACCACGTCAAAATCGTGAAAGCGAATTAGGTTTGCCTGCACAGGTGCACGGTTAACCCATAAATTTCCCGAATCGCCGCGGTTGTCATAACGCAGATTATAGGTAGCCACCGTAAATGTTTGAGCACTGATGGATAGATTAATTATAATAATTAAAACTAGTAAAAGAAAAAATTTGTGTTTCATTTGAATAGAAATTTTATGATGGTTGATTGAGCTGAATAATTAAAGCTAGTAAATTTATATACACAGAAGTAATTTCAATTCATTATCAAATAGTAAATTATCTTAATAGGTAACTGAGTCATCAACTGATGACTCTATAATTTAATAATATTAGGGAGGTTGATGAAATGCGCTGTTGATAAGTATTTATGAGGCTCAATCTCTAGTATTAATCATTTTTTGAAAAGATTTATCATATTGTTTAAAAGCTAACAATTTTTGATATCTTCGACATCTACTTTTTTTACAAAGGTTTAAATAATAAATAAATTTCAATAACAATATCATAAATAAAAAAGTCCATGAATAAAAAAATTTTGGTTGGTGCCTTTCTTCTGCTGTTTGCAGTTGGATTTACTACCTTACCAGTCTCCCAATTTTTTGCACCTGCAATAACGGTACCTACTGGTTTCTCTATTATCAAAGTAGCTGACTCTTTAGGTAAGGTCAGGCATATCGATGTAAATAATTCAGGTGGGATCTATGTGAGATTAAATGCATTGAAAGACGGTAAAGGAACCTTGTATTTGACTGATCAAAACATGGATGGTGTGATGGATACTAAAACTGCCTTTGGTAATTTTCCAGGAACAGGTATTGTGATCAAAGGGAAATATCTTTATTCATCTTCCAATTCTGGTGTATTTCGGTATAAATTAAACAAGGCAGGTGAAGTAATGGATAAAGAAAATCCTGAATTAATTGTAGATGGATTAATTGATAAAAAGCGTGACAATTCAAAGTCAATCACTTTGGATAATAAAAATAATTTGTATGTAACCATCGGATCTTATTCTGATGCTTGCCGCGAAGGAAGTACTGGAAAAGGAATTCCTGGTTGTCCTATTCTTGATTCAGCTGCTGGAATATGGATGTTTAAAGCAAATAAAACCAATCAATCATTTAAGGATGGTCTGCGTTATGCAACCGGACTAAAAAATTCTGTAGGTATTGATTGGAACAGCGATTCAAAATCTTTGTTTGCAACCCATCATGGACGTGGTGCATTTTCTGATAAATTTCCTGGAATGTATACTGCCAAACAAGACACTGAGATTCCATCAGAAACAGTTTATGAATTAAAGAAAGGATCGGATGCAGGATGGCCTTTTACCTACTATGATAATTTTCAAAAAAAGGTGATGCAAGCTCCTGAATACGGTGGAGACGGTAAAACGGAAGGTGATGCCAAATTCATCAAGCCAGCATTTGCTTTACCAGCTCATTTAGCACCCAATGATATTTTGTTTTATACCGGGGATATGTTTCCTGCTAGATATAAAAACGGAGCATTTGTTGTTTTACATGGCCGATCAGCGGAACTAAAGAAAGCCTATTTTGTAGCTTTTGTTCCTTTTGAAAATGGAAAACCTTCAGGCGATTGGGAAGTTTTTGCTGAGAATTTTACACCATGGGCTGGACCAGCGCAATATCGCCCAATGGGCTTAGCACAGGGGCCTGATGGGGCTTTGTATGTTGCCGACGATTTGAAAGGGACTATTTTTAAAATAACTTATAATAAATAATTCAATCTTTTTTATTTTATTTAATCCCTCGGTAGTTGCCGGGGGATTTTTTTTATTAATTATTTTCAATAAGTCTAGTGAAATTTTTATTAATTATTTTAGCTATTTTTTATTTTCATTTTTCAAATTGTTTTTAGTGTGAAATCTTTAACAGCAGGTAAACTTAAAATAAAAACATATCTTTAAAATAAGAATTGCTTTCTAATCAATACTTTAATTTTTATCAATAGTTAGTTTTTTAAATTTTTAGATTATGAAAAAATACTTTCAGTTAACGGTCTTATTCCTGTTCTTTTCTATTAGCCTAGTTTTTGCTCAGAAAACACAAGTCATGCTTTTGCCTACCATACACAATGCACATGATACGAACGCAAACTACACGTATCAAAAAATGCTAAATATTATTAAAAATTTCAAGCCAGATTTAATCGCTATTGAAATAAGGCCTGAAGATATGTCACAGACTGACTCTCTTTATTTATATACCTTTTATAGGCCGGATATGATTTTGGTTAAGAATAAATTTCCTGGTATTCCAAAAGTGGGAATTGATTTTCAAGGAACTGATATGGTGGGAAAAACCCTGCCTATGAATTACAGAAAAGATACTACTACAGCTAATGGAAAAGCAGGTTTGATTAGCCGCGCGATCAATAGAGATCCAGTTTTTGTCGCAGCCTATAAAGGATCGGGCGTTGCAGAATTGGAGAAAAAAAGACTGGCATTAATCGCCACGGCAAGCGCACAGGAATTAATGGATGGCCCTTTTGATTCCTATTCCAATTTGATGGCTGAAAAAATGGATTCCTTAAGAGCCCTTAAACCTGCCTATGCTCAATTTCAAATAACTGCTGCCTTCAGAGATCAAAAGTTAGCAGATAACGTTAAAGAAGTAATATTAAACAATCCGGGAAAAAGAATCATCGCTTTGTCGGGAGTAAATCACCATGGATTATATGTTCAGGTAATGGGCAAAATGAAGGGCGTTAAATTTATAAATAAGGTGAATGATCGATAGAAGGAAATGGAT
>CAMBTV010000247.1 GCA_945870835.1 Chitinophaga pinensis
ACATTGGATACGTTGGTAGAAAATCTTGTCAAAAACAGTATTGGTGAGGATAAGCTTTTGGCAGTCGTAGAACAAGCTACTACACCTTTTCAAAAAGTTCATCAATTTAATTTATATGAGTATCAAAAGTTGGCTAAAGGAAAGGTCTATGCCTCGCCAACCTTGGTGATTATTGGTAAAGTAGTTGCACTGTATGAAAAATTTTCTTGGTTGGAAAATGCAATGTCAAATGAAGAATATTTTAAACCAGTAGAAGATTTTCAATTTGAGCAATTAATAGATCATTCATTGTTAAAAGTAAAATAGATTTCAAATAATCAATCGGTTCAATATATAAAAATTATAAAAGTTAAAGATGTTAGGAGAAGCGAATCATAAAATATTTTCTGATCTAATCAAAGGTTCAAGCAAGGAAGAATTGATTTGGATGAATGAGTACATAACTAAATTATTACCTGCTCAAAATACTCCATCTATCGCTGTTGCCAATTCAGCTGTTAATAAAATTACCATTGTATATGGTACTGAAACTGGTAATTCGAAAAGGTTAGCGACTGATTTTGCATCCAAGGCAAAACAAAAAAGTATTCATGCCAAGGTGATTGGTATGGATCAGTATCGTTTGTCTGATCTTACCAAAGAGGAATATTTGTTGGCCCTCATTAGTACACATGGAGAAGGAGAGCCACCGATTGCTGCTAAAAAATTCTATGATCATATTCACCAGAATGGGTTTAAGTTAAATTCTCTGAAGTATAGCGTATTGGCACTAGGAGATACTTCTTATCCCCTTTACTGCAAAACCGGAGAGGAGATGGATGAGCAGTTTGAAAAATTAGGTGGAGTTAGAATTGCGCCAATGCAAAAATGTGATGTAGAATATGAAGAAGATGCAAATGCTTGGTTTAATGAGGTAATGGAAAAGTTATCTAGTCCAAAAATAGGCATATCTCAAAATGATGTTCAGGTAAATATAGTACCAGTTATTACCAAAAAATCAGGTAAACAAACCTATAGTGGTGATGTACTTACTAAAATCAATTTGAATGATCGGGGTTCTAGTAAAGAAACATGGCATATTGAAATTGCTGCTGAAGGAGTTGAATATTTGTGTGGTGATTCCATTGGAATTGTTCCTGAAAATCCTTCTAAAATAGTAGGTGAAATTTTAAATATTGTTGGAATCGATCCTTCTAAGATTGTCAATTTTAAAAATGAAGCATTTACTTTTTATGATTTATTAAAACATAAAATTAATATTATTTATTTAACGGAGCGTTTGGTAAAACAATATGCTGAAATTACTCAATATGAAATTCCAATTGTTAGGATGAATTTATTGGATCTTTTAAAAATATATCCGGTAAAAGATGCTGAACAATTTGAAGAGATTGTTTTAAAGATGAATGCTATTTCGCCTAGATTATATACCATTGCCTCTTCACCTACAGCGCATGAGGGAGAGGTTCATATTGTTGTAGTAAAAGATACTTTTGAACTGAATGGCGAAACTGAATTTGGTTTATGCTCTAATTACCTCAGCAAGATTTTAGAGGAAGGAAAGCAAAAGTTTTTTGTTCAGCCTAATAAAAGATTTAGATTGCCTGCTCCAGATAAGAATATTATAATGGTTGGTCCTGGCACTGGTATTGCAGCTTTTCGTTCATTTTTAGCAGAAAGGGATGCTACAGGTGCTACTGGAAAAAACTGGTTATTTTTTGGTGGACAAAAGTTTGCTACCGACTTTTTGTATCAAACAGAAATTCAGAATTGGTATGAAACGGGCGTATTGACAAAAGTGAATTTGGCTTTTTCTCGCGATCAAAAGGAAAAATTGTATGTACAACATAAGATTTTAAAAAATTCAGCAGAATTATATGATTGGTTATTGAATGGAGCGTATTTTTTTGTATGTGGTACAAAAGATCCGATGAGCGTGGACGTAGAAAATACTTTATTAAAAATTATTGAACAACAAGGCAACAAAACATCCGAGGAAGCTAAAAAGTTTCTTGAGCAAATGGAAGAGGAAGGAAGGTATGAAAAGGATGTGTATTAGACTATTTACTATCAAGTATTAAAAAATTATTAACCAATTAAATAATCCCGGTGTCGGGGGTCGCCTATGTCAGATAAAAATAAAAAATCAGCGATTGAAAATATCAAAGAGTCTAGTGATGCACTTAGGGGAACTATCAGGCAAAGCTTGACCGATGAAATCACTGGCGCTATTCGTGAGGATGATCAAGCAGTCATCAAATTTCATGGAATGTATCAACAGGATGACCGTGATAGAAGGGAAGAGCGAGCTACTAAAAAGTTAGACAGGTTGTATTCTTTCATGATTCGTTTGCGTTTACCTGGTGGATTAATCACTGCTAAGCAATGGATTGCTGCTCATAATATCGCTGGTGATAATTCTACTGGGATTATTAAAATCACCACTCGTCAAACGATTCAATTACATGGTATCATCAAGTCTAATATAAGACCTACCATTCAATCTTTTAATGAGGCTCATCTTGATTCCATCGCTACTTGTGGTGATATTAATAGAAATGTAGCCTGTAGTTCTAATCCTAGTGAATCACCAATTCATGAACAGGTATTTGCCTATGCTGATAAAATCAGTACTTTATTGATGCCTAAGACCAAGGCATATTACGAAATATGGTTGGATGATGAATTGGTAATTGATAAAAAAGAGCAAGAAGATCCTTTATACCAGAATCGTTATCTGCCAAGGAAATTTAAAATAGGTATTGTTATTCCACCCAATAATGACGTGGATGTTTTAACCAATGATATTGGTTTGATAGCAATCATTGAAAATAATGAGTTGAAAGGTTTTAATATTGCTATAGGCGGTGGATTATCAACCACCCATGGTAATGCAGAAACCTATGCAAGATTAGGAACGGTAATTGGATTTGCAGATACCGAGGAGAAAGTTTTAAAAACAATTTATGAAATCCTTACTGTTCAGCGCGACAATGGAAATAGGAGTGATCGTAAACTAGCAAGGTTAAAGTATACCCTTGATAAAATGGGGGTAGATCAATATCGAAAAGAAGTTGAGAAGCGCACCGGTTTTGATTTGGAACCTGCAAGACCCTTTGTTTTTACTAGTCGTGTTGATCGTTATGGATGGGAAAAAAGTTTTTCAGGAAAATGGTATTATACTTTATTTATTGAAAATGGTAGAGTGCTAGACGATGAAAAATTAGCTTTGAAGACTGCATTGTTAGAGATTGCTCAGACTGGAAAATGTAATTTTCTTTTTACAAGTAATCAAAATATGATTATTAGTGATATTGCTGATGGTGATAAAGCAGCAATTAATGAAATTTTGAATCGTTTTAAGATTATCGAACATACAGAAGCAGCATCGGCAATAAGAAAAAATGCTATGGCTTGTGTTGCTTTGCCAACCTGTCCACTTGCCTTGGCTGAAGCACAGCGCTATATGCCTTCATTGATTTCAAAAATTGAACCATTGCTTGAAAAACATCATTTGCAAAACGAAAGTATTATTATGCGAATGACGGGATGTCCTAATGGATGTGCTAGACCTTATGCTACTGAAATTGGTTTGGTGGGAACTGCTCTTGGAAAGTATAATCTACTTATTGGAGGAGACAATGAGGGACAACGTTTGAATAAATTATTTAAAGAAAGTTTAGATGAGTCACAAATTTTATCTGAATTAGATAGTTTATTTGGCTCATTCAAGGAAAAAAGAAACAGCAAGGAATCATTTGGGGATTATGCA
>CAMBTV010000248.1 GCA_945870835.1 Chitinophaga pinensis
TTCCTAAAGGCCATCCTGCCATGGGACATATGGTGATGAATTTTTCTGCCAATTTACTTGGGTTAGACAATGCTGCCACTCCTTTTGGAATTAAAGCAATGGAAAGCTTACAAGAAATCAATCCCAATAAATCGGTTGCTTCTAATTCGCAAATCATGTTTTTGTGCTTGCATGCATCGGGACTAACATTAATTCCGGTTAGTATTATTGCTTTGCGATCTGCTGCAAAAGCAGCGAACCCTATGGATATTTTCATTCCTTGCATGATCGCTACATTCGTTGCTACCATTGCTGCAATGTTGATTGTTGGGTTTAAACAAAAAATAAATTTATTTCAGCCTATTATTTTAACATGGGTTTTGGGGATTTCATCTGTTATTGCTTTGTTAGTCGTTTATATCCGTTCGTTAAATTCAGATGCCATTCAATTTTTTTCAAGTTCATTGAGTAGCGGTTTGATTTTAATTATTTTTTTATTAATTATTGTTGGTGCGTTGTATAAAAAAATTGACGTTTTTGATGCATTTGTGGAAGGGGCAAAGGGAGGATTTGAAACGGCTATCCGAATTATTCCTTATTTGGTGGGCATGCTCGTTGCTATTAGTATGTTGCGAACCAGTGGTAGTTTTGATTTTGTAATGGGTGCTATTAAAAATATGTTTACCCTGCTAGGATCCGATACTCGTTTTGTAGATGGACTTCCTACTGCTTTGATTAAACCCTTCAGTGGCGGCGGTGCTAGGGGAATGATGGTGGATAGTATGAAAACCTTTGGACCCGATTCATTTGCAGGCCGTCTGTCCTGTATTTTGCAAGGATCTTCCGACACTACTTTTTATGTGATAGCAGTTTATTTTGGAGCTGTGTCTATCAAGAATACTCGCTATGCGGTAGGTGCTATGTTATTGGCTGATTTGGTAGGAATAATAACTTCCATTGTGCTTTGCTATATTTTCTTTGGATAGAAAGAGGGTTGATTGTTTATCAACAAAAGATAAATTTTAAAAGAAGAATTCTATTGGTTAATAGTAGTTTATTGAATCTTATTTTTAAACTACTTTGATTTTTTTTTGTTTGATTTCTTTGTTTTTTTAGGAGCTATTTTTTTTATAGGTGCCTTACGCTTTTTATTGGTAATATTTTTTTTCTTTGTATATCTTTTTTTCTGAGAAACTTTTGCAACTGGAGTATTTGATTTAGGTACAGTTGAAAAGCTAGCCTCTAATTCATCTTCTTCACCAGCACCAAAATAACTTCCAAATAAACTAGACAAATCTTTTGCATGATAAACACCTCGGTTGTATTTGTTGCCCAGTACAATGATGGTTGCAGAATCCTGTATTAAACGAATAAATGCTGCATTATTTCCATGCCACCATCCATTGTGGTAGATCATTTTTTTTCCAGAAGGATAATTATTCATTCTCCATCCTAGACCATAATTTCTAATACCTGGCTTTTCATTGCTATAAGGAGTATAGGCTTCTTCGAGTGTTTTTTTATTAAATAAATTTCCTTCTGTAAGTGCCCTATCCCATGTTAGTAGATCGCGGGGTGTACTGTATATATTTTTATCTCCATTAACATCATCCAAAAAATTAAACGGAATCAATTTTCCTTTATAATCATAACTCATTGTAACATTCCCAGAATCTTTATTGTATAAAAATGTGTGATTCATTTGTAGTGGAGTAAAAAAAGTTTCCTGTAAATAATCACTATATTTTTTACCACTTACATTTTCTATTAATAAGGCCAACAAAGCAAAGTTGGTGTTGCAATAGGAAAATCCTTTATCAGGTTTCCCAATATTTTGTATCGATTTTTTTTTGTTGATTAAAAAGTTAAGAATATCCTCATTGTTAATTTTGATTCTTTTATCCCATCCCATATTTTCCATGAAGTGAACGTAATTAGGGAGTCCACTTCGGTGATTTAATAAAGTGCGAATTGTAACTCCTGGATAGTTAAATAATGGAAAATATTTACTCAACGGATCATCAATATTTAATTTACCATCCTGCCAAAGTTTTAAAGTGGCCATTGCGGTAAAGGTTTTGGAAACAGAGGCAATATGAAGCGAAGTGCTCTCATTCAAAGGATCTGGTCTGTCTAGTTGGCCACTTCCATTATATGCTTCAAAAATAATATTCCCTTTTTTGGCAACGACTATTCCACCACTAAAGCCATTTGTTTTTAATACCGATAAATACCAATTCTCACAAGCAATCCTTAGGCGTTCTGCCTCTTTTTTGTTCAACAAACCTGGATTGGGTAATTCAATTTGATTATCAGCAGGCTCTTGCTTTGATGAAATATTACACGCCACAAGCACAATAGATATAAAAATAATTACATATCTTGTTATGGCTATTTTATACCTAGAAATAGACTTTTGAGTGTTGTATAAAGAACAAAAAAATGAGATCATATTAGTATTAAGGCTTAGATAGAATATATTTGTGCAAAATAAGGAGTTATAATCATGGTAGACAAAAAAATAACTAGCTATCCCAAAGAGAAAATCAATATTTTGTTTTTGGAAAATATTAGTGATGTGGCTGTAAAGTACTTCAATGCTGCTGGCTACGTGAATGTCAGGAAATTAAACGGTGCTCTTAGTGAAGAGCAACTGATCAAAGAAATAAAAAATGTTCACCTAGTTGGAATAAGAAGTAAAACGCAACTTACTGCTAAGGTGTTAGCTGCTGCCGAAAAATTGCAAGCTATTGGCTGTTTTTGTATAGGAGTTAATCAGGTAGACCTAAAAGCTGCTACCAAACAAGGAGTGGCAGTTTTTAATGCTCCTTACAGCAATACAAGAAGTGTGGCGGAACTAGTAATTGGCGTATCTATTATCCTTATTCGAAAAATTTTGGATAAAAACAAAGCTGCTCATGAAGGAATTTGGCTCAAAGATGCTACTGGTAGTTTCGAATTACGTGGAAAAACATTGGGGATTATCGGTTATGGTAATATTGGAAGCCAGGTGAGCGTGTTGGCTGAAGGACTAGGAATGAAAGTAATTTATTTTGATACTGAAACTAAACTTCCCTTGGGAAATGCAGTGAATGCGAAGACTTTAAAGGATATGGTAAGTAAATCTGACATTGTATCTCTGCATGTTCCTGAATTACCTTCCACAAAAAATTTGATTAATAAAAACCTTCTGAAATCTTTTAAGAAAGGAAGTATTTTAATCAACTATGCAAGAGGTGAAGTGGTTGATATCGATGCATTGGCTAAATCTTTATCTGATGGCCATTTGGGTGGTGCAGCGATTGATGTATTTCCATGGGAACCTGAAAAAAGTGGCGATAAATTCACTTCTCCTTTACAGGGATTAAACAATGTATTACTATCTCCTCATGTTGGTGGAAGTACTCAAGAGGCGCAACATAATATTGGGGATGATGTAAGTTCTAAATTATTTAACTACCTCGAGAAAGGAATTAGTTATGGCTCACACACTATACCAGCGCTTAGTTTGCCTCCTCAAGAGGGAACTCATAGAATCCTTCATGTTCACAACAATGTGCCTGGTGTATTGAGTGAAATAAATACTACCTTATCAAAAAATAAAATCAATATACTAGGGCAATATCTGAAAACTAATGATACAATCGGTTATGTAGTATTGGATGTAGATAAGGGACTCAGTAAAAATGCAATGGAATTACTGAAAAAGGTGAAGGCAACTATTAAGGTGAGGATCTTGTATTAAAGATGGTTGTACCTTAACAGTTCT
>CAMBTV010000249.1 GCA_945870835.1 Chitinophaga pinensis
ATTTAATCACCTGTCTACTCATCATAGTTTTAGAAAGGACCAAAATGACAGGAATATTAAAAGCCCTTGGAGCAAGTGATTGGGATATTCAAAAAATATTTCTTTACAATACCACTTTAATCACCATAACAGGTATTGTTTTGGGAACAATTTTTGGACTCGCACTCTGCTGGTTGCAAGAAAAAACAGGATTTATAAAATTAGATGAAGAAGCTTATTATATGCGAGCAGCTCATGCTCAAGTAATT
The DNA here is from genome assembly GCA_945870835.1 of Chitinophaga pinensis. Classification (GTDB taxonomy): domain Bacteria; phylum Bacteroidota; class Bacteroidia; order Chitinophagales; family Chitinophagaceae; genus Ferruginibacter; species Ferruginibacter pinensis_A. The sequence continues at coordinate 249 of CAMBTV010000249.1, forward strand.
TGGTGGCAAGTAATATTGGTAGACCTAATAACATTGGTTACCTGCTTTGCTACATTGATAATCCCAACATTGTTAGTTAAAAAAATTCAACCTATAAAGGCGATTCAGTTTAGATAATTAAAATGGGGATTTTACATCTCAATTGAAGATTAGCAATAAATAGGCCGAAGCTATTCTAAATTATATGAGACAAAATAATACCTGTAGCAACAGCAGCATTGAGTGATTCAGCACCTCCTACTTTGGGAATGGTTAATTTTTCGTTGGCAAGTTCTAAAATTTCAGCACTGATCCCCTTTGACTCATTGCCAATAATAATGATTGCTTCTTTTAAGCCTTTTATGCTATGCAAGCCCACCCCATCTAAGGCAGTAGCAAAAATTTTAATATCTTTATTTTTTAGCAGCCAATCTGCCAAATTGGTGTAGATTAATTCCACCCTTGCAAGACTTCCCATCGTACTTTGAACAACCTTAGGATTGTATCGATCAGCACTGTTTTCAGAGCAAATAATTGCCTGAATCCCAAACCAGTCAGCAATACGTATGATAGTTCCAAGATTTCCAGGATCTTGAATAGTATCTAATACCAGGGTAATAGTACCTTTAGGATTTATAGGTTCATCAATAATTTTTTTGAAAACCCCCAATACCTTATTGGGTGTGCTGAGGGCAGAAATTTTATCTAACTCAAAGTCTTCAATGACTTCTAACTGTACATGGGGATATTTTCTAATTTGTTGCTCATTTTCTTTCAACCAGTCAGCCGTCGCCAATAACCGTTCACAAACAATTTTTGAGGAAGTAAGAAAGTCCATCACTACTTTACTACCTTCGGCAATAAAAGCATTTTCTATATCCCTGAATTTCTTTTCGTGTAAACTTTGAATATATTTGGTATACGTTTTGCTAATCATTCAGTTCTAAAAAATTTTATATTGTTTATAGTGTCTCTTAAAATAAAAGTATTAAAAGGTCTGAAGAACTTATTTTTACTGTCTTTACTATTTTCCGCCTGTACTTTTCCGCGCAAATATCAAAAGAATAAACCTTTTATCTATAAAAATTCTATTGAAATTAATGGCGGCAATTTTACCAAAGAACAAAGTGCTTCATTAAAACAGAAGCTTTATGGCCAACTTGATGACAGTGCAAAAGTAACCATCAAGGACTTTCTTTTCGCATTTCATTTTATTAATCGCCCTCCTGCATATGACAACGAGTATACCATCGTTTCGGCAAATAGTATGAAAAGTACTATGATTCACCTTGGTTACTATAGTGCAAGCGTTGGTTATAAAGTAGATACCATCGTAAAGGATAAACAGCAGCGTATTTATGTAAAATACACAGTAGATGCAAGAAACGCAACACTCATTGATACTCTGCAATATCAACTTAAAAAATCTGATTTACAACAATTAACATTAGAAAACAGTAAACAATCTTTAATCCTCAAGGGCAACCCTATTTCAAGAGAGGAGATACTTTCTGAAATCAATAGACTTGTAGAAATATATCGAAACAATGGATATTATCAATTTACTTCAAATGATTTAAAATTAAGGGGTGATACAACCATTGCTGCATTAACAAATATATCAAATGACCCATTTGAAAACTTAGAATTACTTGCTGAAGCAACCCAAAAAAAAAATAACCCATCCGTTAAACTAGCCCTCATTTTAAATCCTACTGCTGATTCTGCTAGATTAAAAAAATATTATATAGACTCTATCACTATTTATCCAGACTATACTGCTGCCGATGTAACGAATCCTTCAGAATACAAAGAGGAAATGAAAGGGGGATTTTTAATTCGTTATCATAAAAAATTAGTTAACAATAATCTGCTGCTTAGAAATATGTATCTCAATTCTGGTGAGGTTTATAGCCAAGAAAATTATAATAAAACAATTAATAATTTCTCCAAATCAGGTGTATGGCAAAATACCAATATTCAAATAGAACCAAGAAAGGACACTTCAGGAAAAATAAATATGATTGTTCAATTATTACCTGCTAAAAGATTTGGATTTGAAGCAAATGTAGAAGCAAGTTATTCAGCCAATAGCAATACCAATAGTGCTAGTATAGCTAATGCAGGCAATCTTTTAGGATTGTCTACCAACGTATCCTTGCAAAATAGAAATGTTGGAAAAAGCGGCATAAAGATGACCCATGCAATCAGAGCTGGAATTGAACTAAACCTAAATGGACAGCAAGGAACTGATAGAAAACTAAATTCTAATGAATTGAGTTACACCAGTACTATTTCATTACCAAGACTTCTTGGACCCATCAACCTACTTTTTCCAAATAAAAAATTTATCTCGCAACAAACATTTATAAATTTGGTTCCTTCTTATTCTAATCGCATTGATTTATTTAATCAGCTATCCTCTAGTTCAGCTTTTGGAAATGAATTCATTACCATTTCACATCCCAATAGAAAAAATTTATTTAAACTAATCAATATTGAATACTCTTACTTGTATAATCAATCGGATAGTTTTAAAAAAACAGTAGCTCAAAATCCTTACCTACGCTATTCTTTCAACACAGCTTTGGTAATGGGCATATTGAATTATAGTTACTCTTCCACTTACATAAATCCAAAAAAATTAAATCATCAAAGAATTTTCAGATGGAACATTGAAGAATCTGGATTGGTATTTGGGCGATTGGGTTTATTCAAAAAAGAACTTCGTCAGTTTATTAAAACTGATGTGGAGTATACCTTTAAAGTTGACAATCAAAAATCTTCTTCAATATTCAGGGCTTTTGCTGGTGTAGGAATTCCAATAGGAGAATCAGAGACTACTCTTCCATTTTTTAAACAATATTTTTCAGGAGGAGCAAATAGTATGAGGGGCTGGCCTGTTAGAGGAATAGGACCGGGTGCAAAGCCCTTGGCAGCTTATAATTCAATTTCTTTAAACGACCGTACTGGAGATGTTCGCATAGAAATAAATAGCGAATATCGGTATGATATTGCACCCATTATTCCTAACTCTTTAACATTAAAAGGCGCCTTTTTTGTAGATGCCGGTAATGTATGGAACTTTAAAAACACACGTGTAGGTGGAGGAGCGGATAGTTTGCAATTTAATTTTGGCAGACTTTACCAACAGCTAGGGGTAACTGCGGGGACAGGCTTTCGATTTGATTTTAATTATTTCTTGATTCGATTTGATTTGGGATTCCGTTTCAAAAGACCCGATATACTCAAAAATGATGGATGGCAAATTCCAAATATCACCCTAGCAAATTTGATAAAAAAAGGAGAACGCGTAGAAATTTCTCCCGGTGTTTTTGCATTCAGCAATCAATTATGGAGATATGAAAATTTTAACTTCACCATTGGATTAAGTTACCCCTTTTGATTTTTATAAATTTGAAAAATTCATTCCAAATTAAAAATTCTTTACGACTGTTCAATTAACCTTCAAAAAGTCGGGCCATGGAATTTGACGTAATGGTTGTTTGAA
>CAMBTV010000250.1 GCA_945870835.1 Chitinophaga pinensis
AATTTCCATTGAATATCTCTTCCACCAATCAGTTAAAATGAAACAATTTTTAATAAAGAAGGATCTCCTTTAATAATTTTAAACAGATGGGCTTTAATTTAAAAGTCGGATAACCTACTGAAATAAAAAGATAATACCCTTAACGTTATAGGCTAATGCAAATGAAACAAGAAGATGTTAATTTAATTGGTGAAAAAATGAAAAAACTTAAGTTCGAATTTAACAATAATTAAATTTAAAAAAAGAAATCATCTAATACTTCAAAAACTATAGCAAAAATAGAATCAAACTTAATCTAAATAGAATGAGCCCGATACAATATCGAGCTCATCACTTTAAAAATTAATTATTATTTTCCTCTAGATCAATTGCGAGGGTATTTTTTCTTACAACATTTACTACAATTTGTAACTAAATCCTACACTAAATGAACGCATTGGGAGCAATTTACTAAAAATTTGATCCTTTGAATTATAAGATTTATATACAAACTCAATTCGGTCATTTAGGATATTATCTACTCTAAAATTCATATTTAACTTCTTGTCTTTCCCAAATTGTTTATTATAAGAGAAACTTAAGTTATCATATGGAACCGAGTAAACATCTGGAAATAAACCAGAACCTACAATGGTTAAAGTCGGTCCTTTTACATTGTAAAAAATCCCCAAATTAATACCATTATCAGCATTCAAGTATGTTAAGCCTGTGTTGATCAGGTAGGGAGATTGCCCGGCCATATCTCTTTTATTTGAAACCGTTTCATTTGGTTTTTGATAGGCTTTTCTCGCATTGAATTCAACATCTGACACGATAATTTTTGAATTAACATAGGTGAAATTTGAACTAAATACAAAATTCTCAAGTTTAGGAGAGATGAAATCTAACGATTTAGTAATTTCAAATTCTGCTCCAAATAATTTCCCATCACCTACATTTCTTGGTTGATATTCTGTAGAGGTTTGTTGTTGAGGGATTCTCACTAACTCAATTGGATCTTTAAAGTTTTTATAAAATATAGAAAATGAAATAAGCTCAGCTCCTTTAAAAAACTTCTCCCACCTTAAGTCTAAATTGTCAATCATTGTCGGTACTAAATTTCCGCTCCACTCCTCATAGGGGAATAAACTACCATTGAAAATTCTATTAGTCAAAGGGTCTAGAATTTGTGCAAATGAAAGTTCTTTAAATGAAGGTCTTGCAGTTGTTTTAGTATATGAAAATCTTAAATTAGTTTTTTGATCCAACTTTTGTATCAAATTTAAACTTGGAAACAAGTTAAGCTTGTTTAAAACTTTTGCATTGTCTAAATTTTTACCACCTACATCACCAGATGCAAATCTTTGGTCCCTGCCTGTGTGAAATTGATCGTATTGTTCTACTCTAACACCAATAATTGATTTTAAATTTTCTGATACATTGATTTCATCCATCACATAGCCTGCATAACTATTTACTTTAGAATTGTATTTATTTGGATTCGGATTTGAATTTCCTGACTGATAATAAATATTATTTAAAGTAGTGGGATAAATGTTTTGGCTAATCAGTATATTATTCGCATCGATCGTCCAACTGGGTTGTTGACTACCAAAAAACTGCATACTAAAGGATTGAATTTCATAATTTCTCTCCTTTTGCAAGCCCAATGCACCGAATTTTAGCAAATTAGATTTAGACAATTTTTTTTCCAAATCTATTTTATAAGATAGGTTTACCTCATCTAAATAACGCCAGATCCTAGATGGGTTACCACCAGCTCCAGCATTAAAATAGGTACGACCTGGATCGATCGTAAAAGCTGTTTTGCGTATATCTGGATCAGTAGAAGTAGACAATGTATTACCAATCACCCAATCAACTTTCCAACCCTTGCCATTTATTACATGTGAACCGGATAGCTGCAAGTTGGTAACACTTCTCTCGCCATATTCAATATTATCTGACTTTGCTATATAACCAGATTGTCCAACGGCATCTGAATTATTAAATACGTCAAATTTTCCGGCTTTACTTTCCCCGTTCTGTAGTCTAATCAAGTTAAGTTTGATCTTAGAATAATTTGTTTTGTAAGCTAAACCTGCCAATGCGCCGATAAGCACATTTTGTTCTGATAAATCGCCCTCAATATTATTAGCCACAACCATTTCTGGCGAATTGGGATCGATATTTTTTTGAGACTCCCCATATTGCACTTGATCATATAATCTTTGGTCAAATCGATAAGACAATGCAGCAACATATCCAAGCTTTGCATTCTTTTTATTTTTGCCGTTTTTATTTAAATCAATTTGATCACCTATTGACAATCCAAATGAAAAATCCGCTAAACTATTTTTGGTGGTTGCACCTAAAGTAGGATTAAATGATTTTATAAATTTATTCACTTCAGCAGAAGACGCTCCCGACAACGGGGTTGGTATATTGCTATTGTTCCTTGCAAGTCCAGGCAAGGCTCTTGTACCATCATCTATTCCTAACAAATCTGTAGATCCACTATTTCCTGTTAGGAAATTATCTTTGAAGTGCATACTTGGATTGTATCCCGTTGATGCTGAAATATTAAATATTTTTTTAGTTGGAAAGTCATTTGTTTCAATATTCAACAACCCCCCTGCAAAGTCAGCAGGCATATTTGGTAAAAAGTTTTTAGAAACAGTAATATTATCAATCAGTGCGGTCGGAAAAATATCCATTTGCAATGAATTTCTGTCTGGATCCAAACCCGGTAAATCCAACCCATTCATTGTCGATTTTGAATACCTGTCACCCAAGCCTCTAACATATACATATTTACCTCCTTCAATAGAAACACCCGTCACCCTTTTTGCAGCTTCCACGGCTGTACCATCACCTATCAGCTTCATTTTTGCTGAAGAAATACCATCAACCATTGCGGCAGATTTTCTTTTTATTGTAGTAATTCCTTCTTCAGAATTTTTTTGTAAACGACTTGAAGAAACTACTACTTCCTTTAATTCTGTACTTACAGCATTTAATGTGATATCAGGTACTACTGTGACATTGTTTTGAGTAACAACAATGTTGGTGATTTTTGTGTTACCTAAACCAACCAAACTAACATCTAAATCATAGCTACCTTCCTTTACATTGAATGTAAAATTACCATCCAAATCACTCATCATGCCAAGATTCGTCTCTTTCCCTGTAATTTTAATGGTAGCTGAAACTGCAGGTTTTCCTGAATTTCCATCTATTAACTTACCTCTAATTTTACCATTTTGAGCAAAGCCAAGCTGAGCTATGAATAATAAAATGACTGTGAAGAAAATATTATTTTTCATTGTATAAAAATAAAAGAACGGTTGAGTAGGCTCAACCGTTCGGATTAAAGAATTAATTGAAGCGTGATATTATTTTAATTTATCAGCAATTGCAGCCCAAGACCAACCACTAAATGCTGTTAAATCAGCACCGCCGGTAATACTTGTTCCAGCTTTGATTGTTGCAGGAACTTTTGAAGCATCTGCTGCCTTATCAACATATTTATATAAATCAGCACTTGCCACATTCATTACGATGTTGTCAAAAGTAACACCATATGTGGTAGTGTAGGTTGTAAATACTTCAGTAATATTCGCTGTAAATACTGTTGTAGAGAAACCTTTAGCGTATATATTTTTTAAATTAACGATGGTATTCGCGTCGTTATCAATAAAGTTACCAGCAGATCCAGTAACATCTACCCATCCTTTGTTGAAAGTATGTCCAGT
>CAMBTV010000251.1 GCA_945870835.1 Chitinophaga pinensis
GCATAACCGAAATTTTTTCTAGTAATTATTATCGGATGCAAGGCCAATCCCTCTGCCTTTAATGATTTGAGTGTGTGCTGTTGATCTAAACTATATCTTTTTACTTGCTCTTTTTCTTCAAGCGCTATGCATTGCAGTAGCGTTTTTAAATAAGGGTGCGTAAAAGCCATAAGAGTGAGAAAATTTTATATTAGCTAAAGCAAAAATTCAAAACAGGGTTGATTGAATTAGTTATTAATTAACAACTACTTCTAATCTGCTATTGCTTGATAAGTTAGGTTTCTAAATTTTTCCACCACCTCACCATGCGTACTATTTTGTAATTGACGGTAAAAAAGCATTACTATTTTTTCTTTGGGATCTACCCAGTAGGAAGTGGCAAAGGCACCGCCCCAACTAAAAGTACCTTCTCGGGCAGACGTTAGAGCACTGCCTTTTTCTGTTTCTATTTGAAAGCCAAGACCAAATTTATCTGCACCCAAGCTTAGTTCACCAATTTGGTTCATTGTCATCATTCGTATACTATTTCTACTCAACAATTGATTGCCATTGTACCTGCCATTGTTTAAAAGCATTTGTAGAAAAATAGCATAATCATAAAGGGTAGAAGACAGTCCACCGCCGCCTGAGTAATAGCCAGTCTTGATGAGTGGATAGTTAAACACAGTTGGACCATTTAGAACAGTGGTAGTTGATTTTTGTAGATGCCCTTCCGCATCTTCTGTATATAAATTTACTAACCTAGCAGCTTTTTCTTGTGGTACATAAAAGTAGGTATCCTTCATTCCTAGCGGTTCGAAAATTCTTGTTCTAAAAAAATCATCAAGTGTGCTTCCTGAAATAATTTCTACCAGACAGCCTAGTAAATCGGTATTTAATCCGTAGGTAAACTTTTCACCAGGTTGGTGCATCAATGGCATTTTACCCAAACGAGTCATTGCATCCAATAGGGAGCTATTGGTAACCCCTAAGCCACCAGTAATATTATTTTTTGCATAAATAGCAACAGCTTCCTTGCTTCCAATTTGAGCATAGCCTAGTCCAGAAGTATGGGTAAGCAGTTCTCGAATGGTAATTTCTTTTTTGGCTGGAACAGTCGAGTAAGTGGTATCAGCTTCATTAAACTTAACAAGTACTGTTTGCTTTTTGAAAGAAGGAATATATTTTGAAACAGGGTCATTTAAAAGTAGTTTACCTTCTTCCATTAGCATCATAATGGCTACACTGGTAATAGCTTTGGTTTGTGATGCAATTCTGAAAATATCATCTTTTTTTAAAGGAGTTTTGTTTTCAAGATCATTGAAGCCAACGGCTTTGTGATACACTATTTTTCCATCATGTATTATTAGTGCAGCAGCTCCATTCATCCATTCTTTTTTAACCCATTCGTTCATCGAATTATCAAGTCGCTGAAGACGAGTGGATGAAAACCCACCAGATTCCGGATTGGTTGCAGACACAATCTTTTGTGCCGAAATAATATCTACTTGAAGTAGAATCAATAGAATAATAAAAAGTACTTTTTTCATATTTTTATTTTTTACAAATTCGGCAATTCCGGTATTGAAATTTCAATTGGGTGAATATCAATTGCGGCTAATTTTATTTTTTCTAATCAATTGTTCTTTTTTAAATTGGTAAGAGGCATTGAGAATGTATTGATAAAACTCAACGGTGGTAGCCTTTTGGGTAAATGCAAAGCTGGGCCGATATAGCACCATAAAATTTTCTAATTCTGCTCCTTCTAATCTTGTAATTCTTTTAATTGCCAATTTATTAAATCGGTACTTGATGTAATTTTCTTGTTCTTCTTCTAATAAACGAACCTGCATTTTTTGTATTTGCTTATTGCGCCTAAATCGAAAAATATTAATAAATTCAGCCAAGTCTAATCCTACCGAACCACTGCCAGGATTGATAGAAGAAGATATCCCCGGCTTTTCGAAATTAAATTTTTTGCTATAAAAAAGTCGATTTTCAATGGAGTCTTGCCGGTAGTTTTGGGTATAAATTTTTACCTCTTTTAATGTTTTAAATTTTTCTACTACTCGCACATGTAGTGATATGTCAAAACTGACAATATTTTTTATTTGCTTTACCGAAAATTGTGCAGTGGGCTTATTATTGTAAATGAAGGAAAGCGAATCTTTGTCGGTAGTTACAATTTCATAATGGCCAATAGAATCAGTAATCGCTTGAGTACCTCCAGTACTTTTAACCAATACGTTGGGTATGGGAATCGTTCTACTTGAATCAAATACATTACCGCTAATCGTTAATTGCGCCATGGATGTACCTGATAATAAAATCAGTAGCACTAGGCTATAGTATATTTTGAATAGCTGGTTCAGAAAGATTTTTTTATAGGAAGCAATATTACGTTATCAAAACTTGTCTTAAGCCTTGCAATCTTCTTTTAACGGCTATTTCGCATTTGAAGTAATTTTTCAATCACTTCAGGATAATGCTGATGCTCTAGCTGATGAATTTTTTTAGCAAGTGTTGCTGGAGTATCATTTTGATCAACCGTACACTTTGCCTGAAAAATTATATTTCCATGGTCATAAATCTCATCAACGTAGTGAATGGAAATGCCACTTTCTTTTTCACCAGCGGCAATAACTGCTTGGTGTACCTTATCGCCGTACATTCCTTTGCCACCATATTTTGGTAATAAAGCAGGATGAATATTGATGATATTATTGGGGAAAGCTTTAATCAAGGTAGCCGGTATTTTCCATAAAAAACCAGCCAATACTATAAACTCAATTCCTCTTGAAGTTAGTTCAGTAGCATACCCATCTTCATTTAAAAACTGCTCCTTTTCTAAAAGTAAGGTATCAATCCGGTGATTTGCTGCAATCGAGAGCACACCTGCTGTGGGTTTGTTACAAACAATTAGGCTGACCTTAAAGCTTCCTTTGCCTGCTTTTTCAGCAATTTCCATTTGCTGAATTATTTTTTCTGCATTGCTTCCTGCTCCGCTGGCAAAAATAGCAACTGATCGCTTGGGTAACTTTTGGCCACCAATTCGGTTTTTAATTTTGTTGAGGTACCCCTTAAAAAAATTAAACTGGCCAAAGGGAACACTTACTAGTAAGACAGCAAAAGGCCAAATAATAGTGGCTGTCAATAAATAAACTAAGATCCAAATAAAACCTTTTTCAATATTGATCAGTAAGAGAAGTTTTCTTGCTGTGTAGCCACAAAGACTGCCTCCGCAAGCAAAAGTGATAAGGATTAATATCAAATTAAATCCATCAACGCCCCAATGCTTTTTTAACTTTTCAAACATATTGCAAAAATGGGTTAAAAATTTGTGATTCAATCTGCTGATAATAAAAAAGTGTTGGGACGAAGATTTGTTACCAATTAATGACAATGAATATATTTTTAAATTAATACTTGTCTGAAATCCGGATCCGACAAGGAAAAATATTTTTTAAAATTGTTATTAATATCTCACAATCCTGTCTTAAATTTGCGGAATTATTAGGATATTTTTCCTCACCAGACACCCGTTTTCAACTGTATGAGTCTCAATAGAAGAATCTTTAACCAACTCTTAGCCTTCTTTCTGTTTATTGCACTGTTTTCCTTTGCAAATACAAGCTTTGCTGCTGATGGAGAGGCCTTATTTAAAGCGAACTGCGCCAACTGTCACAAACCAATGGAGGACTACATCGGTCCGATGCTTCAAGGTGCACGAAAAAGAGAGCCAAATCCT
>CAMBTV010000252.1 GCA_945870835.1 Chitinophaga pinensis
TACGAATTTACTTGCTCATTTAGATTGGAGCTAATATTTTAATAAGGGGAATTAGCTCAGTTGGTAGAGCGCTTGCATGGCATGCAAGAGGTAACCGGTTCGATCCCGGTATTCTCCACTAATTTTATTCATAAAACCGTTACAAATTGTAACGGTTTTATTATTTATTTAAACATCTTGCATTGCTTACCAATTTGAAAACTACTTCTCTTCCATATTTAAACCTTCACCATTTTTGCTATCTTTAAAAATTAGTAAATTGTTTGTTTAAAAATATTTGTATGAAAAAATACACTTCATTTCTAATTGTTTTATTTCTTTCTACTTCCGCTCTATCCTTGTTTGCTCAGTCAGATGTGAAACAAGTAAAGGTCTATTATGAGAAAGATAAATTTGGTGGATGGCCTGCAAACTTCGGTATTTGGAATTGGGGAAATGAAATCCTAGTTGGATTTGCAAAAGGGACCTATAAAAATTTGGGACCGAAAGCTCATAACATCGATAGAGAAAAAGAAGAATTTCATTTACTCGCAAGAAGCATGGATGGCGGTGAAAGTTGGAATATTGAAGATCCAGGAAAGAACGGGAATGGCGATTTGTTTGTGCCAAGCCATGGAAACTATCATGGTATAATGCGCAAAGATGTTCCATTACAAGAACCGATTGCTCCAAAAGCTATTAATTTTAAAAATCCAAATTTTGCATTTACTCTTCGCATGACTAATAACAATGGCGGCGAATCAGTATACTGGACATCCACCGATAAAGGACACAGTTGGGATGGGCCTATAAAACTACCAGAAATGGGGACCAAAGGAATTGCTGCCAGAACAGACTATATCATTGACGGAAAAAATGAATGCCTCCTATTTTTAACTGCTGCTAAGTCAAATGGAAAAGAAGGAAGACCCATGATGGCTAAAACAATCGACGGAGGAATAACCTGGTCTTTTGTATCTTGGATTTCACCAGAACTTGAAGGATCAAACTATGCTATCATGCCTGCATCGGTTCGCTTATCTCCTTCTGAAATATTGGTAAGCATTCGAAGAAACAAATCTATTGAAGCTTACTATTCCGCAGACAATGGACTTAGTTGGCAAAAACAAATAGACCCTGTAGAGAATACGGGCGAAGGGAACCCGCCTGCAATGATAAAAATGAAGGATGGAAGAGTTTGTATTATCTGGGGTAGCCGAAAAGAACCTTTTAGCATGCTTGCAAAAATTAGTAATGACAAAGGAAAATCATGGAGTGAACCTTATGTTCTTCGTGGTGATGGCAATAGTAGAGATATGGGCTACCCTAGAGTTGTGCAACGCCCAGATGGTAAAATAGTAGCCGTGTACTATTTCGCAGATGAAGCAACTGGCCATGAACGTTATATAGGCGCTACGATCTGGACACCACCTGCAGCTAAATAACATTTTTTTATTTTAATTAACTTAGTTTAAAGCATCCACTACTTCTATTTCCCAATCAATGAAGGTGGAAATAGCAATCTCTACTTCCCCAATGGATGTTTGTTATATTGAAAAACTCTTTATTATCGGCTAAATATGTAGGCTAATTTTAACGAAAAAGTTGTAATGTATACGTAATTTTGACCTAATTATTTAATATTTACACAATGGCAATCGTTAAAGTTGGAATCATTCAAATGTCTTGTGAGGCATCTAAAGCTTCAAATAATCAAAAGGCAATTGAAAAAATAAAGGAAGCTGCTCAAAAAGGAGCACAAATAATTTGTTTACAAGAATTATTTTCCTCCCTCTATTTTTGTGATGTAGAATCCTATGAAAATTTTAAACTTGCGGAAAGTATTCCTGGTGAAACAACTGAAAAATTGTCAGAACTCGCCAAGCAATTGGGCGTAGTGATCATTGCATCTTTATTTGAAAAAAGGGCAGAGGGTTTATATCATAATACCACCGCAGTGATGGATGCAGATGGTGCTTATTTAGGCAAATACCGCAAAATGCATATTCCGGATGATCCTTCATTTTATGAAAAATTTTATTTTACCCCAGGTGATTTAGGCTATAAAGTTTTTAAAACAAAATTTGCCAATATTGGTGTATTAATATGCTGGGATCAATGGTATCCAGAAGCAGCTCGTATTACCAGTTTAATGGGTGCCGAAATGCTATTTTATCCTACAGCTATTGGTTGGGCAACTTCTCAAGATGAAGCAACCAATGAAGAGCAATACAATGCTTGGCAAATGATACAACGCAGTCATGCGGTTGCTAATGGAGTTTCGGTAATAAGTGTAAATCGAGTTGGACTAGAACAAAATGGCGCTATGAATTTTTGGGGTGGTTCATTTGTAAGTAATCCATTTGGAACTTTATTATATAAAGCATCTCATGAAAATGAAGAAATAGCAGTGATTGATATTGATACAGAAAAATCAGATAGCTACCGAACCCATTGGCCTTTTTTGCGTGATCGTCGCATTGATTCATACGAACCCATAACTAAACGATATATTGACGATGCAGAATAATCATATTGATTTATTTAAAGGGCTTACACCAAAATCATTAGGATATTATTTTCCAGCTGAATTTGCTCCACATGATGCCATTTGGTTGACTTGGCCACATAAGGAAGAAAGTTGGCCTGGAAAAATAGCCAGTATTTTTTCTTCCTATATTGAATTTGTAAAAATAGTTTCTTTAACTGAACGAGTTTGTATCAATGTATTAGATGAAAAAATGCATCATTCAGTAAATGAAATGCTAGCATTGGCTGGAGTAAATTTAAATCAGGTTCAATTTTTTATTCATCCTTCAAATGATGCTTGGTGCAGAGACCATGGACCTTCTTTTTTAATTCGAAATAATACTGAACATCCTAAAGCAATCATTGATTGGAATATCAATGCCTGGGGAGGTAAATATCCTCCTTATGATTTAGATGATGTGATACCAACGAGCATAGCAAACGCATTGAACCTACCAGTATTTTATCCCAATATTATTATGGAGGGAGGCTCTGTTGATTTCAACGGAGCCGGCACTATTATGACATCAAAATCATGCTTATTAAATCCCAATCGAAATCCTCATTTAAATCAAAATCAAATTGAAAAATATTTGTGTGATTATTATGGAATAGAACAAATATTGTGGGTTTCAGATGGTATTGTAGGAGATGATACAGATGGACATATTGATGACACTGTTCGGTTTATTAATGAAGACTCTGTATTGACGGTGGTTGAAAATAATATAAACTCTAAGAACCATGAATTGCTTAATCAAAATCTGAAAGAATTAAAGCAAATGCGTTTATTGAATGGCAAGCAATTAAATATTATTGAATTACCGATGCCGAGAGAAGTTATTTACGAACAACAATTATTACCTGCCTCTTATGCTAACTTTTATATTAGCAACGGACATATTATAGTGCCCACTTTTAAATGCGATCAGGATGACAAAGCAATGCAAGTAATTCAATCTTGCTTTCCTACAAGACAGGTGGTAGGTATTGATTCAACAGATATTATTTGGGGTTTAGGAAGTTTCCATTGTTTAAGTCAACAAGAACCTAGTATTTTATAATAAATTTTTGTACAAAAGAATTAGCTTATTTCAAATTACTGATTCTTTTTTTAAAGACTATCAGCGGAATTATTATCAATAAAACAGAAAGCGATAAAATTAATAAATACCAAAATCCCGACTCACTATTATTAGCAATGACTGATTGAGTA
>CAMBTV010000253.1 GCA_945870835.1 Chitinophaga pinensis
CAAATTAACGGAACAACAGGATATGAAGAAGCGGCTTGTCAAGGCCTGATGGCGGGAATCAATGCCCACCAAAGGGTTAATAATTTAGAGCCCCTTGTTTTAAAAAGAAGTGAAGCCTATATTGGTGTGTTAATTGATGACTTAATTAACAAGGGAACAGACGAGCCTTATCGCATGTTTACTAGTCGTGCCGAATTTAGGACTCTATTGCGCCAGGATAATGCAGATACCAGGTTGACCGAAATAAGCTATCGTCTCGGACTTGCTTCCCAAGAAAGGATGGATAAGGTAAGGGCTAAATCAGACTCCTTTATTTTAGCAAAAGAGGCGCTGGGAAAAATTTCATTAGACCCGGACGAGATTAACCCTTTGTTAGAAACAATGAACTCTGCAGTAATTGTAACAAAACAAAAAGCGGTTCAAATATTACTAAGACCAAATATCGCACTTTCGGATATGTTGTCGTCAGTACCTTCTTTACAAAATGCCCTTAAAGAATTTGACAGAGAAACGCTAGAGCAGGTAGAGATCTTGACTAAATACGAAACCTACATAGACAAGGAGAGGGAGCTGGTTTCAAAAATGAGCCAGCTAGAAGATCTGTTGATTCCTGAAAAATTTAACTACGATAAACTGGTTTCTTTAAGTAATGAAGCCAGACAAAAATTTTCAAAAATAAGACCTCGTACACTTGGTCAAGCCTCCCGTATTTCTGGAGTAAACCCAAGCGATGTACAGATTTTGATGGTTTTTATGGGGAGATAACAAATCTATTTCTATTGTAATCCATTGATTTAGAAGAAGTTATGCCTTTAAAGTGATTTTATAAAATTATTTATAAACGTATATGTCTTTCAATTTTTCTTCTTTAACCTCGAAAGAGCTGGTGTTTGATAATGTTGCTGTTTATTTGCAAGAGAAGGGGCTTCGAGTAGATAAAAAAGATTCCACTCGGCCTTGGGGAGGCTTTTTTGTAATCGACGAGTTGGAAGCAGAAAACTTTGTCAAATTATATTTTCCACATCTCACCATAGAAGATTTAAAAATTGCGGGAAAATTAAGTCCTAAAATATTGGTAGTAGCCCCAGAAAAAAGGCTAAGCTGGCAGTATCATCACCGCAGGGCCGAAATATGGAAATTAATTGGTGGAATCGCAGGTGTAGTTATAAGTAACACCGACGAACAAAAAGAACCCCAGCAACTCAATATCGGAGATATCATTCAACTAAAGCAGGGAGAGCGCCATCGTTTAATTGGTCTTTCGGGCTGGGGAATTGTTGCAGAAATTTGGAGACACACAGACCCGTCTAATCCCAGTGATGAGGAGGACATCGTAAGATTACAGGATGATTTTGGTAGATAGTCAATGGGGTTTAAATAAAAGAGGTTAAATTTATCAGGGTATTAAAAAACTAAAAAAAATTAATAATTAAATATATAAGAAACATTTTTAGTAAATTTATTTTTAAAAAAAGTATGAAAAAATTTATCTCGTTTTTTGTAGTTGCTGCGATTTCATTTTCAGCAATGACCTCTATCGCTCAAGACAAAAGTAAGCGCCCAAGTCCGCCAGCTTCAGTAACTGCTACTACCTCAAAAGGTGTGACTATTAGTATTAATTATAGCCAGCCTTCTGTAAAAGGAAGAACCATTGGTAAAGAGATTGCAACCTTCGGAGAATTGTGGCGCACAGGAGCTAATGAGGCAACTGTATTTGAAGTAAACAAAGAGGTAACTGTTGGCGGAAAAAAAATAAAGGCAGGAAAATATGGTCTTTATTCTATTCCTGGCGCAAAAGAGTGGACAATAATTTTAAACAATAAATCAAATTTGTGGGGAGCAGATAACTATAGCCAATCGGAAGATGCGGTACGTTTGGTTACGCCTGCAGGTAAATCAAAATCATTTATGGAGAAAATGACTATTTTAATTAGTGACGCGGGAAAAGTATCTCTAATTTGGGGAGACACAATGGTTGATTTTAGCGTACAATAAATATTGAAAATAATTTTTATAAAAAAGCCCCGGATAATAATTATTGTCCGGGGCTTTTTAAATTAATCAACGCTACAAAAAAGGCTATGAAAGAAAATGTAAAAATTAAAAAAAGCTAAGCTTTTTATTTTACCATCATTGGATGATAAATCTTTTCAGCATTTTTTAATACCTCTTTTTTATCCAACGTCATATGTTTGGTTTGTTGGTTTTGAAACATCGTCATCTGATCTTTGTAGTGCTTAGAGTTGGATTGTTGAGAAGCGCCAAAGGTGTTGACTGACTCAATAATCGGAAGCCCCGATTTAGGATATCTCACCAAACAAATATAAGCATCACCAGTAGTAATATTGCGTGTACCGTTTATGTATGGCTTGCTGTAAGCTGCGGCAAGAACGTCGGGCATACCTTCTCCAGGTCTGGCATCGTCGCCACGAACTAACTTTTGAATATCACCCAATGTTAGGTCGATCGTACCAAAGTTTTTAAGAAAATAATCATTAATGAATTGATAGGTTTCAACACTTTCTAACTTGGTAAGCTGTCTAGGGGGGCTGTTCTTAAGTTGCCTTGCAATATATTCATAGGCCAATAAAAAAACAGCAGCGCCCTTGCTATTAGCCACCGCCTTGTGATCCCAGTTTTGCAGCCGTGTGATTATTTCTTTAAGCGCTGGATATTCATTCGCGTTTAGGTTTATTAGACTATCAAGCCCGTAGGGAAATTCGAACTGCGCGGGATATTGTCGATCAAACTTTAATTTTTTAAAACTTTCATAGTCCATTTTGTCTAAACCACTCAGTAGCTCATATACCCTTTTGCTTCTGTTGTTATTATAAGTTTCAAAGCCGTCTTTAAAATCATATTTAGCGGGGTTCAAATTCGACCTTGTATCGCTTGCCATAAAAGGCGAATGATTGGTATTAAACAAATAGCCAGCAGCAGGATTAGTATACTGTGGTAAAGCTTCAATTGGTTTAAATTTTGTCCATAAGGTAGCGGAGCTATTTCCCGCAACGGTTCCTTTCCAGTTATAAGCGGGATCGGGGTTACGAATTGGAAGCTTTGCATTACTAATATAAAAAATAGTATCAAAACGATCGGCATAAACTATATTAAACATAGGCAAGCTCGTCATGCTTAAGGCTTTGTAAAATTCCGTGTAATTCTTAGCTTTATTCATACGATACCACTCTTCTAAAGCCTTACAATCCATGTTTGCAGGAAGTCGCATTGAGAAGACGCCTTTTTTTGTTTTAAGGGTAGCCCCATATTTACTCCAGTAAACCTTTTTGCTAACAGGAAAAGGAATGCCCTTAATTTTTAACTTTGCTTTTCTAACTTCCAGACTAAGCCATTGGTCATCAAATTTATATTGATTGCTATTTTTGGGATTAGATTGTAATTGAAATATGTCAATAATATCAGGGCTGTTGACCGTATGGGCCCAGCCAAGGTTTTCGTTGGTACCATGAAAAATAAGACACGCTCCAGGAAATAGTCCGCCAAGCATATTCCAGCCTTCCTCGCTTTGTAAATGAGCTTCGTAAAAAGCAACGGGACCTTCCACAGGCTGATGAGCGTTAATGGCAAGAAACGCTTCGCCAGTGGTTGTTTTAGAAGGATGAAAAGCAAAAGCATTGGATCCCTCAGATGAAAAACCAGGAATGGTTTCTATATTGCCCCCTAATATTTTAGGAAGCGTTCTTTCC
>CAMBTV010000254.1 GCA_945870835.1 Chitinophaga pinensis
CTGTTTTGACCTTGTTGAAACAGTGTAAGTGTTTCGCTGCTAAAGGCCGAGAAGGTACTGAAGCCCCCACAGAAGCCCACTGCCCAAAATAAACGTGAAGCTGGCGAAAGCAATTGTTTTTGGTCTGCCAAACCAATAATAAAACCCAATGTAAAACAAGCGATAATATTGATTGTAAATGTACCAAAAGGGAAAATTGAATTATGAAAAGCATTTACCCATTTACCAAGTGTAAACCTAATTAAGCTCCCTAAGCCACCCCCAATAAAGACATAGATTAGTTCCTTCATGGAATCAAAGTTAATCTAATTCTTATTAAATGGGTCATTTTCAAAAGCAGCAATATTTTATTATACTAGATACTTATTTAATAATTGAACTAGTGTATTGGCTTGTTGAACACCAGGCTGTCTCCATTTAATTTCACCCTTTACAAAAATGGCGAGTGTTGGCACACTAGATACATTTAACTCTGAAGCTAGTTTTTGATTTTTATCCACATCAATTTTTATAATACGAATCTTACCCCCTAACTTATCTCTAACTTGTTCTAAAATGGGAGGCATCATTTTACAGGGGCCACACCACTCTGCAAAAAAATCCACTAAGACAGGTAAGTCACCATTAATGATTGTTGCAAATGTTTCAGGACTGGACATACTCATTATTTTATTTCGGTAAACTCAATATGTTTAACATCTTCCACTAACACCTCTTTAGACTTATAAGTTGGCCTATTGGCACATCTATTGTAACCACAACCAATTTTATACTTTGCAGCTATTATCGCGTATATAGCCAAGAATAAGCCAAAAATACCTGACATGTAATCATTTTGTATAAAGCCTGTATAACACATAGCAGCACTCAGTAATAATCTAAATGTTAGTGTATAATCAATTTTAGAAAGTAATTTTCTCATGTTTAGTATTTCTACAAAATTAAAGCAATGAAAACTGCCTCTTTGTGACAATTATTACATTCCTTCAAATAGTGTATATTCACTGTAGAATTTAACTTCATATGTTATCCAAAGAAACCCTTACAAAACTATTCCCAGATTGGGAAGACGGCTTATACGATGCCATACTCAATGAGGCAGAATTGAAAGAAGCAAAAGCAGGTACTACTTTATTGAAAATGGGGCAGAATATTAAGTCTGCGATGTTGGTCGTTGAGGGAACTATTAAACTTTATCAGGAAGACGAAACCGGTGGCGAATATTTTATGTATCATTTGAATCCAGGAGAAGCATGTGCTGTGACCCTGGTATGCAACTATCATCATGAACAAAGTCAGGTTTTAGCCAAGGCGGTGACTGATATACAATACTTGTCCATCCCTATAGCATTTATGGAAAAGTGGTTAAACGAATTTAAGAGCTGGCATTATTTTGTAATTAAAACCTACCGTAGCAGGTATGAAGAACTTTTAAAAACGATTCATGAAATTGCTTTTAAGAATATGGATGAGCGCTTAGAATTTTATATTCTAAAATATGTAAAACAATTTGGGAGCATTGTTAATTTAACCCATCAGGATATTGCCAATGACTTAAATACCTCAAGAGAAGTCATTAGTCGCCTATTAAAGAAAATGGAGCATAACGGATGGATTGTGATGAACCGAAACTCATTCGACTGGATCAAAAAATAATACATTTTAGTGTGATAAATATCACCCAATATAGTATTGGGGATCTGTACTTTTGTACAAGTAAAATATACCACTATGCAAAATGTAATAAAATCCATCAAGGAAAAAAAAGGCACTTTATTAGATGTTAGAAGCACTATGGAATTTGAAGAAAATCATATTCCAGGCGCTATCAATATCCCTTTAGATATTGTTGAATCTAGTATTAAACAAATTTCGGAAATGCAAAAGCCAATTGTGGTCTATTGCTTAAGTGGAGGTCGTAGCTCAACGGCTACAAGTATCCTACAACAAAATGGTATCCAAGACATTTATAATGGAGGCGGGATTTTTAGCTTAAATAACATCATAAATAATAATTAATATGTTCTCATTTTTCAAAAAACTATTTGGCCCTGGTACTGATTTTAAAGCACTCACAGAAGCAGGTGCCATTATTGTAGACGTCCGTTCACCTCAAGAATTTGACAGAGGCAATATAAAGGGATCCAAAAATATTCCTGTTAATACTATTCAAAAAGAAATCAGTACTATTAAAAAGTGGAATAAACCTGTAATTACAGTTTGTCAGAGTGGCGCCAGAAGTGGCATGGCTAAATCTGTATTAAAATCTGCAGGAATTGAAGTGTATAATGGTGGTTCTTGGTTTGGACTTGAATCAAAACTAAAATAAACATGACTTTACTATTTCAAAAGTATAAACGAGAATTAATAGGCATTACCCTTGGTGCGCTATCTGGTTACTTTTATTGGAAATTTGTAGGTTGTTCTAGTGGAACATGTATGATTACTTCTAAGCCAATTAACAGTTCGCTATATGGTGCTCTAATGGGATTTTTAGTAGCAGGGAGTTTTACAAAAAAAAAGGGGGATAAACCAATCTAATGCTGATTTATGTTTTGATAAAACCGAAATCGACCCATTTGGACCGATTGCAAGGGGTGTTTTCATGACACAGAGGTGTTGATAGAAAATACAAATGTTTTATCCAACTTGGCTCCCCTTTTCGACGAAAGATGCAACTATAATGTGATAATTGAATATGTTACTATTTGGAAATTGAGGGGGAAATGAATTGAGTTAGAACTTAGTTGTTAATTTCTGTTTTAATGAATCTCATATTCAAGTATACAGATAGGCCAATAAGAATAAGTCCAATTCCACCAAGTCCCGGGGAGTCATCCAATTCGCCAAACACCATCAATACCCCACCGAATGCCGGCAATAGACTAAAAAATATACTTTTTACTATTTTCATGTAGAGGTTTTTAAAATTAAAATAAGGTTACACTATAAAAGTATAACCTTATTTCAATATGACTCAATTATATGTGAAATATTAAAGCAATCTTAATTATATGAGCTTGCAACATTCAAGAAATGAAAGTTAGACTTCTAAATTATTACTAGAAATCTTAATTTCCTAAAACAAATTACTTTTTGATTAACTCAAAATAAGAGACTTCAAATCTGTCCTTAACAACGGTTCCTTGAACTTTTGCTTTCTTTATGGCGTTGCAAAAACCTTCGTTATCATGTGCATCGCCATGATCATCTAAACCAGTTCCGTCTACAAAGTAATTCTTGCCTTTAAATTTAATCGCTAAAAGGCACCCCTTTCCTTCCATTTTATACATACAAGTGCCACAAGTAGCTTCAACTTCATAGGTAGGATTCTTTGGATTGAATACTAGTTTTTTCTTTGTAGTGTCTTGTGCATTTGAAGTGTTAAATATGATTAATGCAAATAATCCTAGTAATAGTTTTTTCATAATATTATTTTTAAATTGAGATTTGAAATATTAAGTTTAAAGTTAATAAACTTATTTGATTTTTTTGGTTGCTGAAATTATTTGAAAGTATTAAAGAATGTATATTCAAATTTAAGTATTACACCGTTTGGTGCTGTACGAATCATTGTTGAATAAAGTTCTTGCCTATAAGCTAAATCTATTCTAGCCTGACTGTTTATTATAAATTGTACAGAAGGAGCAATATCTAAATAAGATTTTTTATTAT
>CAMBTV010000255.1 GCA_945870835.1 Chitinophaga pinensis
CAATGGCAACCATGGATATGATTAAATTAAGTGGTGGTGAGCCAGCTAACTTCTTGGACGTAGGTGGTTCTGCTAATGCTCAAACAGTGGAAGCAGGATTCAGAATTATCATGAAAGATCCAAATGTAAAAGCTATTTTGATCAATATATTCGGTGGTATCGTTCGTTGCGATCGTGTTGCTGCTGGTGTGATTGAAGCATTCAACAAATTAGGCAATATAGACATTCCAATCATTGTACGTTTACAAGGTACGAATGCGGTAGAAGCCAAGAAATTAATAGACGAGAGTGGCTTAAAAGTTCAATCTGCGATTTTATTGAGTGAAGCGGCAGATTTGGTGAAGCAAGCTGTAGCATAATTTTATAAGCATTTTTTTAAAAAATAAAACGCTTATAAAATTACTCTAATGATTTTTTAATAAAGCCTCGATTGTCGAGGCTTTATTTTTTATTCTAAGCCCAAAGTATTTCCTTGGTTTTTTTATGTTCAATTTGGAAAAGTAGCGTGGTAAATAAAAATTAAGCTTGTACCACCCTTACCTCCGTTAATCCGCTAAAAGAATACACATTCCCAGTAGCAATTTCAACACATTCAATGCGTATGCGGCGTTTTTTAATTTTTTTAAATCGCTTTCCTTTTTCGGTTTCGAATAAAGCGCCATCTGGCAAATGTGCCACAAATGCCATCCCCTCCTTTTTTGCTTTATCGTAACGCCTCAAAACCAGTAATAGCGCAGTTTCCCCATTGGCGGTTGCGGCAGGGTTTAAGATTGTTTTTTTAAGTGATTTTTTGATATCTAAAGGAAAAATGTCTCTTTGAATAAATTCGGCTAGTAATAAACCATATAGGTTTTTCCATTCTTTGCCATGTGCCTCTACCCTGTTCTTATATTGTTCATAACAAAGTAAATGACCCAATTCATGCAAGAGCGTAATTAAAAATTCATATTGATTTAAATTTCCATTCACAGAAATCTTATGGTTGGCACCCATTATGGGATGTCGATAATCCCCCAATACAGATTTCCTAGCTTTGGTCACTGTTAAATGGACTTTGTATTGATGAATCAAAGCCAATACAGGTTCAAAAGCCCCTTCCGGTAAATAGGCTTTAAGCGCGTTAAGTGGATGTTCAACTTTTGACAATTGATCTAATTTAAGCGTCTTTATTAATTCTAGTCCACCCTATTTCAATCCAGGTATACAATAGATACAAAACCATTGCAATCATTAAGTTATAGTTGCCAATAGGTGCTTTTTTTTGGGTAGCATACCACAATGCTGCGCCACCAAAAACAATAAACTTAAGCATGGTACCCGTCATGACAGAACGAACCATGGCATTTGAATTGTTTAAGTCTATTTGACTTATTCTTTTAAAATTAAATAATGCCATAGTAAATAAGATCAAATTGACCACCATGATAAAATCGGGGTTGATTGTAAAAGGAATTGATACATTCTGAATCAATAGTGCTAATGCAATGACTGCAAAAAATAAGGCCAAGACCGGTCTAAATTTTTTTTGAAAATATAAGATCATTTATTTTTTGATTTAAGCTGGGTATCTCTAACAATTTTGAACAATGAAAATACTATAAATAATGAAGGTAAAATCCATAAAAAAAGAGGTGCTTCTCTTGCCATTTTTTGATCCAAATATTTCCCTAAAAAGATTAAAATAGTTAACACAATGGCCCATTGGCTGGCAAGACCAGCGAACTTACCCCATTGAATTTGATCGGTTTTATTTTTCATCTTTACACAATTAATCTAAAGAGGGTAAACTCTCTGGAAGTGTAAGTGGAATTGTATCCAATTGTTGTGGATTCCCTTCTGATAAAACTTTTTTAATGCCCTCAATATATTGTTCTTTGTAATGCACCGCTTGTTCTAAAGAATCTGTACGTATTTTAAGCAATTCTAATGTGGAACGACTTTCCTTAGTTCCATATCCAGGAATATAATATTTCAGCGGTGTGAATGCAATTAAAGCAATTGTTAATCCTACTAAAAACATAAATGCAATACTTAATCCTACATAGACTGATTTTCTGGATAACCTAAATGCAATGACCTCGTCATAAGTGTCATCGTTAGTGACTACCAAACGATAGGTACTACTACGTCTCTTAAAAGTATTGTTAATATCTAGGTTTGCCATATTCTTTAATCTCTATAAAGGTACAACCTTTGCCTTATTTAAACAGAATATGCCGTATTTTTAAGGTGCTTTTAACCCTATGCTACAAGATTTTAAATATCCACAGTTCAAACGTATCATTTGCTTGATTGCAATGGGCATTCTTTCTATTTGGGTCAGCCCTTCCTATGCGCAGGATTCGACAAAATCTAATTTAGATATTAATAACACAAAGCTTGTAAAAAAAGCAAACCAATTTTTAGATACCACCCAAAAAAAAATCAATAATTTTATTTTTAAAAAAATTGATCGACTTAAGGATAGCTTAAACAAAAAAACAAATGATCTTATAGATAAAACTGGGGTAAATGAAATAGACAAGCCACTACCTTATGAGCGTTTATTGGATAAAAAATATACCTTGGGTAGACGGGCGTACCAAAATACAGTATCACAGTTTAACTACTTATTCAATGCCGAAATTTCATTTAATGAAATCATCCAAAAAGCCCGAGCGCTGCATGAGGATGACTATACAGAATTACTTCCTTTTTATGACTATGATTTAAGCATTACAGCAAAAGAATCCATTGACTCTATTATATATCGATGTAACGCAAATATTGTATTACACGATTTAAGAAGCAATTATGTAGATGATGCTTATTTATTACTTGCGAAATCGTATTTATTTCACAAAAATTTTGATACTGCTGCAAGTATATTGCAATTCATCAATTATTCTTTTTATGATAAGGAAGCTGGAGCAGATCAACCCATTGGAAGCAATTTAAATAAATCGGGTAAATTTAGCATAGCCTCTTTGGAAGACAATCGTGCTTGGGAAAATAAAAATATTAGAAATGAAAGTATGATTTGGCAAGCTAGAAATTATTTTGAAGCTGGCGAAATCAATGAAGGGATAAGTCTATTACAATTATTGAAAACAGATGCAGGCTTCCCTAAACGCCTACACCCCTTTTTATATGAACAGTTGGCTTATGGATACTACTTATCAGGCATCAATGATAGTGCAGCAGCTTATCTAATTAAAGGATTAGACAACGCGCAAGATCTTTTAACAAAAGCCAGGTGGTCTTACCTGATTGCACAATTATATGAAAAGGAACAAAAAATAGACTTAGCTTATAATTGGTATAAAAAAGCGGGCGCAATTGTATCTAATCCTGTTATTGCAGTTTATGCCAATATTTATATGGCAAGCATTGATGCGAATCGTGGAGAAAAATCATGGGAAAGTTTAGCCAGCGCATTAGAGCGGATGTTAAAAAAAGATAAATATATTGGCTTTGCTGATATTATTTATTTTGAAATGGCTCAGCTTGCAATTAGAAACAAGGCTTCGTCAAAAGCAAATGAATGGCTTATTAGATCTATTCAAAAAAATGAAAAAAATAACAAACTT
>CAMBTV010000256.1 GCA_945870835.1 Chitinophaga pinensis
AAAAATATTCATACTGCATTCGTAACACTTCATGTAGGAGCAGGTACTTTTAAACCAGTAAAAGCAGACATGCTTAAAGATCATCCCATGCATGCAGAGTGTATAGATGTTAGTATTGAAACTATTCAACACCTAATCAAAAATAGTAACAAGGGCATCATCGCTGTTGGAACTACTGCGCTACGAACATTGGAAAGTTTATTTTGGATGGGAGTAAAAGCATCCATTAATCCAAACGCTCAGCTAGCCGAACTAATGATTCATCAGTGGGATGTGTATGAATCTCCACTAAATAATTGTGCACTCAATTCTCTAACTGCTCTCGAAGCTTTAATTGATTGGATAAAAAAAAATAATTGTGATCGCATTCTTTCCCCCACACAAATATTAATCGCTCCAAGTTATCGGTACCGAGTAGTAAAAGCAATCGTAACTAATTTTCATCAACCTCAATCTACCTTGTTATTGCTAGTAGCAGCGGCTATTGGAGAAGATTGGAAGAAGTTATACCAGCATGCTTTAAATAACGATTACCGTTTTTTAAGTTATGGAGATGGGAGCCTGCTTTTTTTAAATGATTTGCAAGAGACATATTAATTTTAAACTATTGTTGAATTGTTACCTGTGTTCCCTCTTGTATAAAATTATATAACTCCTTCATTTCAGAATATTTTACTGCTACACAACCATCTGTCCAGTTGTAAAAATTATCTACTGTCCATTCCTCTTCTGGTCGAGTAGCATGTATGGCAATCCCATTTCCAATGGACGCATTTTTTGATAACAAGCCCTTCGTTTTTCTCTCTTCAAAAAGCTGTAAATTCTCGCCGTTGGGATAGTCTAGCATTAACACATAAGACCATTTTGAATGAACTTTTTTTTGGGTGATAGTAAAATGTCCCTCAGGCGTTTTTTTATCTCCAGATTGCATTTTATCACCTAGGCCACTGATTCCAAACACAACAGGAATAGTAGCATACCAGCCTGTTGAATCATAAATTTTTAATTGATAATCACTTTTGTCAATTAAAATGTAGAAGTTATTGTTTCCTTTTGGTGCTGGTCTTAAACATTCTTTTTCTCTAAAACTGGCAAATCTTTTTTTAATCAAAATTGCTTTCTTATTTGAAGAAATAAATCCAGTTGAAATAAAAAGTACAATAATAAAAATAAAGCAAAAAAAAAGATGAGTAAATTTCATAGTAGGCAGAATTAATTGATGCCTACTTAAACGTTTTTAAGTATAATAAATTATTTACAAATTGTTAAAAAGAATTTTAAGATTGCCGTAGAAATACATTGGCCATTTATGTAAGATAAAATCTTGAATTTTCAAAAAATACAAGCGGATCAAGAGACTACCAATTCACAAAACGAAGTCCGACGTTATAAGGATTCACTTTTAATCCGCTCACATAAAGCCCTTTGGGCGTATAGGAGCCATACAATCTAATTTTTCCAAAGCCAACGAGTAGTCGATAAAATATTTTTGGTTTATGAACACCATTCAATTTTACAGGACCCGGACCAAATTCTACTATATAGGAATATTTAAACTTTTCAATATTAAAATCACCTTTGTTGGCTTGCGCCCCTCTTTCATAACTAACTTGTTTATTACGATAACTATATGAATATCCTGCACTGATACCCAAACTAAAACTAAGTCCATTTTTAACACCTCCCCCTGGCTTGGTCAAAAAATCTACCATTAGAGGAATGGTTATATAATCGACCGCCAATTTATTTACAGAAAATTGAATAGAATCTCTATAAACAATAGGCGAAGTTGGAGTCGCATCTAAAACAAAAGGATTGTTTACTAAATAGCTAATATTGCTAGCTGTTTTGAATTTATAATTATTTAACTCTACACCTAGGCCATATTTTAAGTTTACATAATTTTTATACAAGCTAAGCCGCTGCATAAATAACCAGATGTTAATATTTAGACTTTTAAAAGTATTGACATTGAAATCAGTTTTGCTCAGTGGCAATGGGGAAGTGGCACCAGGTATAAAGGCTGCAGCGCCGAGTCGATTATATAGGTAAGGGTTAGCCTCTGAATAATTAGTATGATCAAAATAATTTGAAACCCCAAGGTCCAAAATTATCCAGTGAGTACTCAACTTTGTTATCTCAATGGGAGGCAAAGTG
This sequence comes from Chitinophaga pinensis, assembly GCA_945870835.1. Taxonomy (GTDB): domain Bacteria; phylum Bacteroidota; class Bacteroidia; order Chitinophagales; family Chitinophagaceae; genus Ferruginibacter; species Ferruginibacter pinensis_A. The sequence continues at coordinate 2,158 of CAMBTV010000256.1, forward strand.
TCCGTTTGAGCATACGAAATGATATAAAAGCATAAAAAGCCTATCAGAATTATTAGCTTTCTCATGAATAAATTTTTCCTAATGTGATAATGTTTGATTTAAATTGAACTTACTTCTAAAACTCATCCAACGGTACCAATTTTCAAATTTTAATTTTTAAAAATCATTTCCTCCCATCAAAGAAAAAAATGTATTTATTGAAGCATTTTTTGCAATTTGGCATTTAGGAGATATCCTGAGAAAATGATTTTCAAACTCAAAATTCTGAAAGTATTATAATAAAAGACTACCTAATTTACAAATGTAAAATTACAGTATTCATGTATCTTATACATATTTGTAACAAATATAGATGAAATTTAAAATTACGAATTCAGCTGTTTTCTTTAAAAATAAAATTAAATCAGACGGGACTTTCAATTTAGATGAAATTGCCCAATCTTGAATTAAACTTAAAATTGGAGAAATTATTTTTTATTGGTATTTTTATTTCCGGTTTTGAGTTGGTTTATTGATTATTGAGTTAGAAACTTACAGAAAATTTGAATTTCATAAAAAAATAGATAAATTCAATTTTTTAAAATTAATACCTTTTTTTACTATTTAAGATTAAGGATTATTCGATTATTGCACTAAAAAATATTTATGAAAAATCTACTTAATTTCCTTATATTTTTTTCAATACTAATATTTATGCAAGGTGCTGCATGCGGCGGCGGCGATGCTCCAGCGGATAGTGGCTTAAACAGCGTAGAACAAATAATTAAAGGGGTATGGTTTCTTAAGAGTAAAAATGATACTCTATATCTAAGGGATGCTGCAGATGGAAAATTGAAATTTGAAAGTTCTAGTGTTTACAAATCATTCCAGGGCACTCCTTACATTGAGTTAAAGACTATCAAAGAAACAAAAGAGAGTCTTCTTGCTCAAACCAAAGCAAAAGATGCCACCAGTGCGGGAACAAATATGGGAGATAATACTCCCAATCCGATGCAATATGTTACTAAATTAGGCTATTGGCTTTACGACCAAAGCGTCGGAATGCTCGTTTGGAATTCATTGCACTTAAAACTTTTAACGGCAACAGAAACTGATTTAGAAATTCGTTACTCCTCTCCTGTAAAAGATTCTGCATGGACAATAACATGGAAGATGAAACGATAGTTTGTCAAAATCTATCCTACCTATACTTCTCTCTTTAGAGCTTAGCACTACTGAATTATTTTTGATTTTAATTGACCTACATTCATTGATCACTTTATAATGAAGTGGAATTTTGCTAATTACTTAACCGAATTTC
>CAMBTV010000257.1 GCA_945870835.1 Chitinophaga pinensis
TATTCTCTCGATGAATAGAGCTGCAGAGGATGCTGCCAGTGGAGTAGGGGATATATTTTGGACTTCAATTAAACAAATGAGTATTCAGGATGGAGTTCAAATTTTAAATGGAAACGATATCGCTGCAACTTCCTATTTACAGAAAACAACCACAACTGAATTAACTCAAAAATTTAAACCAGTTATAGATTCATCCCTGATCAAAACGGATGCTACCAAATACTGGAACGATGTATTTTCAAATTATAATCGTTTCTCAAAAGATAAAGTTAATCCAGATCTTACTGCCTATGTTACAGAAAAGGCATTGGCTGGATTGTTTTTAAATATAGGCTTACAAGAGCAAAAAATTCGTAAGGACCCCTCAGCTCAAGTAACGGGAATTTTAAAAAAGGTATTCGGCGGTGATAAAAAGTAAAATAACTTATTTAGAGTTAATCACTATTTTGAATTGATTTAAAAGCTTCACCGATAGAGTCGATAATATCACTTGCTATCAGTGATTCTTGAGAAATTTTTTTAGCAGCTAAATCTCCAGCTAAACCGTGAAGGTAAACTCCTAAGATGCAGGCATCCTTAGACGAATATCCTTGAGCTAATAATGCAGTAAGTATGCCAGTCAATACGTCTCCACTTCCTGCTGTTGCCATCCCTGCATTACCTGTTGAATTAAAGTAACATTCTCCATCGGAGAAAGCAACTAATGTGTGATGTCCTTTTAAAATTATACTACATTTCAGATCGATAGCTTTTCGTTGTGCTAGCTTCATTCTTTCAAAATCATTGGATGTTTTACCAAATAATTTTTCAAATTCTCCAGTATGGGGAGTAAGAACAATAGGTATTTTAAAACTGTCGTTTAACACAATTTTATCGTTAGAAAGTATATTTAGAGCTGTTGCATCAATCACTAGCGGAATAGTAGAAATATTCAATAAATCAATTAGCAACTCTTTATTTTTTTCTGAATTATCAAGACCAGGGCCAACAGCTATTGCTGTTTTTTTAATAAAGATAATTTCTAAATTATTTTCAGTGGTTGTAATGGCTTCTGGCAAAGCTATTGGAACAATTGATTGAGAACTTTCTTCCGTATGTAGGGTAACCAATCCCGAACCAGCTCTTAAGCAAGCCTTTGCGCAAAGTAAAGCTGCACCCATCATATTTATGCTTCCAGCAAAAATCAAGGAATGTCCAAAATTATATTTGTGAGTAAATTGATTTCTAGGTTTAAAAATTGAACGTACAATTTTCGAGTCAATTAAATTGTAAATGGTTTCGGATGCATCATAAAATTTTTGATGAAGACCAATATCGAGTATTTGAACATTTCCAACAAACTGATTATTTTCAGTCATTAAAAAGGCAAGTTTCATTGTCTGAAAGCTTACAGTATAAGATGCAAGTATAATCACATTTCCTAGTGAAGTACTATCTGAAAATAAACCAGTTGGTAAATCAATACTTATGACGGTAATATTAGTTTGGTTAATGAAATCAACTAAATTAGCCATCTTACCACTTAATGATCGGGTCAAACCTGAACCAACCAATGCGTCAATTACAATTCCATCAATATTGATTGTTTTTATACTAATCTCATCAATAAAATGAACATTGTTGGTAATTTTTTGAAGTTTTTCTAAATTGACTTTGAAATTAATAGTCCTATTGTTTCCTTCTAATATAAAAACCTTGACTGAATATTTAGCTATTAAAAGCATTCTTGCAATTGCTAGTCCATCTCCTCCGTTATTTCCAGTACCACAAAATATAGTATAAGATTGTGTAGAAGAAAATTTAGCAGCTAACCATTTAAAGCAGGCATAAGAAGCTCTTTCCATTAAATCAATAGAATCTATAGGCTCATGATTACTTGTATAATCATCCCAATGTTGAATTTGTTCTACTGAAAATATTTTCATTATTCAAATAATTCGAATTTATTCTTTGGTCTTCTTTTTTCTTGCCATAAAAAATTATTGAGTAGTCGTTGTTTCTCTGGAATTTGTCGAATAGGGTAGAAAGTACCTTCTACATCCTTAACAAACTTGACTTTATTAATTTCTTTATTTTTAAAATATAAATCTATTAAATCTCCCTTACTTCTATTCATTCCAATAAAAGCACTGTCTTCATCCTGAGGATAAAATATGCTTTCTGCTGGCAGCCCCTTTGCTCTCATATAATCCAATTCCCCATTTTTAAAATAACCATTTAATGTTCTTCCTGCTATTTGATTATACATTCTAATATTTAATTTATTAATGATAATCCCGTTATCAAATACATACAATCGGTCAGCTTTTTTATTTTTAGTATATATAAATATTGTGTCGCCAGAGATCTGAGAATTATTACTAAAAACTATTGGATTTTTAAGAAGTCGAAAAATAGAGTCTTCAGATGAATAATATAAGCTATCAGCGACTGATTGGAGCGAATCATTAAAAATTCTAACATTATGGAAAGCAATAAAATATCTAACTGCTGTATCTTTTTTAATTGTTTCAGTTACAGGAATTGCAATGGTTGATTGTGAAGTATCAATTTTATCAATAAAAAAATTGCTACTATCTAATGGAGTTATTTTATTTATTAATGTATCAACTTTTTTTATCACAAAGCTATCCTGTAAAATATTATTCGTTGTAGGAATTGTATTTTTTATAATAGTACTATCTGTATTTCTATTACTACTGTCAAGTGAATTTTTCTTTATAATATTATCTGTATTATTATTTTTAATAGGTAAACTTTTAGAATTATCAATTACACTATCCGCTTTTAGTGTATCTCTTGAAATTTCGATTTTTCTACCTAAACTATCTCTTTTTTCAACACCAGAAAATAAGGTATCTGCGGATACATAAGTACTATCATCTCCCTCACCCTTGAATATTAATACAGGCTTTCGGGTTGCTAAAAAAGAATTGTTATTTTTATCTAGGTAAATTTGATTTCCTAGAATAGAATATCCATTCACACTATCTTTAATAATTGCATTTCCTTCTAACTGAGCAATTCCAGTAACTTCATCATAGGCACTTTTATCTGCGACATAGGTTCGCGTACTATCTTTGATAATGGTTCGATTTCCAAAATAAGCTTTTCCATTTTTAAGATCATAAGTTCCATTAGATGAATATATATCACCACCATTTTCACTTTTAATTTTCGTAGGGGTATTCCAAGAAGATATTTGTGTTTGAGTATTGTATAATAATGTATCAGTAATAATATCATACTTTGGATCAATGAGGTGTACTTTATTCTTAAAGAAAATATCTTTTGTGTCAGCGTAATAAATCCCTTCTGTACTAGTAAGAATTGTTTTTCCATTAACAACCTTTCCGCCATTTTTATACTTTCCAATACTTGTTGCAAGGTTGTATTCTAATTCCTGAGTATACAACGTCCCTTTTTTATCAGTTAATCTGACCTCTTTT
>CAMBTV010000258.1 GCA_945870835.1 Chitinophaga pinensis
TACTCGTTTTTTTAAAACTACCAAACCATTTACACAGATGGGTTATCAGCTTGCATCTGGAAAAGAGCAAATGATTAAGATTTTACACACGCAAAATCCTAAGCCCAATTTAAATTTCGGATTTGAATATCGCCTTATTTCTGCCCCCGGTTTTTTTGTAACTCAAAATACCAATCTTAACAATTATAGAATCTTTAGCAATTATCAGGGTAAGCGTAAGCGTTATGCTGCTTTTTTTACCTTGTTGGCAAATACATTTAAAGTCTCAGAAAATGGCGGAATGAAAAATGATAGTCTTCTTGATGACAAGGATTTTTCAAAGCGCTTTACCATTCCTGTTAATTTAGGAGGAGATGCTACTCTTCAGCCCAATCCATTCAAATCATCTGTTAGCACAGGTAATATTTATAAAGAGGCTACTTTTTTTGTAAGACAAACTTATGATATAGGTATAAAAGATTCTGTGGCAGTGAATGACACTACTACTGAATATATATTTTATCCTAAGCTTCGTTTTCAACACAGCTTCACCTATAATTCCTATAGCTACCAATTTAAAGATATTGTAGCCGATTCATCCATTTATCAAAAATGGTACGATACTACTTTAAAGAAGCAAAAAGATACTTTGATGGTAATGGATCAGTGGAAAGTGGTAACCAATGACTTTTCCTTGATTCAATTTCCGGATACAAAAAATGCTGCTCAGTTTTTATTAGCAGGTGCTAGGCTTGAAAATTTGAGAGGTGATTTTGCTAACGGCAGTAAAAATTTTTACAATATTGTATTACATGGTGAATATCGAAATAAAACTCGAAATAGACTGTGGGATATCCTTGCCAAGGGAGAATTTTATTTAAATGGCATTAATAGTGGCGACTACTCAGCTTTCGCAACGCTTAGCAGAACGCTAAATAAAAAGTTAGGAAGTGTTCGACTTCTTTTTAATAATGTTAATAGAAGTCCTTCATTTATTTACACTAGGTATTCATCCTTTAATTTTGGCAATGCGGGAGATTATAAAAAAGAAAATATTACCGTACTAAGGGCTTCAGCTGAAAATCCTTTTTTCAATATTTCTTTTACAAATTATTTATTGACCAATTATCTCTATTTCACAGATTATTACCACACTGCTCAATACAGTCGATTGATTAATTTGGTGCAAGCAAGCCTGTCAAAAAAGATAGCACTCAGCAAAAGATGGAATTGGTATACTGAACTTACCTTACAGCAAACAGATGGAGCAGCTCCTATCAAAGTCCCTTTTGTATTTACTAGAAATCGATTGGCTTATGAAGGGGTGTTCTTTAAAAATCTAAATTTAAGTGCAGGGGTTGATTTTCGTTATTATACTTCTTATAATGCTTATAATTACTCGCCGATAATGGGAAAGTTTTTAGTGCAGGATTCTGTAACTATTAAAAATAGACCAGACATAAGCGGTTTTCTTCATTTTAGGATTAAATCATTCACCGCCTATCTTCGATTGGAAAATTTAAATGCGATTGACTTCTCCAATGGATTCGGTTTTACAAAAAATAATTTCGCAGCTCCACATTATGTTTATCAAGGTTTAATATTTCGTTTTGGAATTCTTTGGAATTTTGTAAATTAAATTCAGTTTTTTTCTGAATCAATTTATTTATTGGTTAATATTAGCTTGCAGAAATTATTTTAACTGATTTGTTATCTCAAAAAAATTTGATTAATAATTAATATCTTTAATTGAAATGAAAAAAATCATCCGTTGGATAGCTTCTCTATTCAAAAAAAAATGTTGTCAATGAAATTCTTGATTGTAATTATACTATCGTTTTCAAGTAGCCTATTTTTAAATGCGCAGGTTGCTATTGGAGAAATGGCGCCTGATTTTTCTTTAAATAATCCAAAGAATTCTAAAGTAAGTCTTTCTTCTTTTCGTGGTAAAGTAGTAATGATTGATTTTTGGGCCAGCTGGTGTGGACCCTGCCGTGTAGCAAATCCTAGCGTGGAAAGAATTTATCAAAAGTATAAAGCAAAGGGCTTTGAAGTGTTAGGAATATCGATTGATAATAAAAAGAAAGCTTGGTTAAAAGCGATAGCGCAAGATAAAATTCATTATCAGCAGCTCAATGATACCTTGGGTTGGTATTCTCCAGTAGCAGAAAAATACGGCATCAATCAAATACCTACTTCATTTTTATTGGACAAAGAGGGAAAAATTATAGCCATTGATTTAATGGGTTCTCAGCTAGAAATGAAAGTTAAGGAGCTGATAAAAAAATAATTAAAAAATTATTCACTTACTTCAATTAAATACCCAAGTACCGGTTTATTATTGACCAATACGGTTACTGGATAAGTATCTTCCATATCAAATTTATGGCTGAAGGAAAGATTGCCATCAGAAAAAGTAAAGTCTACCGTTTTTGTTTTCTTCTTTTTATTTTCACCCATTTCAAGAGATACAATATCGATTGTATTATTAGTGTTGAGTTTAATATTAAAGGCTATAGGTTTACTGAGATTTGTTTTAATAAAGCCATTCGCTGGCAAAAATTTACCTAGTTTAAATTCGTAAGCTGCACTTTTCACCAATGGTAAAGAAAAAAAAGTACTTGAACTTCTTGTGCCTTCTCCTATTAACCATGCGCTATTATCTGGGAAGTGCTGATAATTAAAAATATTTTTTTCAGCAAAAAAATAATCTGCATTGAATGCTTTGGTAAACTTAGTCATTTTGTCATCCGTATATCCGCTAGCCCAGGTTGGGTCTACATAATACCAAGACTCTGGACTTTGCCCTAATTGAACTACCGCCCAAGTATGATTTAACTCGTCAGGTTTTTCAATAATTTGTTCGGTCGTGAATTTAGCATAGCCGTCTACAGTAAGGCAACGAATTTTTACTACACTACACATGTCTTGAAACAAAGCAGCGAAGCCAACAGCGGTTGCTTTTCTTAATTTTAATACTAGCTCAGTACTTGTCTTTTCGTTGTTGTTATTTTTACCTGCTTTTAAATCGTAGTTAATATTGTAAGCAATCCAGTCAAAAATTGCCCTTATCTTTTCCTTGGGATCTGCAAAGTTTTTGGTTACTAAATAACTAATCGTTCCCATGTTGAGCGTGTCTAATGAACCGAGTGATTTCACATAATTGTCAATCGTTGAAAAGTTATTCTGAGCAAACTGTGCTTCTGTTTGAATGCCAAAAGAAATTAGCAACATCGTAAGTAATAATGTATGAAAATGTTTCATAAAATAATTTTAATTCATGAGTAAAGTAATAAGTTGAATTTTTATAAAATTACCCTTAATAAAAGTGCAAAACCATTGTCTTTTTTAGGATTGTCAAGAATGGTAACTACATGTAAACCCGCCGGAGTCCACACTTTAAAAATATCACCTTTTTTGTGTTTAGCAATTGCTTGATCAAGTTGTGG
>CAMBTV010000259.1 GCA_945870835.1 Chitinophaga pinensis
AGAATTAAATAATAAACGATGATTGACACAGGATTAACGGCATTTATGCTGCTAGCTACTAGCTTGGTTATGCTAATGACGCCAGGACTTGCCTTTTTTTACGGTGGTCTAGCTTGCAAAAAAAATATACTCAATGTGATGATACAAAGTTTTGTATCGATGGGTTGGACATCCGTACTTTGGTTCATTTTTGGATACTCCTTATGTTTTAGCGGAGGAGAGGGAGGTATCATTGGAAACCTAGATAAAGCTTTCTATCATGGGGTATATCCAGACACCTTATATTCTGCTGACAAGCGCTTCCCAGAGATCGTTTTTATAGCCTACCAAATGATGTTTGCTATTATTACTCCAGCACTCATTACAGGTGCATTTGCCAACAGGATTACATTTAAAGCTTATTTTATTTTTCTTACTTTTTGGCAAATTCTCGTTTATTATCCTTTTGTGCATATGATTTGGGGAAATGGATTATTGGCAAAATGGGGAGTCTTAGATTTTGCAGGTGGTATTACTGTTCATGCTACAGCAGGCTTTGCTGCGCTTGCCTCGGTTATTTATGTAGGAAAACGTAGATCAATGAATACGCGTCCAAATAATTTACCATTGATGGCTATCGGAACTGCCTTGCTATGGTTTGGATGGTATGGATTCAATGCCGGAAGTGAATTACAAGTAAATGGTATCACCTCTTTGGCCTTTATTAATACAGATATTTCTGCTTCGGTAGCTGCTGTAACTTGGCTTGCTATTGAATGGACAACTGGTAATAAGAGACCCACCTTTGCTGGTCTATTAACAGGATCAATAGCAGGTTTAGCTACTGTAACACCTGCAGCAGGATACATAACTTATGAAATGGCTTTTGTAACGGGTATTTTAGCCTCCATTGTTTGTTATGCAGCCGTTAAATTAAAAAATAAAATGGGCTGGGATGACGCTTTAGATGTATGGGGAGTTCATGGAGTAGGAGGTTTGTTGGGAACTATTTTACTTGGATTATTTGCAACTAAAGCAATTAATCCCAACGGAGCAGACGGCTTATTTTTTGGTGGAACTGACTTTTTTATGAAGGAATTAATTGCTGTAGTAGGCACCTCTATTTATGCATTTATTTTTACTTATATAATGCTCGTATTGATTAATAAAATAACTAGAGTAAAGGTTACTGCAGAAGAAGAAGAAATAGGATTGGATTCTTCTTACCATGGTGAAACTGCCAGAGATATTGAATAAATATGAATTAATCAATCAATAGACTTTTTTTGTACCAGCTTTTAAATTATTAAAAGCTGGTATTTTTATTTTTGAAAATAATTTTTTAGTAAAAATTGATCAGAAACAATTATTTCATATTAATTAAACTTAGCGTGCCTTTTTATAATTATACCAATGTACTATCATTTACAGATGGATAGTATTTCCTTAAATTTGTATTATATTTTATAGTAATGACAACGGAAAGAGATGAACGTCTAACAGCAGTATTGAACAAGCGTCAGCCAGATATTACAGTGGTGTTAGAAAATGTATTTGACCCTCATAATATTTCTGCGGTTATGCGAACCTGCGATGCGGTTGGCATTCAGGATATCTATATTTTAAATCACAAAATTCCGCCTCACAGAAAATGGGGTGAAAAAAGTTCCTCAAGTGCTGCAAAATGGTTGACAATCCATCAATTTACAGATCCAGCAACTTGTTTTGATGCATTGCGTAAAAATTACAATAAAATTTATACTACTCATTTAAGTTCTGATGCAGTTAGCTTACATGATTTAAATTTAACTGAATCAGTAGCATTGGTCTTTGGAAATGAACACAGCGGTGTTAGTGATGAAATTATTGCACTCGCAGATGGAAATTTTATCATTCCTCAAGTAGGTATTATTAAGTCCTTAAATATTTCAGTAGCCTGTGCGGTAACTTTATATGAAGCATTTAGACAGAAAAATAATTCAGGACATTATAGTGAATCAAAGCTGATAGGGGAGCCATTAGAAAGTCTTCGAAAGCAATGGGGCTATCTAGAAGATTAACCTAGTTAATTATTCTGACTCAATAACATTGGATTAAAGTAAGTTATAACAGCGCCTTTACTCCACTAAGATTTCATTCTATTTATGAATTTCACTAGTAAAATGAAATTCGATATCTGGATTATTCTGTCTTTCTGTATTTAAGAACCATTCACTTTGTGCCAGATAAACTAGGTGACCATCTTTATCTTCTGCAATATTAGCTTGTTTGAAACGAGTAAACTCTTCTAACTTTTTTGGATCCTTACTAGTCAACCAACAGGCTTTATAAAATGGCAAACTGTTCATTTGAACAGAGGCACTATATTCTTGCAAAAGTCTGTATTGAATTACTTCAAACTGTAGTTCACCTACACAACCAATGATTTTTTTATTACCACCAAACTGAGTAAACAACTGGGCAACTCCTTCATCTGTTAATTGAAGTAAACCCTTTTCTAACTGTTTAGTTTTCATAGGATCTTTGTTCTGTACCTCTTTAAAAATTTCAGGTGAAAATGAAGGAATTCCCGTAAAATAAAACTTCTCACCTTCTGTCAAAGTATCACCAATTTTAAAATTTCCAGTATCAAATAAACCCACCACATCTCCAGGGTAAGCATCTTCAATTACCTCCTTTTGACGCGCCAAAAAACTATAGGGATTGTTGAATCGAAAATCTCTTTCTAACCGCACATGTTTATAATATTTATTGCGCTCAAAACGACCGCTACAAACCCGTAAAAATGCAATTCGATCTCTATGTTTGGGGTCTAAATTGGCATGAATCTTAAATATAAAGCCACTGAACTTATCTTCTTCAGGTAATATATCTCGATCAGTAGTATGTCTTGGCCTAGGTGTAGGAGCAATGCGTATAAAAGTATCTAACATTTCCTTTACCCCAAAATTATTAACCGCACTTCCGAAAAATACTGGAGCCGTCTTTCCACTTAAATAATCGTCCAAATTAAGTTCACCATAAACGCCATCAATTAATTCTACATCATCTCGCAACGTATCGGCATCTTTCTCACCAATTTTTGCATCTAAAATAGAATTATTCAAATCTTTAATTTCTAATACATCTTCATCATTCGCCTTAGTACCTGCAGTAAATAGTACCAAACTTTTTTCATGAAGATCATAAACCCCTTTAAAATCCTTACCACTATTGATTGGCACAGTCATGGGGTGCAACTGCAACTTTAATTCATTTTCAATCTCTTCTAGCAGATCAAAACGATTCTTACCATCTCGATCCATTTTATTTATGAACACAATCACTGGAGTATTGCGCATCGCAATCACTTCCATTAATCGCCTGGTTTGATCCTCCACACCATTAACGCTATCAATCACCAACACTACACTATCAACTGCAGTAAGCGTTCTATAGGTATCTTCAG
>CAMBTV010000260.1 GCA_945870835.1 Chitinophaga pinensis
TTAAGAAAAATAATTAAAATCTAATTTTAAGAAAATGGTTAGTTTACAATTTCCGGATCAACAGTAAGCCATCTCGAATAGTCAAAAGCGTTTGATCTACCCGTGCATCTTTTTTTACATGCTCATTAAAAGCATGAATCGCCACTGCATTTTTTCCGGTAATATTTTCTTCTAGTACTTGTCCATGAAACAATACATTATCAGCAATAATTAATCCATTGTGTTTTAGATAGGGAAATACCATTTCGTAATAGTCAATGTAACGCGATTTGTCTGCATCTATAAAAACAATATCCCAACTTTCTTGCAATACTGGAATAATATCCATTGCATTTCCGATGTGTAGAACAATTTTTTCTTTGTCAAGAGATTGTTGAAAATATTTATTGGCAACTGCAGCATCTTCCTCTCGCAATTCAATAGTGTGTAAAATCCCTTCTCTACTCAATCCTTTTGCTAAGCACAATGCGCTGTAGCCTGTAAAGGTGCCGATTTCTAAAATTCGCTGGGGGTGGAGTAATTTACTCAAAGTAGTTAAAAAAGATCCTTGCAAATGACCACTCAACATATGGGCATGAGCATGATTTTCTATGGTTTCTTCCGACACCTTGCGAAGCAAATTATCTTCTGGTGAAGAAAACATTTGGGCATATTTTTCTACAAGAGGATTTACCAATTCCATAAAGAAATTTATTGAGACTTTGTAAGTAAACTATTTGAATGGCCGATAAGCCATAATCCTACAAAGGTAAGGATGCCATTTATAATTAAAAGCTCAATACCTATTTGGTAACCATTTAACCAATTTTTAGCATTTACACTAATTACATAGGAAATTAATGGGGCCATCAAACATATCAAGGTTACTATCCAAGAATTAGGTAGTTGCCTTTTGGTAAAAATACCCAAAGCAAACAAACCCAATAATGGGCCGTAGGTATAACCAGCGAGGTCCAATATTTTATCAATGATACTATTGTCATTCAATAATTTAAATCCCATAATACAGATTAAAAACAAAATTGTAAAACAAATATGAACGGACAGTCTCCATTTTTTTTGTTGCTTTTCATCTAAATCATCTCGTCCTTTTAGGCCAATTATATCAATACAAAAAGAAGACGTTAAAGCCGTCAAGGCGCCATCTGCACTGGGAAACAAAGCTGATATCAATGCAATAATAAATATGATTCCAACCGCAGGTGGAAAATAATTAAGTACAATAGAAGGAAAAGCCTTATCACCAATAACATTGGTATCATTTAATATAAACTGTTTTACCATTTTGCCATTTACCAAAACATCTTGGTAAAAACCTCCATTTGCATTTCCATATAAATAAAGTAACCCTCCTAAAAAAAGGAATAAACACAAAACCGATACTAAAATAATTGCCAATGTAATTACATTTTTTTGAGAGTCTACCAATCTCTTTACACTTATATTTTTTTGCATCATTTCCTGATCAAGTCCAGTCATGGCGATGGTGATAAAAGCCCCGCCAACAATTTGCTTTACGAAAAATCCTTTGCTATTAACATCCGTATTGAAAATATTTAGATATCCTTTATCTCCAAGTTGGGAGAATGCTTCGCTGGAAGAAAGATGGAGATTATTCAATATGTAAAAAATACAAATCAGCAATCCTGCAATCATTAGGGTAGTTTGTAAGGTATCCGTATACACAATTGTTTTAACACCTCCTTCAAAGGTGTACAACAGAATCATTAGTAATATTACTGCTGCGGTAACTATAAAAGGAACTCCTAACTGATTAAGAATAAAAAACTGCAGTACATTAATTACAAGATACAATCTTGCAGTTGCTCCAACTGTCCGGCTGATAATAAAAAAAAGCGCGCCAGTTTTATAGGCTACTTTACCAAATCGCTGCAAAAGATAATGATAGATGGAGGTAAGATTTAATCGGTAATACAAGGGCAACAAAACAAATGCGATGACCATATATCCAATTAAATAGCCAATTGCTACCTGCAGATAAGCAAAACCCTTAAAGCCATTTACCGAAGCATCTCCTACTGCACCAGGTACACTAACAAAAGTTACTCCACTCAATGAAGTTCCAATCATGCCAAATGCAACTAGTATCCAGTTGCTATTGCGATTGCCAATAAAGAAAGAATCATTATTAGAATTGCGGCTGGTAAAATAAGCTACCATCAATAACAAAATAAAATATCCGATTACAAAAGAAAATAAAATTACCGGAGACATAATTATGGATTTTGAAATAATATCATTGAAAATATAAAAAAAAATCGTGCCTTTGCCTATAAATTATAAGTAAAGATATATGGAGTTTAAATCAATTGCAGTTTTTTGTGGAAGCAAATCTGGAAACAACCCCTTATTTGAGGAGCATGCAACCAAGCTGGGTAACTTGCTAGCCGAAAATAAAATTCTATTAATTTACGGGGGCGGTAATAAAGGAATTATGGGAGCAGTAGCCAATGGAGTGATGGATAAAAATGGACAAGTAATTGGTATTATTCCTGAAACGCTAATGGGATGGGAGCAACACCATGAGGGTATATCAGAGTTGATAGTAGTTGAAAATATGCACATTCGCAAAAGGATGATGTATGAAAGAAGTGATGCAGCAATTATTTTACCCGGTGGCTTTGGTACATTAGATGAACTTTTTGAAATGCTAACCTGGAACCAACTAAGCATTCACAATAAACCTATTTTTATTTTAAATACCGGAGGCTTTTACGATTCACTATTGACTCATATAAAAAATATGGTTAAAGAAAATTTTCTTTATTTAACTATGGAAGATGCTTTTACCGTCGCTTCAAATCCTTCTGAAATATTCAAGAATATCTAAATAGTTAACTCTCATAAAGTCGGGTCAGGTAATATTAGTATTTATTTGAACGCCCTCGAATAAAAAGTGCTAGAAATTTTAAATATCCGCCGTTAAAAAATTAGGGCACATTAAAATAACGCTATGTTTTACTTTACTAATAGTAGACAGTCGAAGCTCAAAAAGTAGTAAAAGATCATTCCGCGACGCCCTCGAATAAAAAGTGCTAGAAATTTTAAATATCCGCCGTTAAAAAATCAAGGCTGTCTGAGCGGGCACTTCCTTTAAAGAAAAAAACTCTACTCGCGAGTTCCTTGATTTTAGGCTGATATTTAAAATTTCATCCGCCGCGGCGGATTGATTTTTTTTGTTACTTTTTTACATCAAGGCAAAAAAGTAAAAGGACTCTATTGCAGAGGAAATCACAAGTATAAATAGATCAATTCTACTAAAAAAAGAAGAATTGTAAAGTTATTAATCATTGGAATGATTATCTAGCAGTTATTTATAGAATCACTTTGATCAAAAAGCTTTACGTATTATCCGCTTAGAACTTTTTAAGGATCGACCCAATAGCCTTAATACATTTTATCTA
>CAMBTV010000261.1 GCA_945870835.1 Chitinophaga pinensis
CGTCTGACATTTAAAATTTCTAGCACTTTTTATTCGAGGGCGTTTAACCAATTATTATTTCAAATTGCTTAACCCGACTTTTGAAGATCGACTAATTAGTAATTTTTTCACGTTATTTGGTATGGTTTTCTCTAGTATTAAATACTTTAAATCTTTACTTAGATGAAAAAATCATTGTTGCTAGGCTTTACTAGTGTACTTAGGGCTTTTTGAAGGTTTAATGAAAACCTAAATTAGTTTATCTTCGTTTTCTAATTTCAGCTATGTTCAAGTATCCTATTGTAAGGCTAATCAATTTTTTTTATCCCTTCTTTAAAAGGTGGATGCCTTTGCAATCCTTTAGATATGCCGCCTGTGGTGGAGCCAATGTTACATTAGATATTACCTTATTTTTCATTTTTTATAATTTTGTTTTTCATAAACAAATAGTACATCTTGGCTTTATTGACTTTCAGCCGCATATTGCTTCATTTTTACTATCTTTTACGATCACTTTTCCTATTGGATTTTTACTTTCAAAATACATTGTATGGTCAAGTTCTACGCTTAAAGGGCACGTACAACTTTTCAGGTATTTTTTAATTGTTATGATGAATCTTTTGATGAATTATTTTTTTATCAAAGTTTTAGTGGAGTATTTATTCTTTTATCCAACCATTGCCAAGATGGTCACTACGGTAATTGTAGTTACATTTAGTTATATAAGTCAAAAAAATTATACGTTTAAAGTGGATCCTCTTTCTAATGAAAATGGGGGATGATCATTGTAAAGGCTTTGTTTTTGATATCCTCCTATAGACTTCCGAATTGCCTCTGTTTAGATATAAAATTTACCTCTAAAAAAAATCACTTAATAAGGTCTGCCATTTTTTCACCCAAATCCGAATGGCACAATCATTGAATGTCATCATTGAACAAAAAATAAATCAATCATGGGAAAGATAATTGGAATAGATCTAGGAACTACCAATAGCTGTGTATCCGTAATGGAAGGGAACGAACCCGTAGTTATTGCCAATGATGAGGGTAGACGTACTACACCTTCAATAGTAGCTTTTCTTAAAAATGGTGAACGTAAGGTGGGAGATCCAGCAAAACGTCAGGCTATCACTAATCCTCAAAACACTATTATGAGTGTTAAGCGTTTTATGGGCCATAAGTGGAATGAGGTGACAGAAGATGTCAATCACAGCAGTTATAAGGTAGTAAAAGGTGACAATGATACAGTTCGTATTGACATAGATGGCAGATTTTATACTCCCCAAGAAATAAGTGCCATGGTGCTTCAGAAAATGAAGAAAACAGCTGAAGATTACCTCGGACAGGATGTGACTGAGGCGGTAATTACAGTGCCTGCTTATTTCAATGATTCACAACGCCAAGCAACCAAGGAAGCAGGTGAAATTGCTGGACTTACCGTTCGCAGAATCATCAACGAGCCAACAGCTGCTGCTTTAGCCTATGGAATGGATAAGAAAAATCAGGATCAAAAAATAGCTGTTTTCGACTTAGGAGGTGGAACTTTTGATATTTCTATCCTTGAATTAGGAGAGGGAGTATTTGAGGTAAAGAGTACCAATGGTGATACACACCTTGGAGGAGACGACTTTGACAAAGTGATAATGGATTGGTTGGCTGAAGAATTTAAAAAGGATGAAGCCATCGATTTACGCAAAGATCCAATGGCATGGCAACGATTGAAAGAAGCTGCTGAAAAAGCAAAAGTAGAATTGTCTTCTTCCGCTGAAACAGAAATCAATCTACCTTATGTGACTGCTGTGGACGGAGTTCCAAAGCATTTGGTGAAAAAATTGAGCCGTGCACAATTTGAAAAATTATCAGATAATTTATTTACTCGCTGTTTGAAACCCTGCGAAATTGCCTTAAAAGATGCTAACCTTTCTATTATCGATATTGATGAAGTGATATTGGTAGGAGGTAGCACAAGGATTCCAAAAGTTCAGGAAATTGTAGAGACATTCTTTGGTAAAAAAGCCAATAGAAGTGTTAATCCTGATGAAGTAGTGGCTATTGGAGCATCCATTCAGGGAGGTGTATTGTCGGGGGATGTTAAAGATGTATTATTACTAGATGTTACACCTTTGAGTTTGGGTATAGAAACAATGGGTGGCGTTATGACTCGATTGATTGAAAGTAATACTACTATTCCTACTAAAAAGTCTGAGACTTTTAGTACAGCAAGCGATAATCAGCCAGGAGTCGAAATTCATGTATTGCAAGGAGAAAGACCTTTAGCGAATCAAAATAAGAGTTTAGGTAAATTTAATTTAACAGACATTCCTCCTGCACCTCGTGGCGTACCACAGGTAGAAGTTACTTTTGATATTGATGCCAACGGAATCCTTCATGTAACTGCAAAGGATAAAGGAACTGGAAAAAGTCATAACATTCGTATTGAGGCAGGTAGCGGCTTAAGCAAGGAAGAGATTGAAAAAATGAAGAATGAAGCCAAAGCCAACGAAGCTAGTGACAAGGCAGAAAAGGAGAAGATTGAAAAAATTAACCAGGCAGATAGTTTAATATTCCAGACAGAAAAACAATTGAAGGAATACGGCGATAAGATAAGTGCTGATAAAAAAGCTCCGATTGAAGAAGCCCTTAATAAATTGAAGGAAGCGCATAAATTACAGGACATAGCAGCCATTGACCCAGCAGTTGAGCAAATGAATGCCGCATGGACTGCAGCAAGTGAAGAAATGTACAAGGCTACTCAGGCCGCTGACGGCCAACCACAGGGTGGAGACAAAGCTCAGCCTAATGGAGATGCTGCAGCGAATGCTGAGAATGTTACGGATGCTGAATTTGAAGAAGTTAAGTAAACAATTAAAAATTTATACTAAAAAACCGCAGCCTTTTGGTTGCGGTTTTTTAGTATAAAACATTTGAATTACATAGGTGAGCTGTTAATCTATCCTAAAAATATAGAAAATATTATGGTAGACTCTCTCATTCTAACTATCTTGCTATCAACAAAATTTAAGTGATGAAACAATTTTCAATCGTGTTGAATGTGGTATTGTTATTAGCAGTAGGCTTTTTATATTATATTCACTTTTCGCATTCTTCCAACTCTTCTTCTAGTGCCGGTTCCCTTAATTATAAATTTCATGATTCTTCTAACTGTGATAGAATTTCTGTTGCTTACGTTGAATTAGACTCATTAAATAATAATGTGAATTTTATCAAGCAGCGAAAAAAAGAGTTGGATGCCGAGCAAAAGGTGATTATGAATGAATACGAAAATGCCTATCGTTCTATGACACAGCTCAGGGATGATTTTATTAAAAGAGGAAAGTCTATCACTCAGCAGGAGGCCGAAGCTTTTCAAGAAAAATTGG
>CAMBTV010000262.1 GCA_945870835.1 Chitinophaga pinensis
AAGATTTATTTTTTTTAATGGGGCCTTGAATTGAAACTCTAGAAGCGATAAGGCCAATGCCACCATCTACTTGTAATTTTTTATCATTTCCCTCTTTCATAGCTACATCTAGTACACTCGACAAGCGACCTCCGTATTGAGGGGGCATACCACCTTTTATTAGAGAAACATTTTTTATTGCATCAGAATTGAAGATTGAAAAGAAACCAAATAAATGTCCCGTGTTGTAAACAATCGCATCATCTAGCATGATTAAGTTTTGGTCGGGCCCACCACCTCTAACATAAATTCCTGCGCTACCTTCTCCCGCATTTCTTACTCCAGGAAGTAACTGAATCGTTTTGAGTAAATCAGCTTCTCCTAAAAAAGCAGGAATAGCCTTAATTTGCTCAATGGGCAATACGAATTTTCCCATTTGAGCATTTTTTACATTGGCATCTCTTTTATTAGAACTAACAATTACTTCTGTGAGTGCTTCTCTTGGTGATAAATCAAAATTGATATTTTTATCTGAGTCTAATTTAATCGGAATTGAAAGTGGTTGAAAACCAACATACGAACCTACTAATTCATATTTCCCCTCTGTAAGCGTAATAGAAAAAAAGCCAAATTGATTGCTGCTAATTCCTTTTGCATTGTTCTTTAACGCAACGGTTGCACCGATAAGTGTCTCGCCATTTCTAGCATCTTTTACATAACCGCTGATGGTGTATTTTTTTTGTGCAATTAGGAGAAAGGGCAAAAAAATAAAAAGAGGTAAAAGAATTTTCTTAGTCATTATAAATATATCAGGTATTAGGGTAGTTACTTTTTAAAAAATTGATTGGTAGTTTATTTATATAGAAAATCAATTCACTCTATTTTTAAATAGAAGCTCAATTTTTATGAATATAATTTTATTTTTTAGCGTTTATACTATCTTTTACTTCGCCGCAATGCAGCATCCCACTTTTAAATTCTGGGTGGTTTTTTCCTAGATAGGGATTAATAATCTCTTCGGTATTACTGATCCAATTGGCACCTTTGTCATCTCCAAAAGCCATTGGGCAATTTTGCCAATACAAAGTCTTACCCTCATAATGAATGGTTTTTAACAAGGGATAAATACTTTCTCCAATCATTCTAAAATCTTGTCTTATTTCTGTTATATCAGTTTGATTTAGTAAACTTTCAGCATTGGCTTTTACATCACCCAACTGCATGATTGCAGATGAATATATACCTGAACTGTCTTTTTTTAGTTCTGCCAAACGATTGGTATCCGCTAAAATAATAAGTGATTTGCAGGCTGATTTTGCTGAAATACTATCGCCATTTACCAAAGCTTCTTTTATTAAAAAATACGCATTCAATAAACTATCAATACCACTATTAAAAGAAGCTGAATGACTATTGGTTACCAAAGCTTCGGCTTTTGCAATGGCTTTCCCTTCTTTAATGCCTTTTGTAAAAACCCAATAAGTGCCAAAAGCAGCCAATAAAATAAGAATTAATAACAATAATTTTTTCATTGAAATAAGTTTTGGCAAAGTTACATATTAACAAACAATCTTATCAAATGTTCAACTATCATATATAAATAGGAATAATTTGTACTTGACCAATTAAAGGCTCTTGCTGAGTAAATAAACTTTTTGAAATGGTTTGTAGAGCTCTTTACATTCAGTTGATAGAGTTAAATAACTTACTTTTGCAAAAAATTATTCGTTTTTTGATTTAGAAAACAAAACCAACATGCTTTTAGGATTACAAAATGTGACTTTTGAATTTGGGGCTCGAACTATTGTAGAAGATGCTACTTGGCATATACAACCCAATGAGCGTATTGCATTAATTGGATATAATGGTACTGGAAAATCCACTCTTTTAAAAGTACTTACCAGGCAGTTTTTACCAAGCAAAGGAACCGTAGAACAAGGAAGAGAAACAACGATTGGTTTTTTGCATCAGGATCTATTAAGTTTTGATACAGAAGATTCAATTTTAGAGGTTGCATTGGGCGCTTTTGAAAGGGTGAAGGAGCTTGAAAAAGAAATTGAAGCCATCGGACTTGAATTGGAAAAAACAGGTGATGAAACTTTGGCACATGATTATTCTGAAAAGTTGCACGAACTAGAGATTTTGGGTGGTTACGATATCCACCATAAGACAGAAGAAATATTGCAGGGTTTAGGTTTTAGTAATGAAAATTTGCATAAGCCTTACAAAACTTTTAGTGGGGGCTGGAGGATGCGCGTTTTGTTGGCTAAGATGATTTTAATGCACCCCGATGTTTTACTACTAGATGAACCAACGAATCACTTGGATTTGCCGAGTATAGAATGGTTGGAAAAGTATCTGAAAAATTACCAAGGAGCCGTTGTGATGGTTAGTCACGATCGTTATTTTTTAGACAGAATGGTTAATAAAGTCGTTGAATTGTATCAACAAAAATTACATTTTTATACAGGTAACTATTCATACTACGAAACAGAAAAGGCGCTAAGGGTGGATATTCAACAAAAAGCCTACGAAAATCAACAAGATTATATTCGACAAAATGAAAAATTTGTAGAAAGGTTTAAGGCCAAAGCCAGTAAAGCGGCTGCAGCACAAAGTATTGTTAAACGCCTAGAGAAGTTGGAACGTATAGAAAACGTAGAGATTGAAAGGCCCAATATGCGAATTAATTTTTCGGTCGAAAAACAGCCTGGTAGAGTGTTGTGTACTTTAAAAAATGTTTCCAAAAGTTTTGGTGAGCTCGTCATTATGAAAGATACCGGAGCTGAGATCGACCGTGGTGACAAGATAGCATTGATTGGTGCCAACGGAAAGGGGAAATCTACTCTTTTAAGAGTGATTGTAGGTAGTGAGGAATTTCAGGGAGATAGGATTTGGGGGCATAATGTAGATGAATCATTTTATGCCCAGCATCAGTTAGAGGCTTTGAATCTCAATAATAATGTATTGGATGAAATGCGTGAAAGCAGAAGTGGTAAAACTGATCTTGAATTAAGAAGTTTGTTAGGATGTTTTTTGTTTAGCGGCGATGATGTTGACAAAAAAGTAAAGGTTTTAAGTGGAGGAGAAAAGGCAAGGGTTGCATTGGCAAAAACGATTGTGAGTAAGGCCAATTTTTTAATGCTCGATGAGCCTACCAATCACCTAGATATTCATTCGGTTGATTTATTGATTGGAGCGTTAAATAATTACGAGGGAAGTATTGTATTTGTTAGTCATGACCGTCATTTTGTAAGTAAGATTGCCAATAAAATATGGGAGATTGAAGACCATAAAATCATAGAATTTAAAGGTACTTATGCTGAATGGGAAGATTGGAAAGAAAGAAGAATAGCAGCAGC
>CAMBTV010000263.1 GCA_945870835.1 Chitinophaga pinensis
AGGCTTGGTAGCTCTTCAATTCTAAGAACGGCTCTAATGATGGCCTCCCCAGTGGCTTGGTCTTTCACATTTCCGTTTAAAACGAATTTGTCCTGCCCAAAACTAAATTGTACTTGTAAAACGCAAATAATCGCGCAAATAAAACGGAGAAAACGATGCTTATTCAATCTCATAATTAAGTAACAAAATTACCTTCTTTTAGTTCAATTTTCGCAGGAGGAAATGTTAAATTAAAGGAAAGAATTTTGTTACTTATTATTCAAATTCTTTATTTCTTTTACTCTTACTTAGAAAAAACTCTATGGCCTTGCTTTTAAAAACAATCAACTAAGTTCTCTTGGACTGCTTATTACCAAATAGCGCCCATACCTAAATCCCATAATTGCTTGTTGAATGCAGGAATGGCTTCATTTTTTAATTTTAGTCCTCTTGCTTTTAATTTCTCCCACTCTGTAGTATACTCTTTCAATAAATCTAAGTTAGGTTGATTCACTTGTGGAATATCGCTCTCTGTTTGATTCATTAAGAACATATAGTTGGCTGTAAATTTATTAGGGAAATTTTCAACATCATCATATGCAGTAGATTTTCTTTGAATCATATCTTCATCCCATGCTTTTAAATTTGTAATTAAGCTTGCTGCATTTTGTTTTAAGCTTGCATACCCTGCACCGCTGTAATTAGCGTCAGACTTTAATTTTTTAACCAATGCTTCAATATGATTGCTATTGTCTTTTAATTGGTTGACCATTTGGTGCATTTCAGTGACTGTACCTTCCATTGAACGCATCAAGTCATCATACTGTTGGTATTCACTTGCAGTTGTACTATAATTCGGATTAGCTTCAATTACGCCTGTAGTGGTGCCAATAATTTTTTCACCAGCCATTAAACGAATGGTATAATTGCCAGGAATGGATTTGTGTCCATTAAAACTACTTTCAATAAATACATTTGGTATGCCAGTTATTGTTGCGTGACGAAGGTTCCAAACAAAACGATTCAATCCTTTTTCCTTGCTTAATGTTGGCTCTCTTCTTGGAGCTCCTTCATAACGCTTATAGTTTTCGTCTGCCTTAGAACTAAAACGACGCACTAATTTACCCGATGCATCAGTAATTTCTATACTCAATTCAATAGAGTCTGCCATACTAGGTAATTGATAATACAATACCATGCCTGTTGCTGGATTCACCCCTTCGTTATCCTTAGCACCTGTAAAATCTGCATCATTGTTATCCAACTCGCTATAGCCCGTTACTAACATAGTAGCAGTAGGAGTATACATTTTTGCAAGTGTAGTATCCGCTTTAAATGCACGAATTAAATTTAAATCATCTAAAATCCAAAATGATCTACCTGAAGTGGCTGCAATTAAATTATTTTGATGCACACGTAAATCGGTGATAGGTGTAATGGGTAAATTTAATTGGAATGGACTCCAGCTTTTCCCGCCATTTTTAGACATATACACGCCTAATTCTGTACCTGCATATAATAAATCTTTAACCACATTATCCTCACGTACTACTCTTGTAAATGCATTGTTGGCAATACCCGTATTTATTTTAGTCCATGTAGTTCCATAGTCAGTTGATTTATATAAACCAGGTGTATGATCGTCGAACTTATACCTAGTAGTTGCAATGTATACTGTTGCTTTATCATGCGGAGATACTTCAATGGCATTAATTAAACACTCAGCTAATCCTGCTGGTGTAATATTTTTCCAAGTAGTACAACCATCTTTTGTTAAGTAAACATAACCATCATCACTACCTGTATAAATCACCCCTTTTTCGTGCACCGACTCCATCACATAAGCCAGTGTGCCATAATTTTCTGCACCCACCGCTTCGTTTGTAAATGGAACACCAGGTTTTCCTTGCTTCGATTTTTCGTTGCGCGTTAAATCTGGAGAAACTTCTTTCCATGTTTTTCCCATGTCAGAAGTTTTCAATAAAAATTGTGATCCATGATAATAGGTATTAGGCTCATGCTTGCTCCAAATGATTGGGGCATTCCAGTTATAACGGTACTTAATATCTTTTGCATCTCTGCCTAAATATTGAATTGGCGCAGCCATGATATTGGTGCTGCCTTTTGTTTTTGTATCTAATACTTCAATGGTCCCTTGGTAAGAGCCACCTAAAACATATCTTGGATTGTTTGGATCAAATGCTAAGAACGCACTCTCGCCTCCTGCAGATGAAGTCCAATTTCTTTGATCTATACCTCCAGCACCAATGGCACGACTCGCAATTTTAACAGAACTATTATCCTGTTGTCCTGCATAAATATTGTAAGGTGTTTCGTTGTCTACATTGATTCTATAAAATTGTGCAGTAGGCATATTGTCTTGGCTGCTCCATGATTTTCCACCATCATGTGTTACAGCAGCACCGCCATCATCAGCAATGACCATGTTCTTACCGTTGCTTGGATGAATCCATAGATCATGGTAGTCGCCATGTGTGTTTGCAAAATCATCAAATGTTTTACCACCATCAATTGATTTTAAAGAAGGGGCACTCATCACATAGACTGTGTTTTCATTGGTAGGATCTGGAAATAGTTCAATATAATACCATGCGCGTTGAATTAAACGATGGCTCTTATTAATTTGTGACCAATTGGCACCTGCGTCATCTGACACATATAAACCACCCGCGTCTTTACTAAAATCACTTTCAATTAATGCATATACTTTTTCTGAATTTGCTCTAGATACTGCAATAGACATTTTACCCATTTCTTTTGGTAAACCATTTTCCATTTTCACCCAGTTGTTACCGCCGTCTGTTGATTTATACAATCCACTTCCTGGTCCACCACTTATTACTTGCCATGGCAAACGACCATGTTCCCACATGGCAGCATACATAATAGAGGTATTATGCATGTCCATTGATATTTCTGCACAACCTGTTTTATCATCTACATACAATACTTTTTTCCATGTTGTACCACCATCGACAGATTTATAAATACCACGCTCGGTTGACTTACTATACAATGCACCCTGCGCTGCAACAAAAACAATATTTGGATTTTTTGGATCAATCGCAATTCTTGAAATATGTTGTGTAGCATCTAATCCCATTTTTTTCCATGTCTTGCCTGCGTCTGTACTTTTATACACACCATCTCCATGATGAGTCATTACACCTCTTACAGCGTGTTCGCCCATGCCTACATAAACAATATTGGCATCGCTTTCTGACACCGCCACCGCGCCTACAGAACCAGTTTTAAAAAATCCGTCAGAAATATTATTCCAACTCATACCACTGTTTTCTGTTTTCCATAAACCACCACCTGTGGTTCCCATATAAT
>CAMBTV010000264.1 GCA_945870835.1 Chitinophaga pinensis
TCAAAATAGAGTGCTAATTCAATTGCTAAGGAAGTTTTACCGGAAGCTGTTGGACCCTGAATAATAATTAAAACTGGTTCCACTCCGCTTATTTCCAAGATAGATATTTTTGATAAACAGCAGTTGCATAGTTGGATGCAGGGCCTCTATAAGCACCACAACGAACAACAGGATCACGATAAAAAGCAGGGACTGCTAGGTTTTTTACCATGACTTGAACATTTCCGTCCCAAATTAGAGGATTCAAACCATTTTTTACAGCTAAACGCTGCGCATCATCAATATGACCTTTACCAGCATTATAAGATGCTAAGGTGAATTTCATTCGCTGTTCTGTATCAGGAATACTAGACCAAGAATTATAAACTTTATTTATCATGACCATGGCGCCATTAATTTGTACTTCTGGTGTTGAGTTTGGATAAACACCATAGTGTGCACCCGTATTAGGCATGAATTGCATTAGGCCAAATGCACCACCTAGTCCGCGCGCATTCGGATTAAAATTGGATTCCTTGCATGATATTGCAGCGATAATTTTCCAATCCCAACCAAATTTATTTGCTGCAGATTTGAATAATTCATCATAAGGTGAAATACGACCTTTTTTTAAAGGGACTGTTTCAATAACAGGATTCTGAACCATATAATCAAAATACATTTTTTTTAATTCATTAAATTGACTAGAACTACAATAATTGCTAAGAAAAGCATTAAGCTTAGCTTTTAACTGAGGATTGTTTTTTCTCAAGCCAAAAGCAATTTTTTGATTTGTAGAAACAATAGTTTTAGTATCGATATTATCATGTAAATCATTGCTTATTCGTGCTAAATTTTCATTCGCTAGGCAATATTTTATTTTTTTACTAGCCACCATTTCGATAAGATCTTCTGCATTTACATCCGATTCTATGTAACGTCGATTTATAACAACACCAATTTCGTCTGATAGGTTTTTAAGACGATCATCAAATGCTGAGCCCTTTACTACATGAACATTCTTCCCTCCTAAATCAGATGCTTCTTTAACCAACAAACTATCAACTGATTTAGCTTGCACTAAAACTTGATGTGTTGTATAATATGGTAATGAAAATTCCATGTCATTTAAAGCAGGTAAAGTAATTGCTTGACTACAAGCAATTAAATCTCCTTCTCCATTATTTAAGGAACGAAGAAATGATTCTCTATTTTGAATTATTTTCACTTCAAGTTTTAAACCAAGCGACCTTGCAAACGAATCGAGAATTTCATATTCGAATCCTAGATTCTTGCCCTTGTATTCAAAATAAGACAATGCGCTGTTGTCCATTAAAACAGTTAATTTCCCTTTTTTATTAATATCATCAAGGTCAAATTTTGGTTCAGCCTGACCTTTTTCCGTTGAACAAGACGAAAAAAATAGCAGTGCAAAAAAGTAGCAAGCTAATTGAAAATAATTCCTTTTTGATTTATTTTTTTGCTGCATAAATTAATTAAGTTTCAAAAAATCAACTTACATTTTATAGTAAAAAGATGCATGAATAAGTTTGAAAATTAAAAAAAAAATCTCAATTTTGACTAATATAATTGATGAAAACATGAATAATGATCAAAATGAGGTTTATTCAAAGGTTGTTAGAGCTGGAAAGCGCACCTATTTCTTTGATATTAAAGCCACAAAAGGAAATGATTTATACATTACCCTAACAGAAAGTAAAAAGGTTTTTGGGGAAGATGGAAATGACAATTTTCAGAAACATAAAATTTTTCTTTACAAAGAGGACTTTGAAAAATTTAAAGAAGGACTTGATGATGTGCTAAATAAAATTGAAGAGCTAAAAAATAACGAGTAGTTTTTCACTCCTTTAAAAAAAATAGTGTATATTTGCAAACCAAATTTGGGAGTTTAGCTCAGCTGGTTCAGAGCATCTGCCTTACAAGCAGAGGGTCGGGGGTTCGAACCCCTCAACTCCCACAAAGAAATCCTCAACGAAAGTTGGGGATTTTTTATTTAGAACGATTTGGGTGAGAAGTCTGGCCCTACTACACTCTAAATTGCTTAAAAAAAACTGAGCGAAAACTTATTTTGGCGCAAACAACCTATCGCTGATAAGATCACCAATAATGCACCCTGCCATAAATGCTATACCAAATAAGGAAGTGGCGAAATAGGCAATGAACAAAAGAAAAATAACGAAAATCTTAAGTGTAACGATCATAAGAATAAGTTTAAATTATTTATTGTTGTGAAAACTAAATAATTATACTTTTTTGTACTCGTTCATAAGTATACTTCTAGGTTTTGGTTACATTCCTTAAAAAACTTAAAAATAAATGACTAAATTTCCACTCAATATATTTTTGTATGGCCTTGGATAAAAATACGATCAAAGTAAGTAGTTCAATTATTAAACTAGTTGGTATTTTCGAATCATCTCCTGTTAAAAAAACCATTTCAGGATTTCGATCTAGTGGTTACACTTCCGATTCATTAGATGAGCGCTCGTTGGGGTTTTACAAAAATTACTGGTATCCTGAATTTAGAGACTTACTTTTTCTTTTTAAGGGAGATGCCGCTGCAACATACCTGTCCAAAAACATCGATCAAAAATTTGAGTTCATTAAATTTAAAGATGAAAAAACAAAGGAGCCAATAATTAAGGTACAAGCGGGAATTAAAAACGTGGAGGTCTTTTTATTTCCAAATGGCTTACATTTCTTTAGTATTGAACTCTATACTCCTGTTCTGAGCTTATCGGAAATTTCAGAGTTGACAAATTGCGCACGAGATTTTGAAAAAAAAGTAATTATTGAGGGTGAAACAATAAAATGGGTAAATTGGATTGAAAAGAACTGTTTAAACAACATAAAAATAAGTTCAAACCCAACTGAAGCTCCAGTCAGTGTTGATGAATTTTCAGGTTCGAAATTTAAATTATTTACAGTAGTAGATTTAGTAAACAGTGATGAAATTATATCTCCTGAAGTAATCAGTGAACTACTTTTTGATATTGGAACTGTTTCCCGTATTAATACTGCAAAAGGAAACGAGCAGCAATCACCTAGCTTAGCTTATTATGATGAGCTAATGGCGGATAAAATAGATGTATTTCAAAATTATGCGATGTTACCATTGTTTGATTCCTTTACCACAGTTGGCTATAATTTATTAAACGGTAATGAGTACCAACAGAAAGGACAATACAATACTTTTTCTAATATGTACTTTAGAATTTACTTATATAACCTGTTCTTAAAATACAATTTGTTTCGCTATAATTCTAAAATAAATGCTGATTCCGTTAAAACTAGAGATGAATTTGAGGGATTTTTGAATACCTATAATATCA
>CAMBTV010000265.1 GCA_945870835.1 Chitinophaga pinensis
GGTGATTAAATTCACGATAGCTACTATCATCATTATACCAATTAATATTAATTTAATATCATTTTGAAGACCTAACCAGTCGAAAATATTTGGATAAATTGCTTGAATGGTTTTACTATTCCATCCTTGGGGGGTTTCATTTTTTATAATCCTTGCAATTGAATCGGTTTGGGTATAGTCTTTTAAAAAAATTTCATATCCACCAATCTGGTCTGCGTTCCAGTCGTTCATTCTTCTAATCAGGTTAATATCGCAAATGCCAAACTGTTTGTCATATTCTTCAATGGAGGTTTTGAAAATTCCTGCTATTTTCAATTTTCTTGGTCGCCTTGTACCATCTTGTTGAATAAAAAAGGAGAGGAGGGTGTCATTTAATTTGACATTCAACTGATTGGCGATATAAGATGAAATATTAATCTCTTTGCTATAACCACTATCAGTAAAGGATACCCATTTGCCTTGTTGTAAAAAAGGAGCTAACCTTGAATAGTCAAAAGTACTATCAATGCCTTTCACTAAAATACTTTCAATATCTGTTCCGTAGGTAAGCAGTACTGATTTGGTGGCATACCGTTCAATAGATTTCACCTCTGGTAATAGTCGAATAAATTTTTCTACGGTGTCATTTTTTGCAATGGGGTATTCCTCGGCAATACTTACTCTATTTTCAATATCCTGTTGTACGTGAATATGACCCCAAAAACTAAAGACTTTATTGCTAATGACCTGCTGAAAGCCATTTACAAAACTGATAGTAACAATCATTACTGCCACACTAACGGTTGTAGCACCAATCGCCAATCGAATGATGAATCGGGAAAAAGTATCTTGTCGGTTAAAGGCGATTCGTTTTGCTATAAATGCTGAAAAATTCAATCGGCATAATTTTAGTATCTTTCAAAAGTAAATATTTTCATCGCTAATGCATCTTTTTAAATCATTCTGTTTTTTTGCGATTTTATTGATATCATTAAATACTTTGAATGCCCAGCAGTATCCTGAGGGTGTTTTTAAGCCCAATATTAAGGCAGTTCGCTTTCATATATATGGAGACCAAATGACGCTACCAGTTTATAAACTCAACAGTGGTGACCGTTTGGAGCTACATTTCGATGACCTAGATGCGAATGTAAAAAGTTACTATTACACCTATCAATTATGTGATTTTAATTGGAAACCATTGTTATTAAGCCCCTTTGACTACATCAAGGGTTTTACGCAGCAGCGTATTTCTAGCTATCGATTTTCCTCTCTTGCCTTTACTCGTTATACTCATTATCAAATGATTTTACCAGAGGCCAATACTCTGCCTACTAAAAGTGGAAATTATTTATTAAAAGTTTTTCTGGATGGCGATACTTCAAAGCTCGCTTTTACTAGGAAGTTATTGGTTTTAGACACTAAATCCTCCCTAATGGCTCAATTTGTTCAGCCATTTACCCCCCAATTTTATAATACCCATCAAAGAATTAAGTTTTCAGTAAATCTAGAAGGCTTAAATGCATTTGATGTCAATCAACAGGTAAAAGTGGTGATACTTCAAAATAATCGATGGGACAATGCCCAAGGAAATGTTCGGCCAACCTTTATTAGGGGTAATACCTTAGAATATAACAATGAGAATGATTATAGTTTTGCGGGAGGAAAAGAATGGAGGTGGCTTGATTTAAGAAGTTTTAGTTTACAGAGTGAAAGGGTGGAGAGAGCTGAATATTCTAAAACTGCAACAAAGATTTTTGTGAAGCCTGACATTGACCGCAGTAATCAGCAATATATTTATTACCAAGATTTCAATGGGTTTTATCAGGTTGCAACCTATGAATCAATCAATCCCTATTGGCAGGGAGATTTTGCAACCGTTCAGTTCAGATATCGGACTCCCAATGGCTTGCCCTATTCTGATAAAGATTTGTATTTGACAGGGCAGTTAACTGATTACAAGTTAAATCAGGGTTCTAAAATGCAGTTCAACGCCGAAACAGGTATGTATGAAGGAAGCCAATTTTTAAAGCAAGGGTATTACAGCTATGGTTATCTGATGGTTGATAAAAATGACCCTTCTAAAAAGATTGAAATAGATGGTAATTATTGGGAAACTGAAAACACGTATACGATATTAATTTATTATAAATCATTTTCAGATCAGGCAGATCAGTTAATTGGTATTGGCAAAATAGCTACTAGAACAGATAGGCCAGGAATTAATTTATAGCTTCCAATATGGGCTGGCAGGATGATGTAGCCGATAAGTTGCCGTTCAATTTAATATTTATAAAAAAAATTAATCAGTCTGACTTATATTTGCATCGGCAAGTCTTATACGACCAGCTCCTGTTGAACTCCCCCAGGACCGGAAGGTAGCAAGGGTAAATGGTTGAGCGGTGCGATGTAAGTAACTTGCCATTTTTATGTCCATTATTTTTGCTTACAAAGCTTAATTCAATTAAGGCCCCATTTTTTTGCCTTGTTAAAATTTTACTTTAGATGTATTTTTTTAACTCCTTCATTGGTGATAACTACAGGCTTTATTAATCCATCTTTATCAAAATACATTCTGTCAATACAGGTAACTCTTGAATTGGCATTTGTTTCACCTAGGGGTCTGCGATGGTAAATGATATACCATTTGTCTTTGGAGGGTATTTTGATGACAGAGTGGTGACCAGCACCAGTTGCTATATCGGGATTTTGTTTTAGTATTTTACCGATTCGTTTGAATGGGCCAAAGGGAGAATCTCCTATAGCATAGGCTACACTATAATTAGGGCCTGTCCAACCACCTTCCGACCACATAAAATAGTATTTCCCTTTTCTTGTAAACATCATTGGGCCTTCCACGTATTGTTCGGGAGTAATTTCTCTAAAAGTATTGCCATCTTCAAATGGGATGAATCCAGTAAAATTTTCATTAAGACGCGCTATATTACAATGGCGCCACCCTCCGTAAATAAGGTAATAGTTTCCATTGATATCCTTAAAAACGAATTGATCAATAGGTTGTGCTTTATTATAAAAATCGTCAATCAAAGGTTTACCAAGATAATCTTTGAAAGGACCAGCTGGTTGATCAGCTATAGCGATTCCAATCCCCCCTTTTTGATTTCCATTTTGGATATCATTTGCACTGAAAAAGAAATAATATTTTCCATTTTTTTCGATGACTGCAGGTGCCCACATAGCCCGTCGAGCCCATTGAATAGATGAAGTATCTAAGATATTGGGATGCTTTGTCCAACTGACTAAATCTTTCGACGAAAATGCATCAAAATGCACTTGCTGATTATACGGAGCCGAAAAGGTTGGAT
>CAMBTV010000266.1 GCA_945870835.1 Chitinophaga pinensis
TGTTACCCCAGCCGTTATTACCTGTTCCAATATTATAACTCCACAAACTTGGATTTGGAGCGCCATCAACATTGAATTCATCACTCATCACCAATTGTGTTTTGGTAACAACCGTTTGTTTTTCATCAGTTGAACAACTATTCAAAAAAATACCAACTAAAATTAAAGTGATTAAACTTTTATTATTTTTTATCAAAACCATTTTGTTTTATTTTTAATTATGAAAATATATATTATCTACGTAGATTGTTGAATTATCTCCACCTAAAAGTATTATTTGAGCTAAATGGGATCTACTGTTAAGACCTGTTTGTTGATTTAATGGAATTTCAAAAGACATCCAACTCTGTGAAACTAAATTATTTGATACTACATAAGGTAAACTTTGTGAATCATCTACTCCATATACTCCAT
This sequence comes from Chitinophaga pinensis, assembly GCA_945870835.1. GTDB lineage: Bacteria > Bacteroidota > Bacteroidia > Chitinophagales > Chitinophagaceae > Ferruginibacter > Ferruginibacter pinensis_A. The sequence continues at coordinate 415 of CAMBTV010000266.1, forward strand.
TGGTCCCAAAATCAGTTAATCTTAATTCTAATCGTCTTCCCGGAGCAACAGCACCAGGTATAAATACATCTAAATGAAGATGTGTCATTGAAGTAGCATTAACAGTAGGACTACTAAACTCAATGCCTACAAAGTTAAAGTTTGTGTAGTTCAAAACATTATCTCCTGCAACTGAAAAATCATTAGATTGTGTGGTTTGCCATGGTGCCCAATAACCATTATAATAATTCACTGGAACATTTGTATAAGCATTTGAAAATATTGAAATAACATTTGCAGAGTTTATAGTTGGAACTGGAGCATTTACAAATACACCTTGACAATTTATTATTAAACTACCCGTGGCTGGTTGGCCATTAAATGTTGCTGTAATTGTTGCTGTACCCGCTGCGATTGGTATTACAACACCTGCATCATTAACTGTAGCAACAGATGAATTTGAAGAGGTAAAATTTAAAAAAGCCGGACTTATATTAACCGATTGATTGCTACCGTTAGGCATATTAAAGGTTGCTATTGCACCTGTTACTGGAATTTCGACTCCTACAAAAGTAGATCTTGTTACGTTAGCTCCATTCATAATTGAAGCTTGTAATGGTAAAATATTACCTAATTTTTCAAATTTTAATTCGTCAATCCAAAATGTGTATCCCATACCATTTGTACCTTGAGTTCCTGCAGAGTATCTAAACATCCCTTTTTCTTGGACTAATTTTGAAGCATTAGGAATAGGAATAATGTATTTTGTCCAAGCCGTTCCTAAACTAATATTAGTCATTGTAGTAATGTATTTATTAGGATAAAAATCTTCTCCAAAACCAATCTCTCCAATTGTTACACCCTGAGATGCTTTAGCCCAAAACGTAAGCGCATCATAACCTGTTAAATCTCTTCCTGTACCATCGACTCTTAAAATACCTCCGGCGTAATTTCCTTGAGGATCAGTTGCATTTGGCACATCAAAACGCATCGAAGCATTACCTTTATAACTTACATCAGTATCTACAGACCAAGCACTAAATTTTGACCCAACTGGGTTATTAGCATCTGGTCCATAAGGAAAGTAAAAGTTAGTACCCATACCAACTGGTGTATCAGTAAAAACTTCAGCTGTTTTTGGAAATGTAGCATCTTTAGCTTCATCTGATAATTCTCTATCGCAATTTACATTAGTCATAATAACCAATAGTAAAAGGGAACTAATTTTTAATTTATTTAATATTTTATTTTTCATTTTTAAATCTTTTTAAATTATTTACCAATATTTATATGTATATATGTTCTAATTTCCCACTCAGAACCATTGCCATAACCTACAGGGCTTAATTCAGGTACTGCAGGATAGGTATTAGCAGGAACATAAGTTGGTGAATATCTTGGAGAATATTGATCTAATGCTCTCCAAATTCCCATTATACCTATTCTTGTATCCGGTAAAATGAACCAATTTGGTTTACTTAAAGAAGTTGAAATATCGATTGCACTTTGCACTGGAAACGTTAAGTTAAAATCTTTGTGGTAATCGTATGGACCCCAATCATTTAATTTTAATGATGATACAACTTTTACTTTGTTGTAAATCATACGTAAATCGCCTCCCATTCTGTTAATGGTTCTTTCAGAATCACCATTAGCTTGTCCATTTCCAAAATATAAATTAGCAATAATACCTATGTTTGAAGTAAATTTGGAAACAATTCGTGTATTGGATTCCCACAAATCCTGTGCAGGTGCTGATTTATCAAAAGCAAAAGGCGTTCTGTTCTCTAAGAAACCTATTGCAGCATCCATTGTTGTTGGTAAATGACGGTAAACAAAACCTGTACTGAATGCAAATTTAGCATCTTCTAGCAAATCATTATTCCATTCATACATCCAGGTTCCTGGTGTAGGATCATAAGTTAATAATAATTCTCCACCTGTTGTTTCACGATTTGATCTTACAATAAATGGATCGTCTAGAATATTTCTTAATCTTCCAGGTGCATTAACTCCATTTGGCATAGCATCTAGTAATGGTTTTTGCCATAGGAAATTAGGAGCAATTTGTAAATTGGAATTAATGTTGTAAGTAAAACCGGCCAAAAAATTCATTTGATTACCACTTCCACTTTCTTTTAATCGCCATCCTGTAAATGTTTGAGTATAATCACCACCAGAATTAGCTACTAACCCATAAATTGCGCCTTGAGTATACATATTAACTTTTCCTTTTGAGAAAGTCAACTTTGCTTTTCCTCCCCAATTGTCTTTGTTGTTAATTTTGTCGACTTTAACATTACCACCATCCATCATTTGGAATTCTCTTCCTACAAGTGGTTGACCACCCCAAATACCTCCAAATTCAATACCTAAACCACCTAACTTTGTTTGAAAGTATACCGAAGCTCTTCTTGTTTTAGGTTGCGGAATAAAAATTGATGTTACCGCTTGAGCAGCACTTGAAATATCCTCATGATATACTGCAGCCGCATTGAAAATTCCAATTTTTCTATTATATTTCAATAAATAAGCTGGGTTAGCTCCCCACCATAATTGAGGTCCAAATGCAGCTTTCAACCCGTTTAAACTACCTCTTCCATCAATTTCAAAACCAGAAGTTACACCATTATAGATGTCTAAATTTTGACCATAATTTGCTTCAGGATACAATCCGAAGAAGTCGCCTTCATAACCCCAGTGGTAGTGACCAGTTCTATAAAATCCTCTAATTTCAAAATCTTTAGCAGTCCATTTATAAGAAGCATTGTAAATTTGAACTCTGTTCACATCATTAGTGTAAACTTCTCCGTCACTAGATAATAATGTTTGAGCTCTACCTCTATTTTCGTAAAAGATTTCATTTATTGGATTTTCTGCAACATTACCTAATA
>CAMBTV010000267.1 GCA_945870835.1 Chitinophaga pinensis
TTTAAATTTAAAAAACTATTCCATCTACTTATATAGAAACCACCTGATGGTGTGATTTCTTTTTTAAATGCTTGTCTATCTAAACGGTTAAAATACTCCAAATTCTCAGCTATTTTTTCCAAATAAACATTTTCCTCTTGAGTAAATAATTTATGTGGCCTACTTTCCCGAACGGCAACAATTGCTTCTGCATTTTGGTTCGAATCAAGTCTAGAAATAGCAAGATCAAGATCATTTGGTAATATGAATGGGGATGTAGGCTCTAGTAAGCCTATATATTCATATTTAGAAGATATGGATTGAGCATGCTCCATTGCATGCAAAACTACATCAGTTGATTTTATTTCATCTCCCGACAATGTTTCAGGTCTGAGAAAAGGAACAACCGCACCACTTTTCTTAGCTATTTCAGAATAAATAAAAGAATCAGTACTTATCCATACATCAGAAGTAAATGTTGTTAATAAAGCACATTTTACTCTGTATGATAAAAGAGGCTGTTCCCCCAATAATTTAATATTTTTATCAGGGATAGATTTAGAACCAGATCGAGCAGCAACTAACCACAAAACTTTCTTCATTTCACTTAAAAAGTTATAAACTCAACATCTGCTTGAGCTTTGATATAGTCATCATGTTTCCCAATATCTAGCCAATAACCTCTCAAAGGAAACGAACTAACTTTGTATTGATTTTTTAATAAATATTCCAATAAATCTGTTGCATTATAAAATTGATTCTTGGGTATTTTACTGCAAAGCTCCCTTTTAATTAGATATATGCCTGCGTTTGCAAAATAAGTGTAAGTTGGTTTTTCCCTAAAACTTTGAATCAAATTATCTTTAGTTTCAAGAATTGCATATGGAACATTAACATTATATGGGATAGTAGCTACAGCGAAATCGGATTCAGAATCAATAAAGTCAAGAAAAAATTTCTCGTAATCCAAATTAGTTAAAATATCAGAATTAGTAATTAATACGTAATCATGTTCAAAGGATGGTATCATTGATACAGATCCAATGGTCCCAAGAGCAATTTCTTCTTTAACATACTTAATACGAACTCCAAGATCACTACCGTCTTTTAAATAGTCTTCTATTTGTTCACTCAAATATTTTACAGAAATCCAAAAATCATCAACTCCAAAACTAATAAGCCTGTCTATATTATGCTTTATTATAGGTTTTTCTCCTACAACAAGCAATGGCTTTGGTGTTTTATCAGTTAAAGGTTTTAGTCTTTCTCCCCTTCCACCAGCCATAACAATTGCATCAACAGGCAAATAAGATTTTATATACCTGAAATTAATTACATTAACTATAAGTCCAGAAGAATCAATTACAGGCAATACTTTAAATCCTTGTTCTCTTAGCACAATAATCTCTTGCAAGGTATATTGGCCTCGCTGAATTGATCGTGGATTTGGCTGAAGGAAATCTTCTACACTATTCTGAATACTCAAATTATTAATAAATCCTCTACGAATGTCACCGTCAGTAAGGGATCCCTTTAGATTACCTGAATCATCAATAACAAAGAGAATAGCATCAAGTCCGAGTTCATTTAATCGCTGCAAACATGCTTTTAAAGCAACGGAACAATGGATTAAGTGTTTTTTATAATCATAATTCATTTTTCAAATCTTCAATTTACTTCCTAACGTCAGCAACTTTACTCCTGAGGTTGAGGGGCGATAAAATGTATGTTCCTAAATTTATAGAAAAAATAGTGAAATAATACTTATAAATTTTACAATAAAAGACTATTATTGAACCTATTGTTTAGTCTAGTTAAATCTTTAAAAACTTCCTAAATTCACTTTCACTTTACATATAGTGTAAATATGTAAAGTGAAATAAAGAAAAGTACATTAAGACCAAACTAAATATTTCAATTTTCTTTATTGAAAATATTCTCTACAAAATTGTAAAATTTCTTTTTTAATATTTCACTCAAGTCGGTCTTTTTTAGAATTTCAATGACTTGAACTGATGGGTTCTTCTCTCCATAAGGACTTTTACAATTCTTTATTGACTCAATAAAATCCTTGCTTAAAGCCTTTTTTATAGCTTTATTTATTGAAACTGAATCCGGAAGACAATTAATAACAGTTTCTCCAGAAACCCTACCTTTTTGTCTATCTCCAATATTAATTGTTGGAATATTAAATGATGGGGCCTCTAACAATCCACTTGATGAGTTACCAATGATAAAATCAACATGTTGCAAAGCAGATAAATACCTTATTTGGCCCATTGAGATAAAAGAAATTGCTTTATTGGAATTTATTGAGACATACTCATCAATTAAAGTATTTATAATTCTTCCGTCAGTATCTGCATTAGCCTTAGTAAAAATTAATAAACATTCTTCCAAACAGTCTAATGAACTTAATATCTCTTTGAATTGAAATTCAGAAGAGTAAGTCTCCAGAGTTACGGGGTGAAAAGTTATTAGCACATTTAACTTTGAAAGTGACCTATTTATAGCTACTTCAAAATCACTTTTATTTAATAGTACCAATTTATTTATGCTTTCGATTCCTAAAGCTCCAACATTAAAAACATTGCTTGGCTGCTCACCCAATTGTATAACTCGATTACGATACAGTTTTGTTGAAGTGAAATGAATATGTGACATTTTTGTAACAGAATGCCTAATTGATTCATCGATAACCCCTTCAGTAGATTCTCCTCCATGAAAATGAGCTACTGGGATACGATTAATCATTGCTGATGTTACAATTGAAAATACTTCGAATCTGTCCCCAAGTACAATCAAAAGATCTGGCCTCAACTCATCCAAGCACTCAGCAAAACTGATTACCCCCAAACCCACACTTTTTGAAATTCCAACTGCTGAATCGGAAGAGAGTAATATCTCAATTTTTTTGTTAATAAAAAATCCATCTTCTTCGATTTGCTTATATGTTAGTCCAAACTCTGGGGACAAGTGCATACCACTAACTACCAATTGTAATTCCAAAAATTCATCATCATAAATTGCTTTAATTATCCAATATAGTAAACCATATTCGGCTCTAGTTCCTGTAAAAACACAAATCTTTTTTAAATTCATAGGGTAATAACTTCGTCCTCATCAAAATCTCTCGAAGCAACTCTGCCAATTACATTATCCCATTCCATAGGACTAATTCCACTTCCTGGTCTTTTTGAAGTTAAATTACTCTCAGAAAATATTTCACCAGATTTAATGCTAATTTTTGCAACAATACTTTTCCTAACAATAACTTTATTTGCAATTTCCGAATTAGAAG
>CAMBTV010000268.1 GCA_945870835.1 Chitinophaga pinensis
CACAAATCCTGTTCCATAAAAAAGTGGGATTCCAATAATAAAACCTGTAAGCAACAAAGCCCATAAAATATATTTTTTACCAAAGATTCCCATTAAACCTGTAGCAATTTTTTGAGCGGCGCCACTATCAGCAATTAACTTGCCCAACATTGCACCCAAGCCAAGTATTACTACAATTGAGCCCAACAAATCACCAATTCCTTTTTGAAGCGCATTGGTAATAGTAGAAATACCCATTCCATTAGAAAATCCTATTAAAATAGAAACCAGGATAAATGCCAAAAATGGAGAAATTTTGACCCAAGTAATTAATAATATTAGCAGCAACATGCCAATAAGAAGGATAATAAATGACATAACTACAATGTTAAGTTAAAACTAAAGATATAGAAAATCATCATTATCCTGTTCATAACAATCAATATCACTTGAAAATACTTTTTAATAGAAAAATAGCATTATAGTTTATTTTAGATTGTAGTATTGGATCAGCAGTTTTTTTAGCATTTAATATTTTAATAAACTAACCTTACAAAGAATCCTTACAAAATCTTTAAATGTGGGGGCAGATCAATTATTTTATATCCAAAAAAAGGGTGTATCAATAAAATGATACACCCTTTTTTAAGAAAGATTATTTTTATTTTAACTCGGTAATGAATTTTTCTTTTGGAACGCGAATCTTCTTCATACTGACCAACCAATCATTTTTCTCGTCTCTATATCCAATTGGTAATAGTAAAACACTCCGTAATCCTCTTTCTTTTAAATTCAAAAGCTCATCTAAAGCCTTTGGATTAAAGCCCTCCATTGGCGTTGCATCTACCTTTTGTTCAGCTGCAGCAACAATGGCAGTTGCAAAGCTGATATATACTTGTTTAGCTGCATGTGAGAAATTTTCATCCGCTGTTTTGGAAGAAGTTGATTTTATTAACATTTTGCGGTAGTCATCGGTTGCACTTGATGGCAAACCTCTTTCCTCATTATTTCTATCAAATGCTTCATTGATGCGCTCTTCAGTATAATTATCCCAGGCAGCAAAAACCAATACATGAGAAGAATCGATAACTTGACTTTGTCCATGAGCCAGCGGTAAAATTTTACCTTGAAGCTCTTTATTTGAAATGACTAAAATTTCAAAGGGTTGTAATCCGGAAGAAGTAGGTGCAAGCCTAGCTGCTTCTAATATATAGTCCAACTTTTCTTGAGGAACGATTTCCCCATTCATTTTTTTGGTGGCATATCGCCATTGAAGATCATTCAGTAAACTCATAATTTGTTTAATTTATACTACAAAATTAACTAAAAATTGTTGGGTCAATTAGAAATAAAACATAGTAATAAAAAATATATCGAAAAAGTAAAACACTATTAAAATGCTTATTCTGTTGTAAGTCCACTTATTGGCTTATAATAAGAAATCCATGCATAGAAGATCACTTAAGGTACAGGACTGAATACCAACCTGTAGAATGAAATATTTAGTTATAACTATGAGTAAAAACCTTTGATCAAGGATATTTAAAAATTTAGTATTTTCATATTACACAAATTCTATTTATTAACAATTTAATCCTACTAAATGAAAAAATTTTTTAACTCAATGGAAGAACGATTTGTTTTTCCAATTGGAAGAAAAACATGGCAAATTCTTGCCTTATTCTCCTTGCTTGGCTTGGTACTAAGCTTTATTTATTTTTTACTAAATTCAACACCTACTTCCCGTGATAGTGTTTCAGTTAGTAAAAATGAAGTTATTAACAAAAAAATTGATACTACTAAAGTAGTAGAAATCGATCCTAACAAATGTACTTTAATTGATTATCAGAAATGGCTTGATTCATTAAAATCAGATCTACCTAAAGCTGAATGGACAAAACTTGGAGATTCCTCTGAACCTCATAGTTCATACTTACTAGACGAATACGGAAATTATAAGTTAGACTCAGTGAGTGGTGGCAATATAATTATTCAAGTAAAAGATTTTATTCCTAATCCTACTGCAATTCCTAATTTATTAGAAAAAATTTATTTAAACAAAGGGTACGACAGTTCATCCTATTGTGATAAAATTGAAGTAATTAAGTTATTGCACAAATTAAATGAGAACACAGCAGCTGACTTTCTCACAGAGCAAGGATTTAACATTTATGTTGAAATAGTTTCCAATACTTCAAGTCTAAGCCTAAGCACTATTAACCGCTCTTTTGAATTAGCAAAAATTATAGAAACAAATGATATCAAAATAAAAAATGAAGCTGATTTAAAGAATTATTTTAAATATCTAAAATACTTTATAGACAACTCAATAAGTGATGAACAAATAGAACTAGTAAAATCAGTAATCAATTCACACAAAAGCTTATCAAATACTAAGTTTAAAAAATCTGATTATTTTGAACTAGCAGAAATTATATTTGAAAGTAAAATTTTAACCAATGAGTTAAAAGTTGCTATCAAAGAATTTAATGAAGATATTAGCTTTTATGATTCTAAAGATCTTTCTAATTCACTTAAACGTTACCTTAAGCTATACAAAGAAAAATTAGACAGGGCTGAAGAAGTTCAGGCTCTTAAGAAAGCATCCAAAGCAGTTAAAAGAGGTCAGTCTCTAGTTGTTGCTGGTATAACATTTGCATCCATTGTTTCAATAGCTACCATACTTCTACTCTTTTCAATACAGTCCCTTCTAAAGAGACATATTAGTAAACAAGAAGATTAAATAAAAATTACAAAAAAGTGGTTGGCATGAAAATGTCAGCCACTTTTTTATTTTCTAACATTAGAAATAATTTAAAATATGAATTAGGAATTAGTGGAAAGAATACAATCAGGAAAACCATTTCGCTTAGATAATCCAGCATTTTAATAAATTATTGCATTTAGGGACAGAACTTTAAGATTAAATGTTAAGTTAAATGCCTCTACTAAAGTTTTACGTCTAAATGTTTTGACTATGTTTGACCAAAAACAAAAAAGCCGCTATAAACTATTGATTTACAACGACTTCTTTTTCTTTCTAGTGAACTCAGCTAGCTGCAGTACGAACTTATTAAGGGAAGATATTGAGTTAGTATTGATTTATTAATGACCAATAAATAACTTTTCGATTCTCATAAATTTTGGCAGCTCCGAATGGGATAAAAGCATTTTTATCGAAATCATTTTTAGAATTCGATTCCGCTAAAACTCTCATTTAAATTATCTAGGAAATTATTTCTTATTTCCCATACAATGCTGTAATCAATACCCATATAGTCATGAACAATTCTATTTCTA
>CAMBTV010000269.1 GCA_945870835.1 Chitinophaga pinensis
CTACACTATTATTTTACTATTTAAAAAAAATTGAAAAATGAATGACAAAATAATCAAGATTTTAAAAAACAGAGATTTGCAAAATAATTTTTTTACTTAAATTAAATCTATAACTCGTAAAATGTTTTACTATAATAAATATGAATAATTCGCATCTTACTGAACTTTTTAATATTTATCAATCTGTACCCTAGGCCTTTCGGAAGGTGCGCCAAATGATCGACCTTTTTCAAAGTCTAATCATGATGCATAGGTTGTGATTATCTCATATGCAATGGCTATATTCATGGAGTCAATACCAACAGATGAATACTACGAAAAGGTCATCAAACAATTAGAACTGTTTTTGCTTCTACTGCGACTATAAAATGTAATTTTAAATACTTAAATTCGTTATATGGAAAAAGATAATAGTACCTTGAGTCTGGAACCTGATGAAAAAGTATGTTTTAATTGTAAATATATGTTATGGTTGGTAGGATTGGGACTTGGCTTAAAGTGTAATTTAGATAAATCAAATATACCAAATAGATACCATACTTGTTCTAAATTCGATTTCAAAACTGAAAATAATTAATAAAACCATATATCTAGACATATTGGATCTTTAGTAGATTTCGAATTGGCAATAAATCTTTAAATATTCATTAATTAAAATTATGATAAAAAAAGTATTAACATCTATTATTTGTTTATTCTTTATGGCTTGTGTAAAAACTGAAGAGTTATTTCAACCAAAACGATATACATTTTCTATTGATTCAGTTCTCACAAGAAATGGTTTACAAAGCATTCCTAAAGACCAAAATGGACTATATCATTTAAAAATTACAGTTTATGGTACTTCACAATCGCATAGAGTTATTGGTAAAATTTTAGTTAATGGTAAAGAACCATATCCAAATGAAAAAGTAAACTTTGAAAGTAACCTTTATTGGTGGTTAAGACAAGGTGATACAGTAGCAATAATCACTAAATCATATATAAATTATTATACGGGTCAATACACAATCGTTAATTTACCACCAATGATAAATAGTAAAGATGTATTAGTGCCTACAACAAATTGTTGTTCTTATAGTGGTAAAGGTGGTGAGATAAACACCATTATAGCACCGATTCGAGAAATGATTGGTGATACCATGGTTTTAATGGCATCACATTCACTATCAAATAAAATTATTTACACTAAAATAGTAATTGAATAATACAATAGAAGACAAACATAATGTGTCACCATAAAATGGATAAAAAGGTCCACTAAGGAATGACCTAGTTTCAAACGAAACGCTCTACGAACAAAAGGCTACATTGTTTTATCATTAACTGAATCATCATTATTAGGGTCAGAAAAAGCATAAACATATTTGGCATTACAATAAAGTAGTGCGATGGAAATAGGATCTTCATTTATAAATTCATTTTTAACCCAATCGGACTCTTCTTTGCCTATTAATTTTGATAAGAGCTGCCATGATTTTTTCCCAACTTTTCCAACCATTGTAAGTAAATTACTAGATAATAAGTCATGATTCTTTGTTACATTAATTAAATCTTTTTCTTTTATTTCTAGGACCACTATCTTCCCTTTCTCAAGAAAATCCTCCATACAAGAGCCCATATAATTTGCAAGCTCTTCCTCATCAGTATAACTTTCACGAAATTGTATTGTAATATCTTCATTTAATTCTGTACCACCCTCATTAATGAAATGACTAGACTCAGTTTCAGATGGAGTTTCTTTACTTATTCCGCCCATCAATGAATACAAGTCTCCAACTTGCTCTTTCAGAAAATTATTAATAAGAGGCAAAAGTATAACATGAAATTGGGCGCAGGAATCAACCACCCCTGCATTAAACTTGTCGTTTTCCAACTGGTTGCCAGAGTAAGGCATTTCCAGGCGCAATGTAAATATCTGTGGGTTTCTAACTCCTAAATCAAAAATGATTTCTCTACCATTAATTTCTTGTCCCTCAATATTATTTTTTTTGATTATTTTTAAACAGTCTTCTAGTTTGGCTTTGTTGGGATAATTAGTAGCCATAATCCTTATCTTCCCTTTTTGTAATCGAAGCTGATAATATATGCCTCCCCCAAAAGTAAAAGAAACATAATTTCTCTCATACTGTACAATAGCCTTAGGATAAGCAGATTTTATTTTTTTGAAGAACTTTTCCATATTTAATTATTTAGCTGTTTTGCGTTTACTTACAAGATTTTTATTTTAATCAATTATTTGTAACGATAAATAAAATTTAGTTCTCTTTTTTTTAACTAACCATCCAGCGAATTTCCCTTCTATGAAATTTATTTCTAATGGTAGTTTGTTTTTCTTATTAGCAATATTGAATTTTTCTTTACTCAATGAAATTTCTAAATTTATGTTCAGTTTGCCTTGTAGCCTTTAGATTTAAAAAAATCAGTCCAAGCCGCGTAAGAAATATCCTTTTCTTCCATTTGACTGCATACATTCCTAATTTTATCTATTTCAATTTTAAATTTAGTGGGTGGTTCAATAATTTTAGTACTATTATAAGAGCATTCGCACTCAGAATCTATTGCATGTAAACTACCACAGCGCTCACAATCAATGTATTCCATTTCTTCCATAGCGAGATCTCATTCTTGATCTGTTTCAATTTCAAAATCATATGATTTCGTTTTAGCGTTAAAAATAATTTTTGCTGTCTTATTTTCAACATCGTTATTACATGACAAAGTAAATTTAAAGTATAAGGTATCACTAAATACTTTATATAATATAGAAAGTAATTTTTTTTCTAAAATATCTTCCCCCATATAAATTGAACCGAGAGCCGAATCAGAAAGTTGCATGCAAAATTTACTGTATGGTTTATTATATTCCCTGCTGATGATATCAACACTAGATTTATTTGATTCTTTAGATATTAAATAAATTGTTGTCCCGGCTTTTTCGTATGGAATATTATTTGATTCTAATAATTTAATGGAGCTGGGATTGTTTTTTGCTCTTGCCCAACTGTTAAGAGTTAAAAATACTTTTGCCATATCTATGAATTATTATTTAAAGAATCGTTCATTATTTAAAGGTAGTATTTTTTTACTTAATATTGACGATTTACAATAAGTAGAAGAAAATAGAAAAAAGTGAAGCTAGTGTGTTTATCAAAAAAAGCCTTAGAAACATTTCAATCAGTTTCTTAAACAAGGCATACGGCGTTCTCCGGATGAATGCTTTCTTTATAAATGTCATGGCATAGCCTTAATTACTTAATTTAATTTTTCAGCAATTA
>CAMBTV010000270.1 GCA_945870835.1 Chitinophaga pinensis
TATTAATATGCCAGGCAATTATTAATGATGACTTTAGCAATGTTCATAAATCTTCATTTAAAAATTATTTTAATAAATCAAACTATAAAAAAGATTTATTATTAAATTCAGTTAATAAGCAATATGAGTTACTAAGCGTAAGGAGTCGAAATGTTTTGGAGAAACAAAAATTATCACCTCAAATAAATTTAGAAGAATTGATCTGGTCTTCCTTCTTAAAAATTCGAATAGATACCTGGCGTAACATAGGAGCAAAAAGTATTGTAGAACTAACTTTATTTTTTGAAAATTGCAGGCCTATATTTCACGAAATATATCTGATAAATTTAGACGAAAATGACTTAATGATTAAAACAATTGAATCAAAATATAAAAATCTTATTTTTCAACAATCAGATAAAGTCTTAATTAAAAATAAAAAATTAGATTTTTTCGAGTTCATTTTTAATAATTACGAGAAATTTTTAAGTGATTTTGAATGCTCTGTTTTTACTAACACCCCAAAAAGTATTCTTTCAAATAAACTCAAAATTAGTATAGAAAGAGTCAGGCAGAAAATAGTATTAGCTGAAGATCAAATAATAAAAGTAATTGATAAAATATATAAAGAATTATTTGAATACATCAATTATAATGATTTTAATTTTGAAGAAACATTTATTTTGTTGTCAGAAACTAAATTCTATAGTTATTCGTCAAAAATAAATTCAAAAATATTTAATGAATTAATCTTATTTTCTGTTAAAAACAATGATTTAAAATTAAAACTTATTCAGCTAAAAAGTTTTTTATCAAACCATGTGCAAATTTTTACGAGAGATGAAAGACTTAAATTATATAAATTTCTATTGATAGATAATTATATAATTGTTAATCAATATTTTAATTTTACCAATATTTCAAAAACAATTTTTGAAATAGCAAAGGATTTAATAATTGATAATCATGACATATATATATTAGATATTTCTAATAACATTTCTTCTAATGCAATCTATTCGATACTTAAAACCTCAATAAACGATCAATTTGGGATAATCAAATATGAAAAGAGCATTTATATCTTTAAGCAAACAAACAAAATGTATTGCTACATAGCTTTAAAGATTTTTGAGAAAAACACAGACCTAGATAAGATTTACAGCTTTATCATCCATAATGTAGGTTTTAACAAAAAACCAGAAAAAACTAGTATTCGAGGCACTTTAATAACAGATAAAAATTTGTTTTTTAGTATTGGAAAAACCAGTACATATGGATTGTCTGAATGGAATAAAACCGATTTATATGCGACTAATTCAATTAAAGACGAATGTATTTTACTTTTGAACAATAGTGATATTCCCTTACATTCGAATCAAATGTTTAGCATACTTCAAATCAGGAGACCAGATGTTCCACTTAGATCAATTCAAGTTATACTGGAAATGGAAAAAGATATATTTGACAATTCACAAGGGTTTTATTGGTTGAAAAACTCAATCAATTCATTCGAATTGCCAGTAAATCATAAAACTGCACATAGTAAACTTAATCAATTTATTAAAAAGACAGATTTGAATAATTTTTGGTGTGAAACTAAAATTCTAATAAATTATCTTTTGAAATTTGAAATGCCAAAATACCAAATCGACTATATAATAGATCATTATTTAATCTCTTTTCAAGGAAAAAGCACTCTTAAATTAGAATTAGATTTTCTTAGTATATTAAAAGAAATTGACGATAAAGACGATGTCAAAGGCTTTTTAATAGAAAAATATATGCGACTTGATACTCATAAACGAAGTGATTTCAGAAATAATTTTCAAACTTTTTTACAAAAAAAATCAGATCAATTAATTACGCGGCCAATTGTTAACAAAATCATTCAATTTTATATTTAGCTAAACTTGAGGTGTAAATTGATGCTTGATCTCTTAAGAGACTTGAAACTTCAATTTTAGCAGAATCAAATAATCCAAAACCTGATGTAGATTCTAGCGGAACATGACTCATCAAATCAGTAACATTGAATTCATAAAGAATTGCGGTGCCTTCATCATTCTTTAGTACCCAAAAATGAAAAATATAAATATCTTTATTTTTTAAAGCGGTCTGCCATTCAAAATTGGATAAAAAGATTATTTGCTTATTAGAATTTACAATCGTTTTGACCTCAATTAGTTTATTTGTTGATTCGATTGAACTCCATTTAGACATTACATCATAGCCATGGTTGCTACTTTCAGTTGACATCATTCTTGGGCGAATACCAATTCTAGATTCTTCATAATCCATAGTCAGAAATTCTCCAATTAAACCGTTTGTTGATTTATCATTTTGTGTATTTCCATAAACAGGAAGAGAATACCACCACTTTGACACATTAAAATCCTCAAGATCAATCAAACCTGCCTCCTTAAAACAATGAGATTCATCGAGTGTGAAATCAGAAAGTACAGCCTTTACTCCCCAATGAAGTCTATTGGTCCAAACAGGTTGAAAAACCATGATATAGGATTTGAGAATTTTTTTATAAATTAATTCTGGTCTATCGTCAAATTCAATTGGTTTAATAACAACAATTTCGTCACGAAAAACATGAATCAAACTCAAGTCTTGTAAAAAAAAAAGTGATTGATTTAAATCAGTTTGGATTATATTTTGATTAGCCATAACTTCATTGTAACTGAGCTCCTTATGCCTAGAAAAGATTTCTAACAATCGGATACTTGAATTGATCAAGCCTGAAGTAATTCCATATTTAGTCCAATAATTCTTTCGCATAATAATCAGCTTCTTCAATAGATATTGAGAATTCACTATCTGGATTTAAAAGAAAAACTTCCTCTTGATCTAAAAGAAAATCTTCCGAATCTATAGTAGGGTCTATTGCCGTATAAGGCTTTAAGGTAGGGTCATCTAATAACTGCATTAAAGCAGCAATTTTTGAATCTAATCTTTCTTGGACTCGTTCATCCATAGAATTGGTTGTTTTAAAAACGAAAACTTTTGCGATTCCAATCATTCCCAATCGATGAATTCTATCAACAGATTGAATAAATTGTGCTGCATTAAAATTTCGATCCAAATAGATCGCATGGCTGCAAAGTCTATTTTTATCATGGTCTATATGTAAACTTATCCCTTCAGAAGCGGCTGCAGGATTGGCTATAAATATTTTACACGTTTTATCAGTTTTAAATTTATTGATGTTATATTCTCTAGTACCGATCTCATTGTCGTCAGGTGAACTTGGAACCCCACCATCTACTACAACAGGATTTAAAT
>CAMBTV010000271.1 GCA_945870835.1 Chitinophaga pinensis
GTTGATGTGGTGCTAATGGATGAGAGTATGCCCGGCATATCTGGGTTGCAGGCGCTGCAGCAAATGAAGCAACTCAATAGCAATTTACCTGTAGTTCTTATTACCAAAAATGAGGCTGAAAATCTGATGGATGAAGCCATTGGTTCGCAAATCAGTGACTATTTAATTAAGCCTGTAAATCCTAATCAGGTATGGTTAAGTTTAAAAAAAATAATCGACAATAAAAGATTAGTTGCCGAAAAAACTACCTCCGCTTACCGGGAGCAATTCCGTGATTTATTTATGGCGCTCAATAGTAATCCAAATTATAATGAGTGGATGGAAGTGTATAAAAAATTAGTTTACTGGGAGCTAGAGATAAAAAAAAGTGATAGTCCCGAACTGCAGGAAGTATTTCAAACCCAAAAGACAGAGGCCAATACGGAGTTCTTCAAATTTGTTTCTAAAAATTTTTCTAGCTGGGTCAGTGATGAAATTGCGGATGCGCCTATTATGAGCCATACCCTAATGAAGTACAAAGTTTTACCCCATCTTGAAAAGGGTACTCCACTATTTTTTTTACTAATCGACAATCTGCGTTTTGATCAGTGGAAAATTATTCAGCCAATATTAGCAGAAAGCTTTCGAATTCACGAGGAGGAGACTTTTTATAGTATTTTGCCCACAGCCACTCAGTATGCCCGCAATGCGATTTTCGCTGGTATGTTGCCTTTAGATATTGAAAAAAAATTCCCTAACCAATGGAAAAATGATGATGAAGAAGGTGGAAAAAATATGCATGAAGAAGATTTTTTTAAAGCGCAGTTAAAGCGTTTGGGGAAAGGAGATGCTAAATATTCTTACACTAAAATTACCAACCACCAGGATGGACAAAAGTTGGTAGATAACATGCATAATTTACTTAACAATGATATCAATGTGATTGTATATAATTTTGTAGATATGCTCAGCCATGCGAGAACAGAAATGGAAGTGCTAAAAGAGTTGGCTAGTGATGAAATCAGTTATCGAAGCATCACTCAAAGTTGGTTTGAGCATTCCCCACTTCATCAAGCTTTAAAGAAAATTTCTGATAAAAAAATAACGCTGATTGTAGGAACCGATCACGGAAGTGTGAGAGTTAAATCTCCAGTAAAAGTAATAGGCGACAAACAATCTACCTCCAACCTGCGATACAAACATGGAAGAAATTTGAATTTCGAGCCTAAAGATGTATTGGTATTTAAAAATCCGAAAGAGGCAGGTTTACCAACCCCAACTATTAATTCCTCTTTTATTTTTGCAAAAGGTGATCTTTTTCTTTGTTATCCTACCAATTACAATCATTTTGCAAATTATTATAAAAATACTTTTCAGCATGGGGGTGTAAGTTTAGAAGAAATGATTGTGCCAATTATAAGAATGACCAATAAATAGTATTTGTTTTGAAAGCCTTGTCAATCCTTCTTTTCTGACAATTAATTACGTCTATTCTGCTAGTTTGAAAAATCAATATTTTATTTAAAAGCCGTATAGCTGATAATTTTAACCAATCAGTCTGGTTTATTTATCAACGATTGTTGAAAAACTTATTTTTTAATGTTAGGCATATATAGGAAGTTGCAGTAGATATTGATTATTAAAAAGAATTTTAGGTATTGAGGTCATGAAATATACACAGAATATACTAGACAAAATAGAAAAGATAGCCGAGGAATGTAAGTATGTGATTCGATATGAACGCGGGAATTTCCAGAGTGGCTATTGTATTTTACAGGAAAAAAGAGTGGTGGTTCTCAATAAATTTTTACAGACCGAAGGAAGAATCAATACCTTAATCGATTTGATGCCCCAATTAGATATCCATTTTGATTCTCTTACACTTGAAAGTCAAAAAATGTTTGACGAGGTGATGAGCCAGGTTCAAGATAAATAACCTTATTTTTTCTTTTTGCTGATTTGCATTTAACTTAAGAAGGCATTTCCAACGATGGAAATCTTATTGGTTACATGGTTTACTTATTTTTTCAGAATCCTTATTGCCAAATGATTAATTTTGAAACGTGCAATGCCCTCCATTAACAATAACTTTTTTAGGAACAGGAACCAGTAGTGGTGTTCCTATGGTGGCCTGCGACTGTGGGGTATGTAAGTCCAATGATGCAAAGGACCAGCGTTTGCGAAGTAGTATTTTGGTTCAAAGTTCCAAAACTTCTTTTGTTGTAGATACCACGCCAGATTTTCGGTATCAGATGTTGCGAGAGCAAGTAAAAAAATTAGACGCAGTATTATATACGCATCCTCATAAAGATCATATAGCAGGATTGGATGATGTCAAAGCATTTACTTTTGTTTCTGGAAATGCCATGGAAATATTTGCAAATGAGTTAACTCAAGAAGCATTGAAGCGAGAGTTCTATTATATTTTCACGGATAAAAAATATCCAGGAATTCCTCAGGTAAATATAAACACCATAGATCTTACTCCTTTTTCAATTGGCGATATTCCGGTAATACCTATTTTAGTTTGGCATTTAAATATGCCGGTTTTAGGATTTCGCTTTGGTGATTTCACCTACATTACGGATGCCAATAGAATGGAAGAAACGGAGAAGGATAAAATAAAAGGCAGTAAAACACTAGTAATAAATGCATTGAGGCATAAAAAACATCTTTCCCATTTTACATTGGATGAAGCCATCGATCTTGTACAAGAATTAAATATTCCTCAGGCTTATTTTACTCATATTAGCCACCAGCTGGGCAAGCACCAACAAATTAATAGCGAACTCCCCAATGGGGTTGAACTTGCCTATGATGGCATGCGACTTCGTTTCGATTAATTTTTTCTTTTGAAAACATATTGTAATTGCCAAGGATAGGTATTAATTTGGTAACTCATCTTAACAGTTATGTGGAAACATTTTGTTGCTGATTATTTAAGTTTTAGCAAGAGGGAGAGAACTGGAATAATTGTGATGGTTTCATTGATTGGATTCTTTATGGGCATTCCTTTTTTATATCCCTTTTTTATAAATCCTAACCCAACTGATACTAAAATTTTTGAAAAGCAGATTGCCTCTCTTTCAATCAAACAACTCGATAGCACAAAACAATTTCAGCGACTTAGTGTAGATGGAAAATACAAAGAGTCAGATTACAAATTATCTTATAGTCGGGGTGAAAAAGTAGCACTGTT
>CAMBTV010000272.1 GCA_945870835.1 Chitinophaga pinensis
GTTAATACCAATCGAACCGCGAAATTTGATAACTTTTCTTTAAGTTCATTTTGTTTTTTATGTTCTATCACATCACTCTCAAGGTGTTTCAAAGTTCCTACACCATTGATGTCGTGTACTTCCTTAAAAGCTGCATCCTCTAATGCATCAAATAATACAACTTGACGCTCAATATATTGTATGAAACGAAATAAAAGATCTAGCCGCTCTTGTGGTAGCTTGAAAGTAGTATGTTTTGAAAAAAACTCATCAATGATTTCAGCGGGGCTTTGATTTTTTTTATATCCTTCATCGCAATTATTTTGTAAAAGGGATAATAAAATCCCTGTTTTTTCAATACGGTGAAAAGGAAGTGAAGTGAATAGACTATTATACAATTGAAATTTGATTCCTACCAAATTTTTAAAATGCCTTAAACCCCGAGTTGATTGGTGATCCATATTCAAAATTATTTAATAAAAATGCAGCATAGTAGGCATTACTGTAAGTAAACCATGAAAATACTTAAAAATTTTCAAATAGTTGATCTCATTACCAATTAATTCCCTAATTTAGCAAAATATAAAAGTGGTAAAAGTGAATCTACATATCATATCCCTCCATCTTTCAGTGGCTGAAACAGTTACTGGTACTGCTTTTACTAGTACTTCTACTACGACCCGATAGGGTTGTGCAATTACATATTATCATTGGGCTGTTAGCTTTTTTCAAGAAAAATAATTCTAATATTTACTTTTTATCTACACACAAATAAAAACTCATGCAAGTTGTAAAATTTGGCGGAAGTTCGGTTAAGAATGCTGAAAATATAAATAAGGTAGTTGCTATTGTAAACGAGAAAATAAAATCGGATACTACCATTGTGGTGGTTTCTGCGCTAGGAGGTATCACTGATATTTTACTACAATGTTGCCATCTGGCCTCTGAGGGCAATGAAACTTATAAGGATAAATTGCTCGAGTCCGAGCAGCGGCATTTACAAACGGTTAAGGAGCTAATACCCATTACAGAGCAGAGTAGGATATTGAGTCTGGTAAAGACTTTGTGTAATGAAATAGAAGATATCTGTACTGGTATTTTCTTGTTGGGAGAATTATCGGATCGTACTAGAGATAGAATGGTGAGTTATGGTGAAATTTTATCTTCTCAAATTATATCGGCAAAGTTTAAATCTCAGGGAGAGGGTAGTGAGTGGAAAGACGCCAGGGAATTGATTATTACAGATTCTAATTTCGGAGCTGCTGCTGTTGATTTTATGTCTACCAATGCAAAGCTGCTTGACTATTTTAAAGTGCCTGAATCTAATTTATTTATTTTACCCGGGTTTATTGCATCCAATGAAAATGGAATTACCACTACTTTGGGTAGAGGAGGTTCTGATTATACTGCTGCCATAATTGCGGCAGCATTGGATTCAAAAGTGTTGGAAATATGGACGGATGTTTCTGGTATGATGACTGCTGATCCTAGATTGGTGAATAATGTAAAAATCATTCCACAAATTTCTTATCAGGAAGCAATGGAATTATCACATTTTGGTGCTAAAGTAATTTATCCTCCTACTATTCAGCCAGTCAGCACCAAGGGCATTCCTACTTGGATTAAAAATACATTTGCTCCAAATGACATTGGTACTATCATTCAAAAAGAAACTGCAGTAAACGGCAGTAGCATAAGGGGAATATCAAGTATTAATAGTATCTCTTTGCTGAGTTTGGAGGGAAGTGGAATGGTGGGGATTCCGGGCTTTTCTAAAAAATTATTTGAAGCATTGGCTACAAAAAAAATAAATGTAATTCTTATTACCCAAAGTTCTTCAGAACATTCAATTAGTGTGGGTATGGATTCTGCTGATGCAGACCTGGCTAAAAATGCGATTGATGAAGCATTTGCTTATGAAATTGCAACCAAAAAAGTAGATCCTATTGTAGTGGAGAGAGAATTGGCAATCATTGCTTTGGTCGGTGACAATATGAAGAGTCACCCTGGTATCAGTGGAAAAATGTTTGGAAATTTAGGTCGCAATGGAGTGAATGTTAGAGCGATTGCACAAGGGTCATCCGAACGAAATATTTCTGCGGTTATTTCTACCCATGATGTAAAAAAAGCCATCAATGTATTGCATGAAGAGTTTTTTGAAACAGTATATAAGGAAGTCAATTTATTTATTACAGGTGTAGGAAATGTAGGCGGTAAATTAGTAGCTCAAATTCTTAAGCAGCAAAAGTATTTACTTGAAAAGCTACATTTAAAAATAAATGTAGTGGGACTAGCCAATAGTAAAAAAATGATTTTCAATGATGAAGGAATCAATCTAAATCATTGGAAAGAATTACTGAGTAATGGAACTGAAACGAATATACAAGGTTTTATCGATACCATTATTGAGAAGAATTTGCGCAGTACAGTTTTTGCTGATGTTACGGCAAATGAAAAGGTAGCTAATTGTTACGATCAGTTATTGAGAAAAAGTATTTCAGTAGTGGCTTGTAATAAAATTGCTTGTTCATCTAGTTTTGAATATTATACTGAATTGAAAAAATTAGCTACTGAATTCAATGCGCAGTTTTTCTTTGAAACCAATGTAGGAGCTAGTTTGCCAATTATTGGATCTTTAAATGACTTGCTTAGAAGTGGTGATAAAATTCATACTATGGAGGCTGTTTTAAGCGGTACACTCAATTTTGTTTTTAATCAGTATGATGGTAAAAAGAGTTTTGCCTCGGTAGTAAAGCAAGCACAGGAGGAAGGGTATACAGAGCCAGATCCTCGCCTTGATTTAAGTGGTAAGGATGTAATGAGAAAGATTATGATTTTATCTAGAGAGGCTGGAGAAAAAATGGAAATGGAGGATATTGATAATCTTTCATTTATGCCAGCTGCTTGTATGGAGGGTTCTGTTGCAGATTTTTATCAGTCTATGGAAGCGCATGAAGATCATTTCAAAAAATTATATACGGAAGCAGAAGCTGCAGGAAAAAAGTTGAAATTTGTTGCCAAGTTCGATAAAGGAAAAGCTCAGGTTGGTCTACAGCATATTAATCCACAACATGATTTTTTTCATTTGTATGGAAAGGATAATATTGTTCTTTTTTATACCGATCGTTATGTTGATCAACCATTGGTAATAAAGGGTGCTGGAGCAGGAGCAGATATTACTGCA
>CAMBTV010000273.1 GCA_945870835.1 Chitinophaga pinensis
CCTGAACTAGTAGTAAAGAATTGGATGTATGCCAATTCAATACACTTAATTGATTTTGTTTTATTATTTGGAAGAGGTACTATTGAAAATATTGAAAATATCATTCCCTTCTCTGAAAACTATATCCTTACAAAAATTGAAATCGATTCAGGTGATATAGTAATTTATGAAGGTATTTGGAATGCTCCTGCGCCATGGTCTGTTGTTGTTAATACAAAAAGTAAAAGATGGGAAATGCGACCAATCGAAAAATTATATTTTCAAGATTTTACTTCACGCGAATTACAAGAATTTCATTTAGATGATTTAGATATTGTGTATAAGCCAGGTTTAAAAGTACAAGCGGAAGAAATGCTTAAAGCTATAAGAGGTGAAAAAAATACTATGCCTAAAATGAAAGATGCACTAGATACTATGAAAATTATTAATAAAATTTATAACATTTAATGAATAATAAAACTATTTTAATTACTGGTGCTGATGGTTTTATAGGTTCACATTTAACTGAGTTATTAATTCAAAGTGGGTATAAAGTAAGGGCATTTGTTTATTACAATTCATTTAATTCCAACGGTTGGTTAGATACTTTATCAGAGGAGACTAAAAGAAAAATTGAAATTTTTTCTGGAGACATTCGAGATCCAAACGGTGTAAGAGAAGCAATGATTGGGATAGATATAGTTTTTCATTTAGCAGCTTTAATAGCTATTCCTTTTAGTTATCATTCGCCTGATTCTTATATAGATACTAATGTAAAGGGAACTTTAAACATATTACAAGCTGCAAGAGATCAAAAGGTTAATAGGATACTAATAACCTCAACATCAGAAGTATATGGAACTGCACAGTTTGTTCCAATAACAGAATTACACCCAAAACAACCTCAATCACCTTATTCAGCTTCAAAAATTGGAGCAGACGCAATCGCAGATTCATTTTTTAGATCATTTGATCTACCCATAACAATTGTTAGACCCTTTAATACATTTGGACCAAGACAATCAGCAAGAGCTGTAATACCTACTATCATATCACAATTATTAAACGGAGCTGAAGAAATTAAACTCGGAGATATAATTCCTACAAGAGACCTATTATTTGTAAAAGATACAGTAAATGGTTTTTTAAAAATTGCACAATGCAATGAATTGATTGGACATGAGGTGAATATTGCAACTCAGAGTGAAATTTCTGTTGGAGATTTGGCAAAACAATTAATTAGAATAATTAATCCAAACGCTAAAATCATAACAGATTCAATAAGAATACGTCCTGAGAAATCAGAAGTATTTAGACTTTTTGGATCAAATGAAAAACTAAAGTCTTATACAGATTGGAAGCAAGAATATTCTTTAGAAAAAGGTTTGAAGGAAACAATAGAGTGGTTTTCCAAGAAAGAAAATTTACAACAATACAAATCTGACATTTATAATGTCTAACTTTAACGATATTATCGGCTTTATAAAAAATCAATATCCGTCAAAAGATTTTATCCCTTTACATGAGCCAAATTTTACAGGAAAAGAAAAAAAATATATACTAGATGCTATTGATTCAACTTTTGTTTCATCTGTTGGTGCTTATGTAGATAAGTTTGAACTAATGATGGCAGATTTGACAAAAACTAAAAAATCGGTAGCAGTTGTTAATGGCACTTCTGCACTGCAGGTTGCATTAAGACTATCTGGCGTGGGAACTGGAGACGAAGTATTAACTCAGGCATTGACATTTATAGCCACAATAAATGCAATTATATATAATGGTGCTTCACCTATTTTCTTAGATGTTGATTTAGATACAATGGGGTTGTCGCCAAACGCAGTAAATGCTTTTTTAGAAGAAAATGGCGAAATAAGAGAAGGAGTTTGCTATAATAAAAAGACAAATAAAAAAATTGCAGCATGTATGCCTATGCATACATTTGGATTTCCGGTTCATTTGAATGAATTAATGACAGTTTGCGGTAAATGGAATATCCCTGTGGTGGAAGATGCTGCTGAATCTATAGGCAGTGAATATAAAGAACAGCCAACTGGTAGTTTTGGAAAACTAGGGGTATTTTCTTTTAATGGCAATAAGATAGTAACTAGCGGCGGCGGAGGTGCAATTGTTACAAATGATATAGAACTTGGTTTAAAAGCAAAGCATTTGACTACAACTGCAAAAGTGCCACATCCATATGAATATGTTCATGATGAAATTGGCTATAATTTTAGGATGCCAAATTTAAATGCAGCACTAGCATGTGCTCAATTAGAACAATTAGGTTCTTTCATTCAAAATAAACGTGAACTAGCAAAACAGTACAATACTTTTTTTATTTCAAAAGGGATTAATTTTAGAACAGAGTCAACCAATACCAAAGCGAATTATTGGCTGATGTGTTTGGAGTTAGAGAATAAAAAAGATAGAGACTTATTTTTGAAGGAAACAAATGACAACAAGGTCATGACAAGACCTATTTGGCAATTAATCTTCAAGTCACCAATATATTCTAGTTATCAAAGAGATGCACAAGAAAATGCACTTTTTTTAGAAGATAGAATTGTAAATATCCCAAGTAGTGTTAGATAAAAATATAAATAAAATAAGAATAGGATATCTAGCAGATGGGCCATGGTCACATTTAGCTTTTGAGAAAATTATACAAGATGATTTAATTGAAATTGTTTTTATTGTTCCCCGATCAAATACTAATGATAAAACATTAAAAGATTTTTCTATAAAATATAATATCGATTATTTACACCCTGTTTCTATAAATTCACTTGAATTTATAGAAACAGCAAAATCATATAATGTTGATTTGTTAGTTTCTATGAGTTTTAACCAAATTTTCAAATCATCTATATTATCTGTTCCAAAATTTGGTGTGATTAATTGTCACGCAGGAAAACTACCTTTTTATAGAGGCAGGAATATTTTAAACTGGGCAATTATTAATGATGAAAAAAATTTCGGTATAACTGTACATTTTGTTGATGAAGGCATTGATACAGGAGATATTATTAAGCAAAATATTTATCCAATAACTGATTTAGATGATTATAATTCATTGCTTAAAGTTGCTCATGTTGAGTGTGCTGTAATCTTATATGATTCAATAAAAGAAATTCAAAATCAAAGCTTTAAGAGAATTATTCAAAGCACAATTCA
>CAMBTV010000274.1 GCA_945870835.1 Chitinophaga pinensis
GCAATGACAGTCTTGGCAAACAAAGCAGGATAGGATCTTACTAGATTCAATACATAGATAACTGTTTTCTCTTTTTCACTCATATAGTTTGCCTTAGCGGCAGTGTTGCAAAGACGATATTGAGGCTGATTCCATTCACTAGAATAGGCTGCTAAGGGCGAAGTATTGGAGGAAGTAGTGTTGTTTTGACCTATAGAAATATTACCCCATAACAAACATAATAGTAGTATTAAATTTCGCATGAATATTAAATTTCACTCAATCTACGTAAGGTCGAGTTAATTGCGATTAACTAGAAATAAATTAGTATATCATTAACAGGTTTTGCAGTTATCATTTCAATTCAGTTTTAAATTTAAAAAATTGATTGGATTGTCGTAACTAATTTTTATGACACGTTTAATTTTATTTACTGAAAATATTCTCCTTAAGTAATTACTATATTTGATGATCATAAAAATCTTGTCGATTCATCCACCAGTCAATGGATAAAAAAATAAATCATACTGCATTTTATGTTCCTCTTGGAGTAGATAAAGAGTGGCTTTTTGCTCAAATAAAAGAAGGTTCGCTTTTTGATTTTGAAGATACCTTACAAAAAATGGAGGGTGAAATTTTCTCTTATTCCGTCTTAAAATATTTTATCGAAGAAGAAATTCGTCACGACAAAATGGAAGTAGCGATGGGACATTCTAGTACGCTCAGCTTCTCATCCAGCGGCGAACAAAGAAAAGCATTACTGCTACATTTGATTAAAAAAAATCCAGCCTATTTAATCATCGATGGATTGTTTGAAAGTCTAGATAAAGACACTCGGCAATCTATTTTATTGGCCTTAGAAAATCTTTCAACTAACACGCTGATTTTTCAAATTTTTAATCGCAAGGATGAATTATTGCCATTCATTGAAACTGTTTACTGTATTCAAGACCATGGCATTAGCGGGTGCTATTCACCAGATGATTTTAAAAATCTGTTTGCAAAACATAAGGAAGATTTCTCTGGAACTATTCCGCCACCGCTCAATGGATTGATTGTTCAAAAAGGACCCCTTGTTAAAATGGTGAATGTATCCGTTCAGTTTGATGGTAGACCCATTCTTCAAAATATTTCTTGGGAAATTAATGCCGGCGAGTTCTGGCAATTGTCTGGTCCGAATGGATCAGGAAAATCTACACTGCTAGCGATGATTACAGGCGATAGTGCCAAGGGTTACGGACAAAATCTAGAACTTTTTGGCAAGCGAAAAGGCAGTGGTGAATCGGTGTGGGACATCAAAAAAATGATCGGTTATTTTACGCCCAAGATGAGTAGTCAGTTTGAGCGACAAGATTCTATTTTGCAAATGATTGTTTCGGGTTTCTTTGATTCGGTCGGTTTATACATTCAGCCGAGTGATCGACAATTACAAATTGCACAGCAATGGTTGAAGGTGATTGGCATGGACAAAAATAAAAACCAGCCTTTTCGTTTACTGTCAGACGCAAGGCAGAGAATGGTTTTGGTAGCAAGGGCGATGGTGAAACATCCACCTTTGTTAATCTTAGATGAACCTTGTTCGGGATTAGATGATGAGATGGCTGCAAAGTTTACAGCACTTATTGCAATGATTGCTTCTGAAACGAATACTGCGATTATTTATGTGTCTCATAAAGAGGAGGAGGGCTTGATGCCTGAGAAAGTTTTTCAATTAATACCTGCTCTCGATGGGTCGACAGGAAGGATGCTGTGGTGAATTGTCAATGGTGAATAGTGAAAGGGTAAAATCAATTAGGGACAATTATCCGCATTATCACCAATAATTGCATAAGCCGCCTCTTTTGGTTCGGTTTCGATTTATCGGGATAAAAAAATGGCGCAGCAAATTTTTTTAAGAAGCAAAAGCAGCGGCTTTGCAGTTACGCAGCCCGCCGGCTGTGGAGGCGAAGGATATGAAATGAAGAGAAAACTCGAAAAATTACCTAGAAGTAGCTAGACGAGTAAAAATTTACGCACCGGCAGTGGAGCCGAAGCTTATAAAATAAATAGAAGAAGGAAATCTAATAAAATTTCATAAATATCTGAAATACAAATATTTACAAAGATATCCTGTCAATTCAGAAGCTGTAAACTTAAAAGAAACCACCCAAAATAAAATAAATCGAATTAATTCTATAAAAATATTTTTAAAAAACTTATTCCGATGGCATTTTCATCCCAAAAGGGTGAAAATACCATCCCCCTCGTAACTATATAAAAATCAACGATTTTTTTACACATATGTTCGTTTTTCAAACCTTATGAGTACTTTTGTTACTCATAAGATTCTAGTACCCGAATGCTCGATTCCATAATAACCTCAAAAACCCGTTTGCGGCTATTGATAAAGTTTTTTATCAACGTCGGAACTCATGGCCATTTACGTGGCTTGGCGGAGGAATTTGGCGAGTCTACCAATTCAATTAGAAAGGAACTTAACAACCTCGTAGGGGCAGGTTATTTACATCGTTTAGGCGAAGGAAATAAAATCGATTATTCTGCCAATCCTACCCATCCACTTTTCAAAACTTTACAGTCTATTGTCCGCACCCATATTGGGTTAGATACTATTTTGACCTCCGTTTTAGAGCGTATGGGGCAGGTAAATCAATTGGTGGTGGTAGGCGATTATGCGAACGGTATAGATTCTGGTACCATTGAAATGGTTATTGTAGGAAACGTTATTAATCAACCCTACCTAGAACAGTTATCACCCAAAATTCAGTCGCTGATTGATAGAAAAGTTAGTTTTCATTTGCAAGAGGAAGCTTGGATAGGCAAGGGGATTGTATTGTATGAAAAGATTGAAAAAGAGGTCGATAAAAAAGTGGAGGTAGATAGTTGGCAATTGAAGATAGAAGAATTTGTAGTAGACAACGTGATGGAGAAGTAGCAGCACAAATTACCAGCAGTAATTGGCAAACAGGCATCAGGTCTAATAAAATCAAACAATCAACCATCCAAACCGATGGGACTGAGAATGGCGAAGCCATGCGGAGGTGGGGTGAATGGTGAATGGGCAATGGTGAATAGTGAATGGTGAAAAGTGAATGGTCAATGGTGAATAGTGAATGGTGAATGATGTTTTGAAAACTAATTTTGAATTGTACGAGAATAAATTAAATTTGATTAA
>CAMBTV010000275.1 GCA_945870835.1 Chitinophaga pinensis
ATTCATGGTTTGGAACAAAAATGGGGTGAAGAAGTAGTTGCCGAATTAGGAAAAGAAAATGCTGTATTGCATATTGATAATTTATCCGATCCAGGAACTGCTGAACGCTTGGTTGAGGTTGCTGTGAAAAGTTTTGGGAAATTAGATGCAATCGTCAATAATGCTGCAATCGTTGCTTCCTCCAATATCCACACTACTGACAGTGAATTTTTACAACGTATTTTTCAAGTGAATACGGTGGCGCCTTTTTTACTTATCAAAGCTGCCCTGCCTCAGCTTACGCTAAATAAAGGTTGTGTTTTAAATATTGGTTCTGTAAATGCCTATAGTGGTGAACCTAACTTACTAGCTTATAGTATTTCCAAAGGTGCGTTAATGACCTTAACTCGGAATTTGGGCGACACACTCCATCGTGAAAATCATGTGAGAGTCAATCAAATTAATCCAGGTTGGATTTTAACTGAAACAGAACGTGAAAGAAAAAAAGAACATGGCTTAGCTGAAGATTGGTACAAAGACTTACCATCCGTATACGCTCCAGCAGGTCGTATTCTATGGCCTAAAGAAATTGCAGCTGCTGCCATCTATTGGCTGGCAGACGAATGTGGCCCTATCAGTGGACAAGTGGTAGAATTAGAGCAACACCCATTTATAGGTCGTAATCCACCTAAAGATGCAAGTACTATTCAAGTAAATAAATAAAATCAAATAAATTAACTATGCCTAAAATAGCTGTATTTCCAAAAGCCTTCATGCAACAATTGTGTAAAGATGGAACAATGAAGGTATCTGAATGGATTGAACTTGCCTGTAAACTTGACATCGAAGGATTAGAATGGTATGCAGGATTTTTAGAAATGAGTGACGAAAAAAATTGGCTTCCATTTAGAAAACAAGTGGAAGATCATGGCAAAACAATACCAATGATGTGCTGTTCGCCTGATTTTACTCATCCAGATAAAGCATTTCGTGATATAGAAGTTGCTAAGCAAAAAAAATGGATCGATATGACACATACTTTAGGGGGCAGCTATTGTAGAGTTTTATCTGGTCAGCGCAGACCCGAATTATCAATTAATGATGGAGTCAAATTAGCAGCTGATTGTATTTACGAATGTCTTCCTTACGCTGAAGAAAGAAACATTACATTGATTCTTGAAAACCATTACAAGGATGATTTTTGGACTTATCCAGAATTTGCGCAACAAATGGATGTATTCTGCCAACTAGTAGATAGCATTGAGCATCCATTTTTTGGAGTAAACTATGATCCAAGTAATACCTATTTAGCAGGTGAAGATCCTATTGAATTACTGAAGCGTGTATCTCACAGAGTAGTAACCATGCACGCAAGTGACCGTTATTTAAAAGAAGGTACTTTAGAAGACCTAAGAAAGGAAGAAGGTGGCGCCGCTGGATACGCTAAAAGATTAAGCCATGGCGAAATTGGAAAAGGACTCAATGACTATGATGCCATTTTTACAGAATTAAAAAGAGTAGGTTTTGATAGCTGGATAAGTATTGAAGATGGCGTAGATGGAATGGATCAATTAGAAAGAAGCGTTGCCTTTTTACGTAATAAAATACCTACCTATTGGCCTACAAATTAATATAATATCTGCATGATTGGTTAGAAGTTGAACAAGCGCTTTCAAATTTCAATCAATAAAAAAATTTAGAATCAGTTAGTTAAGTATATACTTTATTAACTGATTTTTTTGTGGCTATTACCAAACATTTCTAGGACAAAAATCGCCGTATTTATTTCCCAACAAAAAACCCAGTACTATTTCATGCGTATTTTTTGTAAAAATTTTGTACTGAGAACCAATGGAATTTTCATACGCATAGCTGATATTGAAAGTATTGGATACATTGAATCCTGTCATTGCAGAATAGCCACTGATTAGATCAGAAAAGTGATAGCTCCCTCCTACCCAAAGCTTGTCGAGGTATTGTAATTTCACGTTGGAATGAAGTCCATATAATTGGGGTTGCATATATTGTATCATTACAGATGGAAGTGCACTCACCTCATCCGTTAGAAAAAAACGATAACCACCTGTTAAAAAATAATTAGGAGAAAAATAATTACCGGCAGTAGCCCCTGCATTAAATTTCACAGCCCCAGGTAAAATATTTTGAACAGATAGTCCTGCAAAATAATCAGCACCATAAAGCCATAACCCCGCGCCAAGTTCAGGCTTAATAATTTTCACATCTCCATTAATAAATCCGATGGCAGGGTCATTGGGATCTAAGTCAGCAAAATTAATTTTTGTCCTATCCAAATTAAATCCTGTAACACCCATATTTACTCCAGCAGACAAGGTAGTGGCTAAACTCAAAGGTTGATGATAAGCATAAGAAGCATAAGTAGACCAACGATTAACAAAACCAGTTTTATCATTTAGGGCAGTAACCCCTAACCCATGGTGAGCATCGGGTGCGGTATACCTATCAGAAAATTTCTTTCCGCGAGGATTTTCACCAGGCACTTCAAAAGAAGTAGCTGAAGTTTTGTAATCTGACTTTCCAATAGGACCATGAACACTAAAATAAGAGGTAACTGGCGCTCCTTCAATGCCAGCCCATTGATTTCTGTAACTCAATTTAACATCCGTATAATTTTCTATTCCTGCTACTGCAGGATTAAGAATATAATTGTTTAAAATATATTGGGAATAATATGGCTTAGACTGAGAAAAAACCATTCCAGTTGTTAAGAGAATAAAAAATAATATCGTTGTTTTTTTAATCAATTCTGCTTCATTTAATTATTCCTATTTTACAATAGTGACATATCCTGTAATTGACTTTCTGCCACTTCCTGGTTGTAAGATATAATAATAGGTATCAAATGGTAATGGCTTCCCCTTTAAAGTCCCATCCCAGGCGGTAGCATCAGTGTATCGCCTGGTTTCATACACTAGCTGTCCACTTCTTGTAAATACTTGCAAACTACAATTTGGATAAGAATCTAAATATTTTATTAACCATCGATCGTTAATACCATCCCCATTGGGCGAAAATAAATTGGGCAATTTAATGCCTACTAAAATCTTTACAAACAAACTGTCTGAAGATTTGCAACCACCCTTTGAAGTTACAGTAAGCTTGT
>CAMBTV010000276.1 GCA_945870835.1 Chitinophaga pinensis
CCTCCAACATTTGGAGAAAGGATTGTTTTAGCTTGGTAGTCGCCACTTAATTGTATAGAAAGCGTTTTGTTTAATTTAAAACTACTGTTCATTTTTGCAAACCAACTAACCTGCGCGTCGTTGCTAATATTTTGACCTGGAATAGTGGCATTAATTTTTGAACTAAATAAATTACCACTTAACGTTAAATCCCACCATTTGGTTACTGGCACTTTATTACTTAGTTCCAATCCAAAAATGATACTATTATCTGCGTTGATGTATGAGCTGTAGTAAACAGGCATTGTATCTGCAGGGTTCAATTCATTCTTACCCGTATAAACATAGCGAGTAATTAAATCGGTGCTGTATTTGAAAAAGGCGGTGGCTAAAAAGTTAGCGCCTTTTTTATACGCATTGTTGTATGAAAATTCAAATGAGTTGGTAAATTCTGGTCTGATGCCAGGGTCTCCAACGCTGATATTTTGAGGATCTGAAAAATCTGGGTAAGGAATTAACTGCCAGAAATTTGCTCTATTAATACGGCGAGCATAGTTAAACTGCAAATCTTCTTTTTCAGAAAGTTTATACGTTAGAAATGCAGTTGGTATTAAGCTTAATGGGTATTTCACCGTAAAGCTTGCTGAGTCTTTTCCGGTTGCAGTCAAAAGTGTGCCTGTATAATTTGAGCTCTCTGCTCGAAGTCCTAATTGATAGCTTATTTTTTTAACCCTAAATGTATACGTCGCATAAGCAGCATATACCTGATCATTGGATTTAAAACTGTTACTGATTCTTGAAATCATATCATATTTTGCAGTAACCGGATTGTATCTAAATTGATTGGATACTGATTCGTTTAAGCGAACAGTACCTCTTAATCCCATTTCAAGTTTACTATCATCAGTAATTGGATTTTCATAATCCAATTGACCGGTAATGTTACTAGAATTGCCTGAACCAATGGTTTGTTGTAGTAAAGGAAATCCTTTAAGCGTATTATTAACAAAGAAGGTTTGTGTATTAACGTTAGAGGTATTATTGCTATTTCTTTCGTTATAATTTACATCTGCAGATAAGCTTTCGCCATTTTTTGTATAGTTGTGTTTAAAGCTTAATTGACTTCCAAAACTATTTGAGGTTGAGGCGTTGCCACTTAAGATTTGATTGAACGAAGTGTAAACTCCTTTGATGGTGGAGTCTGCTTTTTGGTTGTTTTCAGAATCAAAATTGCCTGTATTGTAATTGCCCGCAAACGACAATGTATTTCTGTTGTCAATAAAATAATCGAAACCACCTCTCATAAAACTAAATCCACCATCATTAATTGATTTTGCGGTATTGCTGATATAGCTTGGTGTAGAAAAGAAGTTGTCTCTAGTAGTTGCACTATTACTAATTGATTTAAACTGGTTTAGGTTAGCAGATAAAAAAGCATTGACCTTGCCTTGTCTGATATTAATATCAGATCCTACATTTACTTTAGCTCGTGAATCAATACCTGCTCTTAAGCCTCCATTGTAACCAACTTTTTTATTCTTTTTTAATACAATATTAATAATGCCACCATTACCACCCGATGCATCAAATTTTGCAGAAGGGTTGGTGATTAATTCCACGCGGTCAATGATATCAGAAGGAATTTGATCAAGTGTCAAAGTGGTTGGTCTTCCATCTACAAATATTGTAGGTGCTGCATTTCTTAAAGTAACGTTTCCATCAATATCTACATTTACAGAGGGAATGTTTTTCATGATTTCTGTCGCAGACTGACCAGTGCTTACCAAGTTTTTATCTACGTTAAAAATTTTACGATCAATACCCATTTCAAATTGCGGTTTACTAGTCGATGTTACCGTTACGTTTCCAAGATCGGTAGCATCGGCAGTGATTTTGATGTTTCCTAAATCTTTATCTGCCATACCCATCATTTGTTGCATATTTGGAGTTGCACCTGGCTGAGGCATTTTAATACCAAAGCTGATGGTTTGATCGAGTGCTTTAAATCCTAGTCCTGAAACTTTTAGTTTAAAGTTGCCAAATAAAGAAAGGTTTTCAAAGCTAAAATCTCCATTTGATTTGGTGATTTGAGTGCTCAACACCACTTCCTTCATTTTTTTAGTTACGGTATCAAACTTATTGCCTGTTAACTGTACGGTCATGGCATCAATCGCCTTGTTTGTTTTGCTGTCTACTATCTTACCGTAAAAATGTCCAATATTCGTTTGGGCGCCAGTAGGCATACCGCCTGTTCTCGCACCAGGATACTGGGCTTGAAGGCTGTTCAAGCAAAATCCAACGAATAATGTAATTATTACTATTATTTTACGCATCTTATTAATTTATAATGATTTATGCAAATTTCCATCAATTTATTGATTTCAATAAATACAATGGACAAGCGGTAGTATGACAATTTTTTGAGGGTAAAGTTTTGAAAAAGGCTAAAAAGGGCACTTTTTTATAGCTAAACGGCAAAATAATGGAGATTACCCGCCAATCCAGGTTATAAGCACCTGAAGTATACCAATTAAAAATCCTAATACCGCACCAATAATTTCAATAAACTTGAATTCTTTGGACATGATGGATTGAAGGATATCCTCCAGCTTATCGGAACTGAAATTGCTTACTTTTTCTGTTACAATGGCTTCTAAATCAAGCTCGTGCTTGAGTTTTTCCATATAGCTGGCCATGAGAACTGGAAATAAGCATTCTAACTCCTTCATAAACACTGATTTAAGCTGATCGATGGTTTTGTCGCCAATAAACATGCTTATAATGGGCATTTCTGCGGCCAATTTATTGCGCAAAAAGTTGTCAATATGGTTTTCAACAAATGGCATTACTTGTTGCAGGTTGTTACCATCGGTGATTTTAGCTTCAATATCTTTAAAGGAAAGAAGCTCTTCACTCACTAATTTACCTAATTTTTGTGCAAATTGGCGCTGTCTTTTGGGAAAAATACCCTGAAATGTTAGACCTAATACTTTAACAGGGATTCTTGGATGAAATAACATTTTGATGGCTATCCAATTGGTAAACCACCCTATAAATGCCGATATCAAAGGGATTGAAAGAATAAGAGGAGACATAGTGTTGTTAATTTA
>CAMBTV010000277.1 GCA_945870835.1 Chitinophaga pinensis
ATCAAAAATGGGTGCCAATAAGGTGATAGCAGTTGATGAAAGTGCTGAAAGACTTGAAGTGGCGAAGCAATTTGGAGCCACCGAAATTTGTTTGCCAACAGATGTCTTACAACACAAGGTGGATATTGTACTTGAGTTTTCTGGTGCAGTGGATGCTATGCACAATTCGATTCGCATGCTAAAAATAGGAGGGGTCACCATATGGATAGGAGCTGTTTTTCCTCAGTCTGACATTCCAATCAATGCAGAATATATTATTCGAAATTTACTTACTATTAAAGGGTTGCATAATTATAACAATGAAGACTTTTTAAATGCGGTAAATTTCATGGAAATGAATTACACATTCTTTGACTTTGAAAAATTAATCAAGAAAGGTTTTTCATTGGACGAGGTTTCCGAAGCATTTGAATATGCCATAGCTCACAATCCTTTTAGGGTTTCAATCCATTTATAAAATGCTCAATCGACTATCTAAAAAAGAATTGGCATTTATTGTAAAGGCCTCCGTAGCGGTATTTATTACCTACCTAAGTATGTATGCCTTTCGAAAACCTTTTACTGCAGCTCAGTTTCAAAACAAAATTTTATGGGGAGTAGATTATAAAATATTATTGATTATTGCACAATTAATTGGATATACCATATCTAAATATTTTGGCATTAAAATAGTATCTGAATTGTCTGCCAGTAAAAGAACCATTACATTAATATCATTAATGGCATTTTCATGGATTTCATTGCTATTTTTTGCGATCGTTCCTTTCCCCTATAATTTAGCTTTTATGTTTTTAAACGGCTTGCCATTGGGTATGATATGGGGAGTTGTATTTAGTTATATTGAAGGCAGAAGGGATACCGAAATATTAGGAGCTTCCATGGCCTCCAGCTTTATTGTTTCTTCTGGCATTGTTAAAGGAGTAGGTAATTATGTGATTACAGTTTGGGGTATTTCTGAAATGTGGATGCCCTTTATCACTGCTTTATTGTTCCTACCCATTTTATTTATTGGTATTTTTTTATTACATTCTTTATCCGCACCCAATGAAGAAGATAAAAACTTGAGAACTGAGAGATCACCAATGAATAAGGCTGAAAGAGCACATTTTTTAAATCAATTTGCGCCTGGTATTATCATGTCGGTTATGATTTATGTTTGCCTGACAATTTTTAGAGATTTAAGAGATAATTTTGCAGTGGAATTTTGGAATAGTATTGGATTGAAAAATATTCCAACGATGTTGGTAATTTCAGAAATACCGATTGCTGTACTAGTTCTTGTAATTATTGGTTCCATGATTTTAATTAAAAATAATCGAACTGCTTTTTTTATTAATTTCTTAATTATATTTTTTGGAGGAGCAACGTTATTGGTATCAACTATTTTATTTTATAACCAATTAATATCTGCCACATGGTGGATGATCATTGTAGGTTTTTCAATGTATTTGCCCTACATCGCTTATCATACCTTATTTTTTGAAAGATGGATTGCCTATTTTAAAATTAAATGTAATATTGGATTTTTAATGTATGTGGCTGATGCAGCAGGTTATTTAGGTAGTATTTTGGTTTTACTTTTTAAAAATTTCAATAATATCAACTATGGTTGGGTAACCTTTTTAGTTTATAGTGCGTTTTTTACATCCAGTATAATTATAGTATTGGCAATTACTAATTATTCATATTTTAAAAAGCTAAAATTATCATGAGTCAACAAAATGCCATTGTAGTAGGCGCAGGAATTGTAGGGCTAGCAACGGCAAGAGCCTTGGCCCTAAAAGGCTACCAAGTAACAGTAATTGAAAAATCTCAATTTTCTTTAGGAGCTAGTGTAAGAAATTTCGGAATGCTTTGGCCAATCGGTCAGCCTGATGGACAGTTATATAACAGAGCTGTTAGAACGAGAGAAATTTGGCTTGATTATTTAGATACAGCTCATATACCCTATAATTCTTGTGGTAGTTTACACCTAGCCTATAATCAAGAAGAAATGGATGTAGTGGAAGAGATTGGAAGTTTTTTTAAATCAAAAAATAGACCTGTTTCTGTAATTTCTTCTAAAACGATTCTGGAAAATTACAACGGTATTAATGAAGATGGTTTAATGGGGGCGCTTAGAAGTGAAGATGAAACAATCATAGACCCAAGGGAGGGCATTAAAAACTTACCCGATTTTTTAAATGAAAAGTATAAGGTTACTTTTATATGGGGCACAGCCATCACCAGTGTTTCATCCAATGCTGTTTATTCAGGCAAAACAAAATTTAGTGCAGATATCATTTGTGTTTGCTCTGGTGCTGATTTTGAAACACTGTATCCTGAACAATTTAAACAACAGCCTATTATTAAGACGAAGCTGCAAATGATGCGCTTTAAGCACAAAGATCCTAGTTATCAAATTGGTGCTTCTGTATGTGGAGGCTTATCTTTGCTTCATTATAAAAGTTTTACTGCTTCTTCTTCACTTAGTAAATTAAGATTGAAAATTGAAGAGGAAATTCCTGAGTATTTGAAATATGGTATTCATGTTATGGTATCACAAAATAACGAGGGTGAATTAACGGTGGGTGATTCTCATGAATATGGTTTAGATTTTGACCCTTTTGACAAGATGGAGATAAATAAAATGATTTTGGATTACCTTAAAAAGTTAATGCACATAGATCAATGGGAGATGATACAATCTTGGAATGGAGTATATCCCATTATGACCAATGGCGCAACCGATTTATTTTTAAATCCTGAAGCGGGCGTCTATATCTTAAATGGTATCGGAGGACATGGTATGACGATGTCATTTGGTTTTGCAGAAGAAATGATTAACAACTTATAATTTATTTTATGCTACATCCTATTACGCAAGAAGTATTGAATTTATTCAAAGAAAATGGAGGATCTATGTATGGTGGCGAGTCAGTGACACAGTTAGAGCATGCATTACAATGTGCAGCATTGGCAAGAAAGCATCAGGCTAGTGATGAGTTAATAACAGCTTCCTTATTACATGATGTAGGTCATTTATTGCATGATTTGCCGGATGACGCTAGTGACAAGGGTATAGACGATCAGCATGAATTATTA
>CAMBTV010000278.1 GCA_945870835.1 Chitinophaga pinensis
GACATTAACGTAAACAACAATGGTACCGATTAACAGTGAAACAAAAATGGCAATGAGCTGCTTTTGTTGTTCGGCTTTTTGTTCAGCCAATTCCTTGGCTTTGGTTTCTTCTCCCAAAGCAATATTTTGTGCTTCGTTTATTTTGGAGCTATTGTACAATTGCTCACTTAATTGCTGCGACAGTTCTAAATATTTAAAAGAACTATCTTGTTTATTTTTTACTTTATACTGACTTTAATACACAATTTAATATATCTTTTCGATACTCAAAATTTATCTTTGAATTTCATCTGGCCTAAATAATAATTTAATGAAAAAACTACTTTATTTTTTGTATCAGCATCAATAAATGCTTATTCAAACCAAGAAACAAAAAATATGATACAGTAATTTTATATAAAACATTATAGTAAACTTCTAAATTTATTTAAAATATAAAAAATATTTAATATTATAGTGATATTAGGAATTAAACAAGCGCTGCTTTTCTGCAGAAATTCAAATTATAATTTTAACTTTAAAAAATAATTCAATCTGAAAAAAATATTAAATGTTTAAAAACAAGCAACGATCTCATGTAGTTTTAATTAGTATCCTAATCAGCATATTAATTTCAGGAATCGCTTTTTCATATAAAATATCCAATTCCATAAAGGATATGGCAACGACTGTGAGAAAAAATATGAAAAACACCATGGATCCTAAAAGTCCAGATACAGGCAAAACTACCTTTGAAAGTTTTTCAATACCGCCGAATTCAAAAAAAGTGATCATTGGAACCTATCTAGAAAGAATTGAAGACCTAAATATTAAAGAATCCTATTGGTCTTATGAATTTTATTTGTGGTTTAAATGGAATCCAAATGAGGTCGACTTATTAGGAAAAAAAGATTTATCTCATAAAAATGAACTTCCTTTTTCAATAATTAACGGAGATATTTTAAAATGTGATTTGGTTGACCGTTACATAGACTCAATTACCAATATTGAATACATTCAATATTTCGTTAAAGCAAAAAGCACCCAATTCTTTGATGTATCTCTGTATCCTATTGACAAACACGATTTGATTATACCAATTGAACATAAATGGATTGACAGAAAGAATATATATTTTGAGCCAGACACCAATGATTCTAAAGTAAGCTCAAGAGTAATGGTTAATGGCTATGAAAAAGACAATGGTATTAAACTGATCGAAAAGCCACATGCCTATAAATCAGCTAGAGGAAATCCAAAATTTTCTTCTAATTATAAAACTGATTTTTCACAATATAGAATGGCAGTTAGAATTTATAAAGGTGGATTATCTGTTATTTTAAAACTATTTTTAATTTTATATATTGCTGTGTTGGTAACCTTCATTGCACCTTTTTCATCAGACCCCAGCAGATATACAGTAGGTGCACTTTTTACCGCGGCTGGTGGCAGTTATATTTTAGCTTCCAAATTGCCATCAACCAACATTTTTTCTTTAGCAGAAATTATCAATTCGTTTTGCATTGTATTGATAGTTACCATGATGGCATTGTTAGGCATTTTGCCTTCATTGATATTTAAAGATGGTATTATAGATCCATTCGAAAAAAAGATGACTAGGTTAATTAATTTAGCCATGTTTTCATTTTTTATATTAATCAATACCTTATTAATCTACTTCGCTATAAGTTATTCTTAATATAAAAAGTGCTTTGATAGGAGCCTCCTTATTTAAGTATGCTCAATCATATCATTTATTTTGGATTTCAATTTTCGCTACAAAACCTGTCACAAAATCAACAGGTTTTGTAGCGAAATAAAATTAGATCTCTTGATATACAGATTATGAAATCACCAACGCCTTTAAATCGTAAATATCATCAAAAATATAATCAGGCTTTGCAGTCAACAATTCCGTTTGGCTATGTGCACCTGTGGTAACACCAATATTATAAATACAACCAGCATTTCTACCCTCTTCAATATCAATGGTTGAATCACCTACTTTTATAACTGTAGTTGCATCCAAAACATTTAATTTATCCATTGCAAATAAAATCATATCAGGATTAGGCCTGTTTTGACTCACGTCCGATGAGGTTACTAATAAATCAAAATCCATACCTTCCTCCCAATTAAGTTTCTTTACTAACAAATTGGCGGTTGATTTATTATACCCAGTATTTAATACCACTTTAATTCCAAAATCTCTTAACTCCTTAAATAATCTTTCAGTATTTCGGGTAGGGAAGACCGTTAAATTTTCATAAGCACTGTCAAGAAGCCCTAAAAAATCTTGAAATATTTCTAGAATAGTTTGTTCATTCAGTGTTATATTTTTTCCACTCAAAGTTTCCCTAATCGCTTGTAATTTTTCTTTTCCAGCTCCCCACTTTAATACATCCTCAAAACTAACAGTTGGACTTTTCTTTTCGATGGCCTTGTGTAAAGTTCGATATACTACATTGCCTTCATCCACCGTAGTGCCTGCCATATCAAATACAACCATTGCTATTTTCATAAAATTATTTTAAAGATGATTCAATTGCATTTGTAAAGGATTCAATGGAAGGGCTAACCAAAGTAGGATCTTTGGCTAAATCATCCCATCGTCTCAGCGCTACCGCTTCTTTATAAAATTCAAATTTTTCAAATGAAGCTACCTCCTCTTCATTCATAATACCACCTTGAAATTCTAAGCTAACTTTAGAAGGTAATGACAAGGTTTCAAAATAACCAGGCTCTGTAGCACACAAATATCGTTTTGCTGATACATGTAATTTTACTGGCTCTGCTACTGCCAATTTAAAATGTTGAGAAACATATCGTTCACCTAATAATTCATGTTGATCGTCTATGCCCTTGTCACTAGCGTCATCCGGCAAATCATGCAATAAATGACCTACGTCATGTAATAAGGAAGCTGTTATTAACTCATCACTAGCCTGATGCTTTCTTGCCAATGCTGCACATTGAAGTGCATGCTCTAACTGTGTCACTGACTCGCCACCATACATAGACCCTCCATTTTCTTTGAATAAATTCAATACCTCTTGCGTAATAGGATGTAGCATAAAATAAAATTATAAATTGTTAATCATTTC
>CAMBTV010000279.1 GCA_945870835.1 Chitinophaga pinensis
GCTATTCATACAGTGGATGCTCAGTTTAGTGTTAAACTACCTTCCATTAAGTCATTGGTAAAATTAGGAGCCAACAATTTACTAAATCAGTATTATGTAAATGGAGCTGGTAATTCTATCATAGGAGGTTTGTATTATATCAGTTTCGGATACAATGTATTCTAAAAATTTATTTATCTTTTTTAAAATTTATCAATATGAAATTATTTAATAAAATAAAAACAGCAAGCATTTTGGTTTTGTCCATTGGGCTGTTTTTTTCAGCCTGTAACAAAGCACCGCTTGACCCAACTCCTATTAAGGTTCCCACTCAGGACCAAGGTGTTACTTTGGCAGCCTTGCTTGATAATTCAGAATTCTCATTTTTAAAGGCAGCGGTTACAAGGGTAGGTTTATTACCTAATTTAGCCACAACTACAGCTAGGTATACCGTATTTGCACCTACTAATAATGCTTTTATCTTGTCGGGTATTCCAAGTGAGGCTGTAATTAATGCATTGCCTGTTGCTACGGTTGCAGGATTGGTTAGTTATCATGTTATTCCACAAGTAATCAATGCGACTGACATCTCTACAAATTTTCCAAATTTTGAATATCCAACAATTTTAAACCCTACTGCTGGAACTCCAGCCTTTAATCCATTGGTTCGCTTAACGACTTATCCTAGCCGTCGTGGTTCAGCTGCTTGGGTTAACAATATTCCTGTTACTGCGGCCGATGTAAAGGCTACAAATGGGGTATTGCACAAAGTGTACACTTTAATAGCTCCACCGAGTAAATATATTTGGGATTCTATCTCAGCAAGTAGCGACTTGACCTATCTTAAAGCTGCTATTATAAGAGCAGATAGTGGCGTAGGAGCGGCTTCTCAATTGCAAACCGCATTGAAAAGTTTTGGAGTTAATTTAACTGTATTGGCACCTACCAACCTTGCCTTTCAAACCTTATTGACTGGCGCAATTTATAAAGCATTGCTTTCTCAAGGTATGCCAGCTGCAAGTGCTTTTCCAACTGCTCAGTTTTTAGCGTCTACTCCTGATGTTTTCAGTAACCCTGCTTTGTATGGGGCTTTGTCTGCTCAAACAGTTAAGGGTATAGTTGTTTACCATGTTTTAGGTACATCCATTCCTGGAATAAGAGTATACTCAGTTAATTTACCTGCTACTGCAACGGCTATGAAAACGCTGTTAAACACAGCCGTAGCTGTGCATCCGGGTATTACAGCTCAAGCAACTTTTGTAGGTCCTTTTGTAGGTGCTGCCACTTTCAAAGGTTTAGCAAATAGCACCGCATCCAATGTTATTATCAATCCGTTGAATCCTTTTGCTACGGATCAAAATTTTGTAAATGGGGTGATTATGAAAATTGACCAAGTACTTTTACCACAATAATTTATTGAAAATTAGTAAAATTAAACGGCTGGCTCTTTCAAGAGCCAGCCGTTTTTATTAGTTTCAAGCTTGATAAAATGAGTATTTTTAAATTAGTGAAGGACAATTGACTTTGGTAAATGATTATTTTCAACTGCTAAGTAGGTAGTAATTTTAACTCAATTTGCTCATCTGACTTTGAAAGAATAAATTTGCATTCTATAATATTTTATTCCAAAATATATATCAATCCCAATTGGGTTTACATTAACCAAATAATCGTCAAAGTATATGCGACAAATTGCGTTTAGGGAAGCTTTAAGAGAAGCCATGCAGGAAGAAATGAGAAGAGATGAGCGGGTGTTTTTAATGGGGGAAGAAGTGGCAGAGTATAATGGAGCTTATAAAGTAAGCCAGGGGATGTTAGATGAATTTGGAGAAAAAAGAGTGATTGATACTCCTATTGCCGAACTGGGTTTTGCTGGTATCGCGGTAGGGGCTGCTCAAAATGGATTACGTCCGATTGTTGAGTTTATGACCTGGAATTTTGCTGTTTTACCGCTTGATCAAATTTTAAATACGGCTTCTAAAATGTTGGCGATGAGTGGTGGACAAGTTGGTTGCCCAATAGTATTTCGCGGACCTGGTGGAAGCGCCGGCCAATTAGGTGCTCAACATTCTACTGCATTCGAAGCTTTGTATGCTAATATTCCAGGATTAAAAGTAATCTCTGTTAGCAATCCTTATGATGCAAAGGGTTTATTGAAAAGTGCTATTCGTGACGATGATCCTATTGTTTTTATGGAGTGTGAAGTTTTATATGGTGAAAAAGGAGAGGTTCCTGAAGAAGAATATTTATTACCCATTGGCAAGGCTTTTGTAAAGCGCACAGGCAAGGATGTAACCATTGTATCCTTCAATAAAATGATGAAAGTTGCTTTGGGAGCAGCAGAAGAATTAGCAAAGGAAGGAATCGAGGCTGAGGTGATCGATCTTGCGACCATACGTCCATTAGATTGGTTTACTATTTTGGAAAGTGTTAAAAAAACCAATCGATTGGTAATTGTTGAGGAACAATGGCCTTTTGCCTCTGTATCTTCAGAAATTACCTATCGTATTCAAAAAGAAGGATTTGATTACCTAGATGCACCCATTAGGAGAATTACTTCAGTAGATGCACCGATGCACTATGCTCCTAATTTAGTGGCACTTTATCTACCTGATATTCCAAGAACGGTAAAACTAGTGAAGGAAGTGATGTATATACGTAAATAGATAATTTTAATACTTTGTAATAATTATATTAAAAGGGTTCGAAACATCAGTTTCGAACCCTTTTTAGTTGGTTATATTGAGTTGAATTGAATACTGATATTGAGGGGCTTATAATTTTTTAAATTAGTATTTAGTTGATATTTATAAAAGTTGTAAGCGCCCATTTGGTGATGCTTTTGGTAAAAATGAAGTTAACAATTTATGGTTGAAATTCCTTTCGGAATAGAGTGCTTTTACTTTTTTTTCTTGATAAAAAAAAGTAACAAAAAA
The DNA here is from genome assembly GCA_945870835.1 of Chitinophaga pinensis. Lineage (GTDB taxonomy): Bacteria > Bacteroidota > Bacteroidia > Chitinophagales > Chitinophagaceae > Ferruginibacter > Ferruginibacter pinensis_A. The sequence continues at coordinate 2,916 of CAMBTV010000279.1, forward strand.
AAATCAATCCTGCGAATAAAAAGGCTGAAATTTTAAATGTCAGCCTAAAATCAAGGAACTCGCGAGTAGAGTTTGTTTCTTTAAAGGAAATGCCCGCTCAGACAGCCTTGATTTTTTAACGGCTGACATTTAAAATTTCTAGCACTTTTTATTCGAGGGCGTCAAAC
>CAMBTV010000280.1 GCA_945870835.1 Chitinophaga pinensis
TTTGAAGGATGCCTGTTGTAAGCGAAGAGCAATTTCAGGGTCAATACGATTAAGGCAGGTAATTACCTTTCCGCTAAGCCCATCACCGCATATTTTATCTCTTGGAAATACCGCCTTGTCTACCACTACACAATCAATACCCAACTGGTTCAATTGCAGTGCAGCCGCTGCACCCGCCGGACCCGCTCCTATTATTCCTACTTTTGAAATCAACATAAAGAAATACGCAGATAATTTTTAATAATTAAGACAAATATAGTTCTAAATCGACTATTCAAATCGATATTGGTATTAGTTAAAATGAACTTTAATTAATTATAAAATCAAATTTTGATCTATCTATCTTTTTTTATAACTATTGATTCTTTTCTTCTATTCCGTTTTTTTAACCAATTTTTATTACTGTTATTTCCATTTGAAAATATGCTTTAAAGGCTTTACTAGCCTTATCTACATTCATCCTTACAGCATTGTCAATTTCATTAAATTTCAATAAAATTTCTTCCAAAAATCTATCCATTCCTAACGTCAAATCAAAATTAGCAACGCCATCGCCTTTGTTACCTAACTCTACAAATGAGCTAAATTCTTTGTTATCGCTTGGCTCCTCCTGCAGTTGACCACCTGTAAGCAGCAAGGTTGCAGTTACTTTTTTATTCTCTTTAATTTGTTGCTTAAGTGCTTCGTTGTAAAAATTCACATAAGCAATTTTAACAATTTGGCATCTTTTAATAAATGCATCCTCAATGGTAGTTTGAAGAGTTGGATTAATCAATTTTGCTTTTTTAAAACATTCGATTACGCCATCAATTTTTAAACCCTCTGCCAACTGGTATAATTTACAAAAGCTCATGCCAAGCCAAGCTTCTGCAGATTCATTTCTTGCATTCACCTTCAAGTAAAGCTCCCTTGCAGCAGAATACTTTTTTCTTTTTAAGGAGGACGCTGCCAGATATAACTCTAAATCATCAAGCACAATATTGGATTTTTATACGCTTTTAAATTATTCAAAATGCCCTCAAAATGTAATAAAATCAGATGGTTTTACAACGAATACCTACCATCAATCGTCAGCATTTACTACTCACTAATTCAGTTCATTTTTACTACCTGCTTCAAAGTAGTCACATTTTTTAAAAATTAAATTTATTGTAGTTTTTCAGAACTGAAATAGCACAATATTATTTAATTAACACTTTGGCTATGATTTTTAATTGATCGTATAATTAAATGTGAAACAGTATCTTATATAGTACATATATGTGTTATATATTTTTCATATTTAAATAAATTACTATGCCCCCCCCCTCTATGCGCTATTTAAAATGATACTACTATTTATAGAAATTCTACATCTGCAAGAATGGCAATTTCACAATTAAAAATTTATCATAAAATGAAATGAATATTAATTATATATCATAAATTTGAAATTAATCGACACCCTCTATACCTATGTATCCTAAATTCTTATTTTTTGGAGTTGCAGTATTATTTGTTTCCATTTTTCCTAAGCTAGCTCTATCACAAAAAGCTATCGACAGTCTAATTAAAAACCTACAGAATAGTCAATCTAAAGGAGTAATTATAAACCCTACTAAATTCGAACTCAAAATTCTTTCCCTGCTGGATAAAGAGAACTGCAATAATTACAATGCTCACCACTATCTATGGTTTAAAAATAAACTAGTCATTCAAAATGACGGTTCAGGAAAACTTTATGAAATCAATCCGGGCAAAAATCCAATAAGATTAGATAAAACATGTTATGAAGGGTACAATTTTAAAGCTTTCAATTTCGTATACCAAGATACTTTATTAAGTTTGGGAGGATATGGATTTTGGATAGACAATGGTCTTTTGAGAAGTTATGATGAAAAAAATGGTGTTTGGTATATTATTAATACAAAAAAACCAGTACCCTTTAATACCAATTCTGTAAAATTTTACCATGATGTCGCTAACAAGAAAATTTATTTAATTTACCAAAATCCTTACATAATAGCTGGGAATAAGTCTGAGAAAGACGATCCTAACTTTTATGTACAGTGCCTTGATCTTGTAACTAAAACCTGGTGGAATGATCCAATGCTTTTTAACAAAGCTCTAGTGGCCAAATTAGAAAACTTTGAAGAGTTTAATCGGGCAGCATTTAATACCCAACAAGGACTTTTACTAGATTTAGAAGGAGAATTTAAGCTTTTTGATTTCAAGAATAATAAGTTCAAAAATATTTCCCGGGAAAAAAATATCTATCTATTTAATTCAACCTATAAGCCCTTTGATAAACTTTACTTTAATAAAGACAGTTCGATACATATTTTAAATTGCGAAAATGGTGAAATCGATAGCATAGCATTTGGTGATGCAGACATTTTAGACCCCAATATTCCGATTTATTTACCTCTTACTAAAAAAGAAAGTCCAGCAAATAGATCACAACAATTAATAGCTACAATAGCATTCGCTTTCTTTTTACTATTGTGTGGATTTTTTATTTTTCAATTTAAAAGGATGGGCGAAAAAATAAAAATGCTATCGCTCAAATTAGAATCCAATAAAGATTCGAAAAATTTAATTCAAAACCAACAATCATTTAAAGCCAACTTAACTGAAGCTGAAAATAACTTACTAGCACTTATAATAAAAAATAGTATGGAGGAGATGATGACATCCGTTAATCAGATGAACCAAGTAATGGAAATAGAGAAGAAACCTATAAAAATTCAAAATAATTTGCGGGCAGCGATGGTGTTGATGATCAACAAAAAATTTATGGTTTACAGTGGTACTCAAGATGAGTTGTTAGAAAAGCGCCGTACACAATTTGATAAAAGATTTTTTGAATATACCGTACAACGGAAATTTCTTAGCAAGATAAAATAGGTGAGCCTAAAAAAGTCGTAAGCGCCTATTTGGTAATGGTTTTAATCAAATTGAATCCATAATCAATCAAATGATTAAATAATTTGTTTTTGCTTTTCTGTTAAATAAAAATTTGATATTTAATTCTTGAAATTCCTTTGGAATAGAGTGCTTTTACTTT